>JAKQYF010000046.1:0-8183 GCA_023356535.1 Trichodesmium sp. MAG_R03 | reverse complement strand
TCAATTAACACAAACACGAGATGAGTTAGAAAAATATGTTACTCAAGTCGATGGTACAGAGGCAAAATTATTAGAATCCCAAAAACAACTCCACAACACAGAAAAAGTTTTAGAAGAAACAGGGAGTAAACTTGAAAAAGTTAAACATATTCAAACTCAATTTGAACAAACAGAAAATCAATTAGCTACTGCTAAATCCCATTTAAATAAAACTCAAACTGAACTAGTACAATGCCAGTCAAAGCTTAAGAATAAAGAAGGTGAATTACAAAAATATCAAGCTACACAAAAAGAATTCCTACAAACAAAATCTAAGCTACATGAAACTCAAGGGGAATTAGTACAATATCAGTCACAACTCCATCAAACCCAAGAAGAATTGGAACAATTTGTATGTAGACTTCAGGAAACAGAATCAGTATGGCAAAAATCTCAATCTCAGCTAGAAAAAACTGAAAAATTATTGGAAAGATTTAAATCTCAAGAAAAACAAAATAAAGTAGAATTAGGAAAAACAAAACAGAATTTGTACGAGACTCAGACTAAACTAAAAACTTGCCAACATCAGCTACACCAAACTCAAGAACTTTGGGAATATTCCCAATTACAATTAGTAGCAAAAGAGGCCTGGTTCCAAAAATCTCAGCAAGATTTAAAAGATGCAAAAACAGCACTAGAAGATACTCATTTACAACTTAAACAAACTCAGGTAGAACTAGAAGTAACAGAACAGAATTTTTCGGAAAGTAGGGGGGAATTATTAGCTTATAAATATCAACTAGATCAAAGTCAGGAAGAGTGGGAAAAATATCAGTCTCAGTTAGCAATAACTGAGGTCATGTTGCAAGAATCTCGATCTCAGTTAAAACAAGCCGAAGAACAAAAACAGCAAACTCAGTATAAGTTAACAGATGCTGAGGCAATATTGCAGGGAAAAGAGGTAGAGTTAGCAGAATCTAATTCTCAACTAGAAAAGATTAAACCAGAATTAGAAAAGTCTGAATTTGACTTGGAAAAAACTCGTAAAGAATTACAACAAACTCAATCTAAACTCAGTCAAACTCAAGTATATTTAACAGAATCTAATTCTCAACTAAAAGACAAAGAAACAAGATGGCAACAGTCAGAAGTAGAGCTAAAAGAAATTCAAAAAAGTCAAAACGAGTGGAAAATATCAAAGTCTGAGTTACATAAAACTAAACAAGAATTGAAGTTATTACAACTACACAATCAAGAGATTCAAACAGAATTAGTAGAGTCTAGTTCAAAACTTCAGCATACAGAAAAACTATTGGAAAAATTACATTCTCAATTACAACAAACAAAATCTTTATTAATAGATTTTCAAACTCAGCTACATCAAACTGATCAAGAACGAGAAAATCTGCAAATGCAACTACAAGAAACTCAGACAGTATTGCAAAAAATTCAGACTCAATGGCGAAAAACAGAGGTATTATTACAACAGTCCCAATCTCAAGAACAAAAAGGGCAGAAAGAATTGGTGGCAATTAAGTTTCAACTAATAGAAACTAAGTCAGAATTAGAGAAATTGCAATATCAACAAGCTATTTTGAGAGATTCAAAATCTGGGAATAAAACAGAATATAAATTGTTAGTATGGGAATCATGGTATGCTTATCAAAACAATAATTTGGCTGAGATGCAAGAATGCCTTCAGAAGTCTTTGAAATATGCAGAAAGTTCTCGCACAGAAGTAGTTATGGATTGGTTAGATAATTTTACTAATTTCTTTCAGGCAAAAGGTCTAGAGTTTGATAGTGAAAAATTGACAAATTCTGAAGAATGGCAAAAGTTGATGAAACGCACAATGAGAATTCAACAAAAAGTTGTGGTAAGTAGTTAGAAATAAATATACTTTTGAAAAAAGGTAGGATTTGGATAAATGGGTGTAAAATAAACTCTGGTTTAGGAAAATTTGATTTTATCGACTCAATTGTAGTTTGATTTGTTTTAATCAATAATTAAAGGGAAATAAGTTAATGGTAGTAGCAATAGAAAAAGAATTAGAAGAAACTCACGCTAAGTGGCAAGAAACTCAGCAACAGTTGGATAAAACTAAGTCCGAGTTGCATGATGTGAGGGAGGAGTTGGAGCGATCGCAATCTCAGTTAGATGAGGTATTGGGGGAGTTGGAGCAAACACACTTTGAGTTATATCAGCTTAAGGAAAAGGGGGTAAAGCAGCAGTCGGAGTCAGATGGACAAGTTAAGCAGGAGTTGGAGGAAACTAAGGCCAAGTTGCAGGAGACTGAACAATTGTTGGAGGAGTCCCAGTCTCAGAAAGAAACAGAAGAATTTAAGGTGAAATGGCAAGAAACTCAGAAACAGTTGGACAAAACTAAGTCTGAGTTGCATGATGTGAGGGAGGAGTTGGAGCGATCGCAATCTCAGTTAGATGAGGTATTGGGGGAGTTGGAGCAAAAACACTTTGAGTTACATCAGCTTAAGGAAAAGGGGGTACAGCAGCATTCGGATTCAAATGGACAAGTTAAGCAGGAGTTGGAGGAAACTAAGGCCAAGTTGCAGGAGACTGAACAATTGTTGGAGGAGTCTCAGTCCCAGTTAGGTGAGACGATGGGAGTGTTAGAGGAGTATAAGTCTCAAATGGAGCAGACCATGGGGGTGTTGGAAGAGTCCCAAGGGAAGTTCCAGCAGAAGCAGTTGGGAGTAGAGTCGGAGTTGCACAAAGAGTTAGAGGAAACTAAGTCTCAGTTGCGGGAGACTGAAGAGTTATTGGAGAAGTATCAGTCGCAGTTGGAGGAGACTATGGCAATATTGGAAGAGTCTTTGTCTAAACTAGATAGTAATCAGAAAGAGTTAGAACAGACTAAATTTGAGTTACAAAAAGTTCAACAGAATGCACAAACACAGCCATCTAGTTTCCAATTAACATCAGAAAAGTTAGCACAAACAAAATCTCAAGTCAATCAGATAGTAACTGGCTTAAACCAACTTTTTAAACCATTGCAATTAAAACTGGAATTATCGCCAGACAAAACTCAAACTCCTATAGATACACCTAGAAGAGGGCAACGTCTGTCTCCTGAAAAGTCAAGGAAGTTGAAAACTAAGAGTAGACGAGAAAATATAGTTGTAGCTGGTGTAACAATGTTCAAAGATGAGCAAGATATTGCCTATCATAACCTTGTCTGGCAGTACAATCAAGGAATTAAGAGATTTGTAGTTTTAGACAATATGTCTTCAGACAATACGCCCCAGGAAGTCAAACGCTTTGCTGATGATTATGCCGATACTCAAGTCTACTTAATTGAAGATCCTGAAGTTGGTTACTATCAAAGTCGTAAAATGACAGCAGCAGCAGAATTTGCCCATAAAATGTGGGGAGCAGAATGGATATTGCCATTTGATGCTGACGAAATATTGTGTTCATTTCGGGGGCTTTTACACACAGTTCTGGAATCTATTCCTAGGGAGCATATTTGTATTAAACTGCCCTACAAAGTACACCTGTTACGTTCATTTTATGATGATTTAGAACCTAATCCTTTCAAAAGAATTACACACAGACAAAAAGGAGATATTGACAAAGGAGCAAAAGTAATAATACGCTGGCAATCAGGTATGGTTATCGGGCAAGGTAATCATAATGTTACTATTGATGGAAACTTTCTCCCTATTACCAATAACAAAAATTTAGGATTAATTTTCAGACATTACCCATTCCGTTCCAAGGAACATATTCGACAAAAGGTAATTAATGGAGGAAAAGCTTATGAGGCAGCTAAAGATTTACCGAAAAACCAAGGAGGAGCTTGGAAACAATGGGATAGTGAGTACAAAATTAAGGGTGAAAAGAAGATAGAAGAAATGTATAATTTTCAGGTAGAAGGATTTCCTGATGCTATATACGATCCAGCAATTATCTGATGACTAAATTATTAGACTTAATGCTAATAATCGTAATTTCATTTTTATCAAGAGTAACGGTCAATAAATAGTAATCATGTCAACTTACACAGAAAGTTTCTATAATCAAATTAGTGCTGCTTCTCTAACAGCAGCTAAAGAAATAGTTCCCAAAATAGTAAATATGATTAACCCTCAGAGTGTTATGGATGTGGGTTGTGGAGTAGGAAGTTTTCTATCAGTTTTTCAAAAAAATGGAGTCCAAGACATTTTTGGGGTAGATGGAGATTGGGTAGATAAGAAATTATTAGAAATACCTGTAGAAAAATTTTTGCCAGTTAATTTGGAGAAACCTTTACCTATTAATAGACAGTTTGATTTAGTTATGACTGTAGAAGTAGCTGAACATATTCCTGCTCAGTTTGCAAATATATTCATTGATTCTTTAGTTAGTTTAGGAAAAGTTTGTTTATTTTCTGCTGCTATACCTCGTCAAGGAGGTCTTCATCACGTTAATGAACAATGGCCGGAATACTGGATTAATCTATTTCAGGATAGAGGCTATGTGGTAATTGATTGTATTAGAAAAAATTTTTGGAATAATCAAAAATTGGCTTGGTGGTACAAGCAAAATTTTCTAATTTTTGTACAACAAGCGTATCTTCCAAAATACCCTCTACTTCAAGATGAATTTCAGAAAAATACTCTACAGTTTTCAATAGTTCATCCAGAAGTTTATAGAAAAAATCATAAAAGTAAAGCTAGTTTGGATGTAGATAAAACTACCCTCAAAACTGCTCCTCGCGCTCCTTATTCTGATACTTTTTACAAAGACTTACAGCCCCAATCTCGCTCTGCGGCAGAAAACATTGTACCTTTTGTGATGAAGTTAGTTAATCCTAAAAAAGTAGTCGATATTGGTTGCGGTACTGGAAGTTGGCTATCAGTATTTAAACAACAGGGAGTGGAAGATATTTTGGGAGTAGATCGAGATTGGGTAAAGAAATGGTTAGAAATTCCTCAAGATAAGTTTTCAGCAATAGACTTTGAAAAAAGTTGGAAAATCGATCAAAAATTTGATTTAGTTTTATCTTTAGCAGTAGCGGAACATCTTCCTATTGACAATGCGGAAAAATTTATAGATTCTTTAACTAATTTAGCTCCAGTCTGTCTTTTTTCTGCTGCAATACCCGGCCAAGGTGGTTTAAATCATCTAAATGAACAATGGTTAGAATACTGGGTAAAACTTTTTCAAGATAGAGAATATATAGTTATTGATTGTATTAGGGGCAAATTTTGGAATAATCAAAATGTTGCCTGGTGGTATTCACAGAGTATGGTGATGTTTGTCGAGAAAAAATCTTTAAGTAATTATCCTTTACTAGAGAGAGAATTAGAAATAACTGATAATTCTCGACTCTCAGTAGTTCATCCATTAATTTATACAGCCAAATTAAAAAAGTAGCATTGCGTTAAATTAATTTAAACAAAATGAACCAACAATTATTAATTAATAAAACTTTTTATCAATAATTTGTAATGAATTATAATTTTAATACTAACTTAAAAGACGTTAGAATACAAAATCTTCTAAAGTTAGCAAAACTTAAAATATCTAGAGAAAAATGGAATTCAGCATATTTTTTATACCAAAAGATAATATCTATAGATTCTAGCTGTCAAGAAGCTCATCAAAAAATTCAAGAACTATCTAAGACAAATAAAGAACAGATAGATTATAGTGACGAATCCCGATTATTCAAAATTAACAATGCAGTTGTTAAACCAATTGAAATTAAGAGCAATCACGAATGGATGGGAGGTGTTTGTTTTCCAGAGAATATGCCTGGAGTTTTTCGTCATCGACGCTCAGGGAAATTAGTAGGCAAAAATGAACCTATATACATAGATAGACCAGAAATTGTCGATAATTCCAAAGAAGTAAATGTCATTGATAATAGTAAAAATCAAACCTATAGTTCAAATTTTTATCAAGGTACATACATTTATGCAGGACCTTTATATTTACATTTTGGACATATTCTCACAGAAAGTATCCATCGCATTTGGGCATTCAATCCCAAATTACATGATGGTTTAGTTTTTGCTTTAGTTGTAGGGAGCAATTCAGCTTCATTTAATCCCCCTCAATGGTTAATTCAAATCTTAAAAATTTTCAACATTTCTCTTGAAAAGTGCATTTTTGTGATAGATAATTGTACTTTTAAAAATTTGATTATTCCAGAACCAGGTAGCGAGCTGTCAGTAGGAGTCAAGGAATGGTATTGCTCATATCTAGAGAGACTACAGCAGAGAATTTTGGAGATGACTAATCAACTTAGAAAAGAGAAACAAGATTTAAAACTCTTTTTTGGTAGGTCTCATATTTTGCTTCGTGGGGGAGTAGCTGGGGAAAAATATTTGGAGAATTTTTTGTTGAATGAGGGTTATGTTTCTATCCAGCCGGAAAATTACAATATTCTAGAACAGTTATCTTATTTAATAAGTGCCAAAAAAATTATATTTGTGGAAGGAAGTGCTATATATCTGTTAGAGTTTCTGAGTTATTTAGAGGCAGATATTGTATGTATTCCCAGAAGAGGAAATAACGTTAATTTTTCTCCACATATTTATAATAAGTGTTCAAATTATATTATAGCTGGGGGTGTAGATAATGCTATGAGATTAGGAGCTTATAATACTAAAGATGCGCCATATTCAATTTCCATAGCCAAAAATCCTTTTCAAATAGTTAAATCTCTGAGAAACCACAATTTTGCTATCTTAGAAAACTGGAGAGAAGATGATTTCTTAGCTCAAGAAAATTCTGATATAATGTCTTATATAAATAGAGGGTCTAACTTTTTAAAGAATCAAAATCAAGTTTATTGTTTGGCTCTAAAAGAAAAATATTTAAAGATGCGAACTACCTTAAATTCTACCTCCATTACTACAACTGTTGAAAGTCAAGATGTTAAAACCAGAGATGGTCGTCTTAACCGACTTGGTACTATAAATAAATCATCTAGATATCTGGAAATAGGTGTATCTGAAGGTCATACCTTTAATGCGATTAATATCAAATCTAAAGTAGCTGTAGACCCAAAATTTCAGTTTAATACAGGGGAATATACCACTGAAAATATCAATTTTTTTGAAATTACCAGTGACGATTTTTTTAGGCATCATGCTCGGAAATATGCTCCATTCGATCTGATTTATTTAGATGGTCTTCATACGTTTGAACAAAGCTTTCGTGACTTTTGTGCATCTATTGGTTGCTCCCATTTAAAGACTATTTGGCTAATTGATGATACTTTTCCTGGAAGTTATGCTCAAGCTCAATCATCACATCAACGTTGTATATCTTTAAAGAAGGTTTCCAGCGAGAAAAATAAAAGCTGGATGGGTGATGTTTTTAAAGTTGTTGCAGCTATTCATGATTTTTTTCCTCAGTATAGTTTTGCTCACTTTCCCAATCATGGTCAAACAGTTGTATGGCATAAGTGGAGAGAAAATTTTATGCCTAAATGGAATTCTTTAGAAGTTATCAGTCGCTTAGAGTATTCAGATTTTGTCGAACTACAAAGCAGTTTATTTAACAGAGAACCATACGAAGAGATTTTTGAACTTATAAAAAAGGATTTTATCTAGGAAAGCGATCACTCTTTCGAGACTTAAATGTTTGGGAAACATTTTCTCAAACACGATGCCTTCTCATTAAATATTTAGGTTTTTTTGTCACCTAACTCGTTTGGCCACACATCCCCAACGAAGCCAACCTTCCCAAGGATAGTTGTCAGTCCCAGGCTCTTTATTCTCAAAAATTACTTCAAAACCAAGAAAAGTAAACCAAGTCTTGACTAATGATTGAGACATTCCCCATAACTATATTGCATGATTATCTAAACCTCTTTCTCCAAGATCCTCAGGAGTTTCACTTTGAAATCCTTTAATTGATTTTTTAGATTCTTTTACATAACCTCCATATTTTTCCAAGTTTTCCCCTGGTATAAAAAACAAACCATTAGGCATTGGTAGATTTTTTCGAGCATACATAGGTTGACTAAATACAACAAATTTTGATGCTTTTGCCGTTAGGGATCTGAATACTTGAAAACAGTTAGCTTGGTGGAGAATAATATCATATAGTATCACTAAATCACAACTAGTGGGACTTACACAACTTAACTGGCCAAATTAGACTATAATGCTTGGTCTACAATAATTTTACGTTGAAGCGATAGACTTCCAGTCCGCTTCGCGATCGCTCTTCTATGAAAGAAACGACCC
>JAKQYF010000459.1 GCA_023356535.1 Trichodesmium sp. MAG_R03 | reverse complement strand
CAATTTCTTGATTAATTTGTTGTTGATTAATTCTGTATTTCGACTGAGGTAAAGCCGGATGAATATTTTCTTTTATCTCTTCTATTTTTTCTAAGGGCTTGGTACCAACGAAAGCTATAAATCCAAATTGTTGTTCTATTCTTTGTCGTTCTTGCTTTAATTCAAAAGCTTTAAGATATTGTTTTTCTTCGTAATAGATTTCTCGTAATTTCTTGATAATATTGATGTAAAAATCCGGGTTATATTCAGGCTTAGTCCTCTTTTTAGCTTCTTCCAAAGTATCTATAGCCGATTTAATTTTACCATTACCTTGTTCAGCTTTTGCCAAAGAAAATAAATATCTACCCCGATGATAATACTCTTCCCTATCTAAAGTTTTTTTGTCTTTTTCTAAGGTCGGAACAGCTGCAGCACTCAGAGTATTCTCAAAAATTTCTATAGCAGTTTCAGCAAGTTTTTTCCCTTGTTTATAGTTACCTTTAGCTAGTTCACATTCGGCGAGAAAATCATAAGCACGGGCTAGTCTAAAAGATGGCTGGGAGGTATCTAAAACTTCTATTGCTCTATTCGCAACAGTTTCCAACTCATCCCAGCTCTCCAAAATTTGCAAAACTTCTCCCCAACCATTGATGAACTTAGCAACTAAGTCTAGACGGTTAATTGCCTCAAAACCTTCTACTGACCGTTTAAAATAAGAACCAGCATTCTTGTCAGCCCTATTTTTTTCTACTCGATGTGTCACCCCATAACTCTGCCACCACAAACCCAAATAATAATAAGTATGAGCAACCCGCAACAGGTTGTTAAGTTGTAGCCATTGTTCAAGACTCCGTTGATAATGATCTCGGGCTGTTTCCTCAAAATCATCTGCCAACCTACCTAAAACAAATTCCAGACTCGCCTCTAGTTCTGCTTCTAAAGTAATTTCTCTATTTGCTAATTCTTGCTGAGCTTCTAACAATTCTTGATAAGTAGACTCTGGCAAACCCAGGTCAGTATAACCTAAAAATATTTCTGCCCCACTTTCCCAAACCTTCTGGTAAACATTCTCACTCGTCTGCTGAATAAAATCAATCAATTCATCATTAGCAGATTCAAATACAGTCAGACTCACCCAATTGTAAAAATCTGGAATTAACCGAATAAATTTCCGGGCAACCTTCCCATCTACCCAAAAAACTATCGGTAGAGAGCAATGCTTTCTAAACTCTTCCCGCACATACCCCATTCCCACTAATAATTTATTAATATCCCTCAAGGACTCCCAACCCCAAACCATAAGAACATCGAGCTCTTTGTCTTCTAAATATTCTCTGACAGTTGTATAAATTTGGGTCACAGACTGATCCAAGGGCAATACTTTCAATACACCAGGAAAAGATGCTCGAAAATTTTCAATTAAGCGATCGCGCTGACTCACATAACTATAACGAGCCAAAAATGGCGAGAATCTTCCTTTAGACCTCTTCAAGCCTCGAAGCAACTTTTCTATATTACCACTACCAGACATAAATTTTTAACTTCCTACTATCTTAATAATACCTCCCTATCTATTAACTTATCTTCAATTTCGGTGCATCTTTCAAAAGAGCATTAACATCAAACCAAGAATTCTGGTCATATTGATACTCATAAACAAACATACTCCGGATTAAAATTTGGTATCCCTTATCACCCGTTACTTTTTTTGTTTGAACTACCCGCCGTAATAACTCCCACTCGTGATCATCTATAGCCAAAAGTTGTTCGTTGCGATAATTTCTCACTACATTATCAACACTCCCGCGAGAAATAGGTAAGTCTTCCTCCTCTTTGAGAGCATCAAGTACCATTCGGAACATATTCCTCACATGACCCCCACTCACCCGACATAAATAGTCTAAAGTTTCCTGACTATCAAACACTTCCGTCACCCTTGCCAAC
>JAKQYF010000458.1 GCA_023356535.1 Trichodesmium sp. MAG_R03 | reverse complement strand
GCAAGATAACTCGGCGATCGCTCATCCTATCTATAGCATTAATAATAGTATTAATATGTAAAACTAGGAAAATAGTAATAAGTAATAAGGAATTATATTTAATTAACTTTTTCCGAGTATTATTTTGACTAGCTACCAGGGAAAAAATAGCCAGTAAATAAATTAAGGATACCATCAAATATAATGAAAAAGCTGTATATCTTGGAGCCAGAGCTTGACCAACACCAAACCCCACTCTACCTAAAGCAGTTACAGCTCCACTAATAATTGCATAAACTCCAATTATTAGCCAAACAAAGAAAGATTATTGCTGTAGATTTTCTCAAACATAATTGCTAAAGGCCATTGGTCAGAAAAAGGGAAATTTACACTATACTTAAGGATACAGATACCCATTAATAATACTGGCAAAAAAATTAGACATAAAATTGGAATTTTTTGGCGGTTTAGTTGCTGCATGGAAACAAATTGAAAAGTTATAATTTGTTTTGATTACAGGGATTTTAAGCAACCCCATATATTTGATTTTTTTTCAGTAGGAATGTTTAATTATCCGTAAAATAGCAATTAATATTCAAAACTCTGAGAACTATTTGTAGAAATTTTGAATCTTTTAGTAAAACTTAATAGCTTGAGATATACTAACTCTAAAAGTGTTATTTTATCTGAGTTATGTAGGAGTTTTTTAAGCTAATGAACATACAGCAGATTTCGGACAAATGATTTTAGGATAAAATATTATAACTTTGATTTCTGTTTGTCTTTCATATTTTCCTATTTTATATATTCCCATTATCTAACATTTATAGGGTTTAGGGTTATATTATTTTTAATTCTTAAGATAAATGACTTGTTTTCTTAGCACAAAAACAAATAATAACTCCCTTTGGAAAGTTGTATACAACCTCCTGCTCTTTGTGGTCTATTAATCAATAAAAAGTTATCTCAAACTACTCCCTCTTCCTGCTCCCTAAGATAACTAATTATCCTGAACGCGCATCTTCTTCAGCAACTCCACCACATCTTTATGACCTTCGGAACTTGCCCGCACTAAGGCTGTCCATTTATTGTTATCTTTTGCCCTAATATTTGCCCCCCTTTCTAGTAAAGTTTGGACTATACTAACATGACCACTACCAGCAGCAGACATCAAAGCAGTCAAACCAAAATTAGTAACAGCATTGACATTAGCACCAGTATCTAGCAATAGTTGCAAAATTTCCTGGTTGCCACTAGCAGCAGCACCCATCAAAGGAACCCAACCATCAATATCATTACCATTGACATCTGAACCATTAACTAATAATTTTTTCACTATCTCTACATGGCCTGTTTCGGCAGCAGCAATTAAAGCAGTTGAACCCTCTGAGTCTTTAGTATTGACATCCACTCCTCCACTGAGCAAGGTTTCAACTTGAGCAAAATTTCCAACTTTAATGGCATCTATCAATTCTGTCACTTAATTTTCTCCTATAATTTAGTTTAATTTAGTTAGTATATTAGTTCATAATACCGTTTTACTAGAAGTCAACTTCTCTTTGTCCCTTTAAGGGGAAATAACAGAAAGTGAAGAGTTGCAATAACATCTTAGATGGTGGTGCAAAGTCAATTAGTATAAATTAAAATAGTTTACCTTATGCTTTCCATCATGGAAAAAGTTGATATTGTCATCCTATCAAATGGTCCGGGAGAATTAGTTACCTGGGTAAGACCTGTTGTACAACAGCTACGACAACAGGCAAATATTGATATGAGAATTTCTGTTATTCTTTCTCCTTGTCCCCATGCTACAGGAAAAGAAGTGGCGATCGCTCGTTCTTATCCAGAAGTAGACCGGGTACAGCCACCTGAATATTTTTGGCGGTTTTTGCTCTGGGGTAAGACGGCAGAAAATTGGCATTGGTACCGTCAAGGAGTAGTTTTATTTCTAGGAGGTGATCAGTTTTTTACTGTTGTGGTGGGAAAACGTTTAGGT
>JAKQYF010000457.1 GCA_023356535.1 Trichodesmium sp. MAG_R03 | reverse complement strand
AAACTATTTTGGAGACAAGTCAGGAAGTCTTAGCAAGTGAAGTTTTGCAATTAGAAACTGACACCAAAGAATTAAATTTTCTGATATTGGGATTAGATAATTTGTTAAATTCTGCACCTAATGTTAATTGGCAAGATGAAGAAGTTAAAATTTTATTACCCCGTTTACAACCTTATTGTCAGGAGGAAAAGTCGGTCAAAGATTTGGTAGATAATTTGCGTTTAACTCGAAATATTGCCAGAGATATTGGTTGGGAAATTCCCACATTAGGAGCTTTTGGTTTAGCAGCTTGGTTGTCAGAAAATTTAGCCGTTTTATTGCCAGAATTTAAGAGTGGGTTAGCTATGGCAAAAAAAGCAGTTCTTATCATGTCAGAAACGGAAAATTTACGACAGATATATCAACAGAGTCATAGTAAGTTTGAGCAGCTCAAAAAAGATATTCATCACCAAGGTATAGTTTCGGAAAATTTACAAAAAAATCTCCAAGAATTAGAATCACAAAAAAGTCAAATAGACTTAGTTGTTTCAGAAGTAGGTGCTTGGATAAATATTGGTAAAAACCGTATATCTGAGGAATTAAAAAAATGTTTAGAAACCGGTCAAGATTTTCAATTAGATTTAATTGGATTACCAGAAAATTTGATTAAACTTGTTAATAGGGAAAAATCACAACTTTTGCTAAACTATGCTCAACCTATTCATAGTTTTCCAGATTGGGAAAGATTGGAAAAAGCATTAAATGCAGAGTCAAATCGTGGCTTTCAAAATATCCAAGGCCGAGAACATCGTTTTGATAATTTTTTGCAAATTTTTCTAAGTAAACCACCAATAGTTTTGTCAGAAAAAGATTATCAAAAGTGGCAAAAATTTGCTATAGAGTTTGGATTTTATTCGCAACTTAACCAAAGACAACGACAAGATTTAGTAGCAAAAGTCCAACATTTTTTTAATGAAAATAAGAGCAAATATAGTCTGGTATGGGAACCAGATAATATGTCAAAGACTTTGGCAGAAGTCATAGAGAAAATCTTAAATCAAATCCTCTATCATTCTCGTGAAATTTTACTTCCTATGAAACGAGGAAATCAAAAAAAAATCCTAAAAAAGCAGGAACAGTTAGAGGAGATTACTCAATTACAGGAAGGCTGCAGACAAGAACGAGAGATAGTCGAGCAAGAAGGAGCAAAATTACGTCAAAAGCTCGAACAAAAATATCAAGAGTTTCTTCACAAATTAACAGAAATAGAGGGTCAATTAGAGTTTAACGCAGGAATTAGTAGTCTAGCCAAACAATATCTTGAATGGAAACCATTAGAAGTATTAAATGATAAATCCAATTTTATAGAAAAAGTCAATTCCTGGGAAAATAACCTCAACCAACTTGAAAAAGTCGCTCCTTTACTAGAACCTTTTACCGTTCTTGTAGATATTAAAAATATTCTCCAAGACAAACTAAATACTATCCAAGAAAAAGTAGATAAATCTCAGGAAAAACTCCAATCTTGCCAAACAGAAATTAATCAAATTAAAACATCCTTACAACAAAAACCATCAATAACCTTAATCGAAGAAAGAAAATGGTGGAAATCTGCATGGGAAAAAATCCCAAAAAATCTTAGACTTACCGTCCCTGAAACAGAATTATTTGCTACAGAAATTTTGCATAAAATCAAACTTCAACTGCAAAACTGGCAACAAGAATTAGATACAGAAGAAACTTACCTAAACCGCAACCAAAAATTTATTCAAGACTGGATTGAAAAAATAAAGAAACCTTCAGAAAAAGATAGTAATGATCTGAGAAAAATTTATCTTGATAATGCGAATGTTATTGGTATTACCTGTGTTCAAGCTGCCAGTCGAAGTTTTGCTGAAGAATTTAATAGTTTTGACGTAGTTATAATTGATGAAGTTAGTAAATGTACTCCCCCAGAAATATTAATTCCGGCATTAAAAGGCAAAAAATTAGTATTAGTAGGAGAC
>JAKQYF010000456.1 GCA_023356535.1 Trichodesmium sp. MAG_R03 | reverse complement strand
ATTGCTCCTTCAATATCTCCTGTTAATGCTCTGGCAAGTCCGCGACTATCAATAATATCGCCATGTTTCGGGCTCAGGGCAACTGCTTTTTCACAGGGGAACATAACATCAGCAGCTTTTTGATCAAGACTGCCATACCAACAAAGTGTATTCCAATTAAAAGCAGAAATTTGGGCGGGGTCGATTTTTTCTGCTTTTTGGTAGGAGGCGATCGCTTCTTTAACTTTTCCCTCTTTGACAAAGCTCCATCCTTTTCCCTCTCTAAAGTTTTTTTGTCTTTTTCTGAGGCCGGAACAGATGCAGCACTCAGGGTATTGTCAAAAATTTCTATAGCAGTTTCAGCAAGTTTTTTCCCTTGTTTATAGTTACCTTTAGCTAGTTCACATTCGGCGAGAAAATCATAAGCACGGGCTAGCCTAAAAGAGGGCTGGGAGGTATCTAAAACTTCTATTGCTCTATTCGCAACAGTTGCTAATTTTTGCCGAGGGTCTAACAATTCTTGATAAGTCGACTCTGGCAAACCCTGGTCAGTATAATCTAAAAATATTTCTGCCCCACTTTCTAAAACTTTCTGATAAACACTATCCCTCGTTTGCTGAATAAAATCTCTTAATTCTTGAGTAGTAGTATCAAATACGGTCAGACTTGTCCAACTTTCAAAGTCAGGAATTAAGCGAATAAACTTCGGGGAAATCTCTTGATCTATCCACAAAACTATTGGGAAGTGACAATTATTTTTACACTCTTCGCGTACTAACCCCATTGATACCAGTAGTTTATCAATATTCCGGTTCGACTCCAAACCCCAAACCATCAACCCATCTGGCTGTTGGTCTCCTAAATGTTGGCCAATAGTAGTATAAAGTTTTTCAACTGATGCATCCACCTCCAATTTTGCTAAGTCTCCAGAGAAAGAAGTCTGGAGTTTTTCCATTAGCCGTTGACGCTGAGTTTGGTAATTACAACTGGCTAAAAATAGCCGAAAGTTTCCTTGAGACATTTCCAGAGCAAATATTAGCTCAGATAATAATTCGACTTCATTTTGGTGAGGATCAATCATTTTTGCAACTCCACTGCATCTTTCAATAGAAGATTAATATCAAACCAAGACCCTTCATCATCTCAGTATTCATAGACAAACATACTCCGAATCAACTTTCTGGTGTTCTTTGAATAGGGTTTTACCAGGGTTTGTTGCCTGATAGAAGGTTTTGACATTTACGCTCATAATATTTATTGATTTATATGTACTTGTTGATTTTACTAATATATATCTCCAGATTTAGTTAAGACAATATCAAATAACAAACTGCCAGATTGTTGACTCTCAAATAGTGATTTTTTTATGAATTTTGCACTTGATTTGGTAGGTTTAAGATTGCGGAAAAAGCTGTTAAATTTTACTTAAAATTAATTTCATTCTAGGGTTATCTTTTAGCTGAGATTTATTATTTTTTAAGAATTTCCAATATCTGTCTGTCCATAGTTTTATCCACCCATTATCTTTATAATCTGACATTTTTTTGATATAAGCACCTCCAGAAATATATGGTTTAGTGGCAAAAAAACCACCGTCTGCGAATAAACCCATTCCGTAAACATTGGGAACCATTACCCACTCGTATGCGTCTACAAATTGAGACAAAAACCAATTATAGCATTCTTTAGGATTATAAGAGTTTAAAGTCATCCAATTTGATAATATCATTAACCTCTCAATATGATGTGCCCAACTAAGTTTAGATACTTTTTCTATGGCTAATGTTAGGGGTATATTTTCTGGTAAATCTTTTAAGTCATAAAAGTAGTCTGGTAATTTTTCTTGAGCTTTAAAGAAGTTGAGTTCCCTAAAGTTTTCGTCGTATTTAAATTCATATAAAAGTTTCATCCATTCCCTCCAGCCAATAATTTGCCGAATAAAACCTTCTATGGAATTATAAAAGTCTTCTAAATTATTGTTTTTTTCAACATAATTTAAAACTTCTTGCAAG
>JAKQYF010000455.1 GCA_023356535.1 Trichodesmium sp. MAG_R03 | reverse complement strand
TTGTCTAACTACAAGCGATATAGAAAAAGCTGAACAAATAGCGACAAAAGCGTTGAAAGATGGTTGATTCATTAATCTTCGCAATAATTGTGACTTGCTTGTGGTTAGGAGCCATTGAGTTGATTAGCTTCCTAACTTAAAACAAAAGGTATCTGTTTACTCTATTTGTAGACAAATACCTTTAGGACCTTAATATAAAAGAATGATACATCAAAAATCTGAACTACCGGAGTTAAATCCAGTGCAGTTGCTGTACAATCCATATAATCCAGTAACAAAGGATGAGCTAGCCGAAATATTAGGAGTATCACCTTGTACTGTTAAAAGTTGGATCGAACACAAACGTAATCCTGCAAAACCAGTTAAAAAATTAGCAGCGCTAATTCTTCGAGAATGGCAGAAGCAAAAATAATCTTTTTCCCCCAGGACTTACGCGATATTGCTATATACAATGTATTTTTGATAATTATCTTAGAGATTTAAACTACAGTTAGTGCCTTTTCGTAAGTCCTGTTGTTCTTTTTACTGACTTTTTTTTTTCCACTGAAATCAGTGGATTTTTTTTTGGGAATAAAAAGATACATTGTTCCTTGCTATTTTAAAAAAGTGCTTGATAATATCTAAATATCTCAGAAAAAGAGTTAATTGGGGACTGACAGTTCTCAATATTGCAGGAAAAAATTTATGACATCAAAAATAAAGAGTATTATGAGCTCTCCCACAGAGCATATGATAACAGATAGTATCTATATTGGAATTGACAACGGTAATGGGCGTATTAAAGCTTTGTCTAGCAAAGGATTGACAACAAAAATCAAGTCCTTGATTTATTACTTAAGCAATGAGCAAGAAATTACAGATTCTGGTAATGATTCAGTATTTGTAGAGTATATTTCAGGTCCAAGAACAGAACTTTGGGGACAAAGATTTGTAGTAGGGCAGCAAGCTTATCAATTTAGTCCTAACGGAGTTTTTAGTCCTTCTGACGATAGAGAAGGGAAAAGTAAATTTGCATTAGAACTTTCATTGGCTGCAATTTCACAAAGTATCACAATGGATTATACAAATGTAGCTATTTCTCTTTCTGTACATGATTTAGGAGCTTTTAGTGACCTACAAAACCAGGTCAATGGCGAACATACAGTCAAACTTAATAATCAACTCAGAAAAATCAATATTGATTTAAAAGTAGTCAAGATTGAAGGTCTAGGAGCCTATGCAAGTCTACTGTTAGCAAAGAAATGTACAAAAGCAGCCCAAACGATTTTGATTGACATAGGCTTTGGCACAATTATAGTCAGTGTATATAGCAATGGAGCATGGAAACAGGTAATTCCTTTTCCTGATATGGGTGTCAAATCTCTATATCAACGTATTTCTAGTAATTTAGAAGTTCGCAAACAGTTAAAAAGAACTGGAGACATTCAACTCATTCAAAGAGCCATTGAGCGTGGAGACTTCATTTATGGAGTAAACAGAATTAGTCAATTTTCTCTAGCTAACATTTATGATCAAGAATTATATCCATGGGTAAAAAATTCTTTGGTGACAGTGTTAGGAAAGATAGATTCTTACCTAGATGGGTCTGAGTTTATGTTTGCCATTGGAGGAGGCTCCAAACTTCCTAAAGTGAGTTCATGGCTAGAAAAAAAAGGTTTTGAAGTGGTAGTAGATAGTGAAATAATTAATGCTCGTGGATTGTTAGCGTTTGTAAAGAGAGAGGCTAGTGATAAGAAATGATGAAGAATTGGTCAAGTCGCAAAGTCGTTATTGCTCCCAGACATTTGGATAATCTTGAAAGAATTGCCAAGGAAAATCAATTTGAGTCTTTAAGTGAGACTATTGATTGGGTTTTAACTGATTGGCATCGGTGGGTGAACGGGCTTAATAACAAAAATATAATAGTTCAACCATCAGCAATGAATTCAATGTCAGAAAATAAAAATGATGATTTCGATCCTCTTGAAGGATTATAAAGAGAGTTCAATTTCAAATTCAATAACTG
>JAKQYF010000454.1 GCA_023356535.1 Trichodesmium sp. MAG_R03 | reverse complement strand
TCAAATTTTGGTTTGCCCTAAAACAAGGAAATAATTCTCTGGCAAATCAAATACTAAAAGCTATTGAAAATTCGGGGGTAAAATTATCTCCTTTAGAGAAGTTATATCAAGATAAGCTGAAGTTTCAAGAATCTTTAAATGATAAAGATAGAGAAATCAGCAATTTAAGTACACATCTGATAAAAGCTGTTGATAAATTAGATGAATTAGAATTAAAACTTAATTTTAATGAGCCGTTAATTAGGAGACTTTATGACTATATATTGACTCCAGATACAAAATTTATTGAGTTTGTCATTAAGAGTTTTCAGTTAATTAAAAAAGATGAAAATTTATTACAATCTACGGGATTTTGTGAACAGATATTTGATGATTTTGAATCAAGTTTGGCAAAGTATATTGAATCTGAATTTGAAAGAATACCTGAAAAAAAACGAAGACTAGAGTTAGAAAAAGCCAACAGGGATATAGGAAAGTTAAAGCTTGGCGCTGATCCTGATTATGGTTTTAATTTAACTCCTCATGTTTATTTTATGAAATACTTTTTAGATAATGTTTATTGCAATTATTTAGCGTGGTATTTTGTCTACAAAAGTGGATTATTACCAACAAAAATTAACATATTAGATATTGCTGCTGGTCCAGGAACAGTTGCTTATGGACTAGCTTTATTTCTACAAAGTAGTAGTAGCTTTTTTGCGGCTCCTCCCATGCACATTTGTTATTATTCTCTGGAAAAACAAGCTCAGTTTCAATATAGAGGTCTTCAGTTTTGGAGGCAATATATAGAACAACAAATAATGCCTACAAATTTATATTTTCGATTTGATACAGCGGATATTTTTACATACAACGAACAGTTGAAAGTTTTGCCACAAGATTTTTTTGATTTTATAACTATTTCTCACTGTTTATTTGCTGACCAAGCAGAAAAGAAAAAGTCTTTCAAGGTTTATCGGAAAATATTTCAGGAAAGTTTGAGTAGTGATGGCTATGTAATTATCATAGTGCAAGGCAAAAAAATTTTTATTAATTATAATCTAGAATTTAGTGAAAATCGAGACATAGAAAAAAAACTAATTGAAAATTTTATGGCAGACATAGGTTTGAACTTAGTTTGGTATAAATATTTAACTTCTACTGGTAAAAGAATGCCGACTAAGGGTCCTGAATATGGCAGATTTGCCAGGGAAAACTTACCTCATCAAAAATATATGGAAAAATTAAAAAGACGGTATCTTCAAAGTAAACATTATTCAAGTTACGGAATAGATGACTATATTATTCTAGGCAAAAGATAAAAATAGCTCTCAAAATTTTCTATAAAAAATGCTCTACAAAACCAAAGACTGAATATTAAATATTACTCAATCAAAAACTTAGTTGATAGACTGAATACTTAAATGAATAAATCACAAACATCGCCTATTAATAGTATTTGGCTATTTATGATAATTTCAGCTACAGTTATAGCCGCATACAATAATAGGATGACGGAAATAACTGAAGCATCATTTGAAGCTGCGAAAAATGCTGTTACTTTAGCCATCGGACTAGTTGGTAGTATGGCATTATGGTTAGGGATAATTCAAATAGTTGAAACAGCAGGAGGGATGAAAATAATTGCCCGTTTTATTTATCCTATAATGGTAAAACTTTTTCCAAATATACCTGCATCTCACCCTGCTATGTCTGCCATTATTTTCAATATAGCTGCTAATGCTTTAGGATTAGGAAATGCTGCAACACCCATGGGTTTAAAAGCTATGACAGAAATGGATAAATTAAATCCAGAAAAGGGAACTGCTACAGATGCAATGTGTTTATTTTTAGCAATTAATACCTCTTCGGTCACTATAATTCCTATTAGTGTGATAACCATTCGAGCAAGTGCAGGTGTTACTAATCCTGGAGATATTATTTTACCTACAATTATCGCCACTTTTTGTTCTACAATTATGGCAGTTGTAGCAGCAAAATTTTTTGCAAGTCGGCAACCAATGCCAAGTATAAATCAATCATTTACTTCAGAAGATTTGGAGAAAAATGATTTGCTTGAC
>JAKQYF010000453.1 GCA_023356535.1 Trichodesmium sp. MAG_R03 | reverse complement strand
ATTAAAAGGAGACTGTTCTAACTGAAGCGGAATATAAATCTCAGTACTATGAACAACGATTAAACGAAAATCTTGCCAAATAGGATTTTTTTTTGCTTCTTCATAACAAGAACGTAATAACGGTAAAAAATCTTCAGCAATTTTAGGATGTTCAAATACCTGATTAAGCTCATCTAAAGCTAGAACCAAAGGACTATCGATTTCTTCTAAAAGATACTCTTCAAAATAAATTGTCCAACTCATTTTACTACCAAGCTCCTCATCCCAATAGAGGTCTAAATTTGGTTGTAATCCTAGTTTTCGAGCACAATTAAGACATAACCAGCGCAAGAATTGATCAAGATTTTCGAAGATACTTTGATCAACTTTTTGTAAGTTTAAACTAACTATTCTATAACCGAAATTTTTTTGACAATCATTTAAAATTCTGAATAGTAAAGAGGTTTTTCCCATTTCTTGAGGAGCTTTTATTCGCACCAACCCCCCTGGCTTAGTAATTTCTTTGATAATTTGTTGTTCCAGGAAAGGTTGTTTCAAGTAAAAAGCAGAGTCAAGAGGAACTGCCCCAGAGGGATAACAAGGTGAACTAGAGAGTTGAAGATTAGGAGATGAGTTTTCTAACCTTGAGCTTAATGGGTTAGTTATGGGTTGAGTTTGTGCCGTAAAATATGACTCTAATATGGCTCGACAGTTTTTCTTAGTTACTCGTCTTTCTGTCACCTCAGAAACTCTTCGATACAATTCTGGGGCAACTACATTTGCCAAATAGCTAGAACTGTAGCCTTCTTTTTGAGCCATTTGATGATACGTCTGTTTTTGCCAGACACCTCGCAAAACCAATACTTCGGTGTCATTGAGACAACGATTTTCTCGGTTGAGCAGTTGGTTATTGAGAATATATTGGACTTCCTCTAAGTTCATTATGTGCTGCCCTTAATTATAGAATTACCCTAGGTCTTCCAGCTAGACCAAACAAAGATCTACTAACAGATGACCAACTAAAAAGATGGGTTTTTGCATTAGCAAATGGTAATGAATTCCCTTTTTATCCAGAATAACAAAGGATCGAGTGGAACAATAAAGACGTAATGAATGTATTTTCTCCTTATCCTTATATTATTCTTAGTTATAATTAATCAAACCTGAAATATAGCAATCCTAAATAGGTTGCGACAAATCAAAAAGTAAATAAAACTTTTAAAACTCTTACCTATTGTCTCTTCCCTGTTCCCTGTTCCCTAAAAAGCAGTAAAATTTTTGCCACGAACAAAATAGGATTGCTATAGATATAGCAGTCTTATATATTGTGTGATTCAGGTTGTCTTATAACCTACATTCTGTAGGACAAAATGTAGTACGCAAAGATGGTAAAACTTAAGTAAGTATTTAGGCTCAAGAAAAAACCTCAAAATGTAATTCTAGAACTGAAGTGAAAATAAAAAAGAGGAGAAAATGTCAATAGAAGTTAGCAATATAGATCATCTAGGATTAGTAGCAGGAATTATTGACGAGATTGGCATAGAACAGAAAATAAATCAACTACTTGGAGAACAGTTACCAGAAAAAATAACAGGGAGTCAAGTAGTCAAAGGAATGGTTTTAAATGGATTAGGATTAGTTTCATCCCCATTATATTTGTTTAGTAAATTTTTTGAGGGAAAAGCAATAGAACATTTAATTGGCAAAGGGGTGAAAACAGAGTATTTTAATGATGATAAATTAGGTCGAGTATTAGATAAACTGTATCCCAGAGGATTAAATGAGCTTTTTATGTCTGTGGTATTAGAAGCAGTGAAAATTTATGAGCTAGAAACAAGTACAGTACACCTAGATTCAAGTTTATTTCATATTCATGGAGATTACCATACAAAAGATGATAAATCCATAGAAGATTTGGAGCCAAAACCTATCAAAATTACTTATGGATATTCGGGAGATAAACGACCCGATCTAAAACAATTTATTTTGATAATCTTTTCTAAAGATGTCTAATAAAATTTGCCTAAGAAGCTTAAATTACAGCTAACTCATTATCAGGATTATGGAAACTAACTATAAGATTACTAACC
>JAKQYF010000452.1 GCA_023356535.1 Trichodesmium sp. MAG_R03 | reverse complement strand
GATTTTTCCAAGAGATTTTCGACTAATAACTATTGTTCAATAGATGAATAAAACATCAATCTATTTGGGACAGCCCTCACTACTTGCTCAACTGATGACTAAAATTATAGTCTAGCACTGCCGTGTCAAGCCTTAAATGTTGCTCTAGGAAAATGGTACGATGCGGATTTTTCCAAGAGATTTTCGACTAATAACTATTGTTCAATAGATGAATAAAACATCAATCTATTTGGGACAGCGATCGCTACTTGCTCAACTGATGACTAAAATAAGACAGGACTTACGTAAAGGCACTACTTGTAGTGTAAATATCTTAATTTATTGTCAAAATCACTATATATGGAGGCACTGCGTAAGTCCTGTAAGAGTCTAGCAGTGCCGTGTCAAGCCTTAAATGTTGCTCTAGGAAAATGGTACGATGCTGATTTGGTAGTGCGTCAACGAAGTGTGGTCCGGGCAGGGAGACCCTCGAAAGTAGGAGGAAAAATGCACAACCGCTGATTTTTCCAAGAGATTTTCGACTAATAACTATTCAGGACTTACGCAACGACACTAATTATAGTGGCATTATCTGAAAAATGACCATTTTTTGCACCATATATAGCAGTACTGCGTAAGTCCTGACTATTGTTCAATAGATGAATAAAAAATCAATCTATTTGGGACAGCCCTCGCTACTTGCTCAACTGATAACTAAAATTAGAGTTTAGCAGTGCCATATCAAGTCTTAAATGTTACTTTAGGAAGAGGCAATAAATTAATAGCTAATAACTAATAACTTATAACTGAAATGACATACTTTTTTATTGGTGGATGTCCTCGTTCTGGAACTACTTTATTACAAAATATTATTTGCTCCAATACCAAAGTGAATCCATTAATTGGAGAAGTAGGTTATCTGTATCATTTAGTTAATGCTTACAATACAGGTAAAATTGATTTTGAAAGCCAAAGTAAATATTATTTTTCCGATCTAGAAGAACTCAGAAATTTTAGTGCTGAATTAGTAAATAAATTTTTAAAACATATCTGGAAGCGTTATACTAATACTACTCATATTGTCCTCAAATACCCTCTCATGGGAGAATTATTTCCAGATATTTATGAGTTGGTAGAAGATGTAAAATTTATATTGATTATTAGAGACCCACGAGATACTATTGCCTCTTTAATTAATGTTGGAAATAAAATGGCAAGTTTGGGTGAAACTAGACATTTAACACCGATGTTTACAGAAAGAAAATTATCAGAATTTATAGAATTTTATTGCCGTGCTTATGCACCTTCATGGAATTGTAAATCACCAGGTTTTCAAACTAAAGTTGGTTATATCAAATATGAACATTTAGTACTTAATCCTGAAAGGGCAATTAAACAACTTCAACACTTTACTGGTTTAAATTTAGGTGGCTTTATAAAAGATGATAAATGCCAGGGAAGTAAAATTAATTATAGTCAGTTAAGTGATGCAGAAAAACCTTGGTATTCAGAACTTTATGGCAAGGGAATATCACCGGCAAGTATAGGGCGTTATCGTCAGGTTTTGCAACAAGAAGAAATTAATTTTATTCAGAGAGAGGGAGCAGATATATTCAGAATTTTTGGTTATTGAAAAAAGGAAGAAGGAAGAAGGAAGGAGGAAAAATAAAAGTGCATGAGTACATATATTAATCCTACTTCAATACCTAATTTTGACTATACTGCCAATTTTTATAAGTTTCTGTGTCACTAAGAATATTCACATCAAATAAATCTATTCCCTCCTGCTCCAATAAAGCTAATATTGCCAAATTTAATTGGTCATAAGCTCCCCAATAATTGTCTAAATCATTAGTAAATCCCATGACTCTAATCACACGAGCATTTTTTTCCAATCCATTAAATCTCACCATACAAAAGTCATATAAAAGGTCAATTGATTTGGGAATTCCTCGAATTTTATCGTTAAGATCAGCTATTTTCCTCGCTGAAATTCCGTCAATCTTGATATACAAATCAATAGCTGCTTTCTTCTTTTCATTTGGCTGTTGGGATAAATTTTTAATATTACCATCAATCATTTTAGAGTTAGGAACTTTCAGGG
>JAKQYF010000451.1 GCA_023356535.1 Trichodesmium sp. MAG_R03 | reverse complement strand
ATCAATTAAATTGCCAGCCAAACCTGCTTTATTCTGCTGCATAAAACCAGCAACTCTGCGCAAAATTTCTTGCTTATCTTTATAGTCAATAGTTTTCCAGTCAAGATTAGCATCAACTAAACTCCTTTCCATATCCCATTGCTGTAATAAAATCCGAGAAGCTTGATTATAAAGTTCCGCCCTATCTCTCGGCAATTCTTGATGACGATTCAAAATAGCCATCATAGTTAATAACAAAGGATTTCCTGACAACTGCTTAATAGCTGAAGAATCATTAATTGCTCGTTTTAGCCTTTCACTTTTCCGCTCCCTTTCTCCATCATTCTGATAAGTCAAATTATGCCATCGTTCAATAAAATCCTCAACTTGTTCCGACTCCAAATCTTGCAACATAAAATGATAAAATTCAGCATCCCGGAGTTGTTGTGGCTGATAACCAATTACTCTAGAAGTAACGACAACTTGGACATCTTTATAATCATTTGTAAATCGATGAATATCAGAAATTATTTCCTTTCTTTTAGCAGGTTCAAAAACTTCATCCAATCCATCAAACATTACAATAGCATCACCATTTTGTAACTTTTCATGAAGTTCCTGTTGAGGGAAATGGTAAGTCAAACCGCTGCCTTTTTCGAGAAAATCTAGAAAATTCTTGCATTTATTAGTCTCATGATTTCTTACATAAGTCCGTAATTCAATTAATAAAGGAATTGGTTTTAAAGGCAAATCTCTCAAAGGTAATTCTGCCCATTCCAAAGCAATATATTGTAATAAAGTAGACTTGCCAGAACCAGGGTCTCCCAAAATAACCAAATATTTAAAATCAGAATTATTTATTAGTTCTAAAACCGAGCGAACTGGCTGTTCTAAATATCTGAGTTGGACAGTTTCAAATTGTTCTAGAGAAAATTCTACCTCTAACTGCCCAGTCTCCTTTAATTGTTGGAGATATTCTTTAGGAACTTCATATAATTGAGGCCTAAATTCTTGAGACTCTCGAACATTTTGAGGAATAAACATTCTCCATAATTTCAGTTCATTATAGCCATAACCACTGGTATCTAAACTTTCTAATTTAAGATTGCCATATTGTTTAAGAATTCCTTCTTGATATTTTTCGAGGTTCAATTCTGGTCTAATTTCATCGTTTTGATTTACCAGCTTATCCAGATTTTCTGAATCTAATATTTTCCGTAATTCCTCAGAATTTATCCGAATTGCTTTAACTTTTCTCTCATATATTTTTGCCACTCTTGGCCAACCAAAATTAGGAGGCAAGGTTGGAATAATTTCTTTGGCAACATCAGCTAATATCTTAGTATCTATAGTTTTACTATCAAAAGCACTCCCCAAAGTTTGTCGAACTGACTCATTTTTGAGAAATCTTTCAAAAGGTGAAATATATCTCTTTAATTGGTTTTCATCTACATCTGCATATTCCAACTCTTGCTGTACTAATTCTAAAAATTCTGTAATTGCTTTTCCTATAGCTTTTTGCAGAGGTTCTTTATTTATTAAATCTTTAATAACATTACCCAAGCTAGTTTTAAAGAAATCTTTAATACAATCTTTAGCAGCATCTTTAGCTAAATCTTCTAGAATAGGTTTAAATACAAACCCAACCCCTTGAGTCACTTCCCAAATCAATAACCAATCAGTCATAATTATTTTGCCTTTTATATATTAGTTATGTATTATTACATAACTAATAAAGAATGTGAAATGGATTTTTTTTTTATTCTTTATGTAACCAATAAAACCAGGACTTACGTAAAGACACTAGCAGTAATAAAGAACTCTCTAGAATTATTCAGATGATATCTTTGATAATCCAGGTTTATCATAACAAGAATTACGTAAAGACACTAGCAGTAATTTAAAACTCTCTAGAATTCTTCAAATGATACCTTTGATAATCGTAATTCTCATATTTTTTTTCAGGACTTACGCAAGTACGCTATATATAGCGTACTATCGATATGAAATTCTCCATACTATAATTAGTTTTTTTTCAGATAGATATTACTTTTAATGTATCTTTAAACAAAGTTACAAAATATTAAATTAACTTGCTAAAAAGCTTTAATTATTAGAT
>JAKQYF010000450.1 GCA_023356535.1 Trichodesmium sp. MAG_R03 | reverse complement strand
AGAAGAAAAACAGTGGTTGCCCTGGAAATCTTTACAAAATCGCCAAAAACTTAGGGAACTCGCAGACAATTGTTTAAGAGAATTTATTCCCAATGAATATTCTTGCCCTGACTTTTATCGAGAAGGTCAACTATTTGACAGTCCTATATTTGAATACGGCGTACCCACTCAAGGAAACAATGACTGCCATGTACTGATTTGGATATTCTGTGAACCTGACACCGACAAGAAATTTATCAACCATTATTCATCTTTCGTGAATCTATTTTGTTATTTAAACAAGGTCGTCACAAGTTACAAACTCAGTCGCAAAGTTCATGATGCGCTTCGCGTCGAGTCTGAAGCGATCGAACCTTATATTGAAAAAATTTTCCAGGGAATGCCAGTTGATAAAAAGCTAACTCAAAAGGAATTAAATCAGTTCAAAACATACTTAAAAGAGATTCCCCAAAAATATTTATCATATAATCAATTAACTCGTGACCTAGACATCTATCGCCTAAACATCGACATCAACTCCCAAAACTATAAACGAGAACTCAACGATATTCAAAGTCAACTTCCAAGAGAAAATCTGAGTTTCCTGTCTCAATTTTTTGATGCAGACTGTCGCTTATTCAAGGAACAACTTCAATCAGACTTAGGCTACTTTCAGCATGGAGGTGCATTACTAGAAAAAGCGATGATAGCTATTCAGAATAGAGTAGACATCGAACAAGTAGAGAGCGATCGCGCGTTCCAAAATACTATAACAATAATGGGTGTTGGTTTAACATCCGCAGCAGTTGGTGCAACAGTTGCTCCATATGTAATTGCACCAGAACCAGGACAAACTATCTTACCACCCTTTTCTTCCTACTCTCCCCATTCCTTGACTAAAGTCCTATTCTTAAGTTTAGTTTTTGGTGTTACAGGAGTAGCATTCACCCTGATTATTCAAAAAATTATCGCTTTAAGACCTACAACCAAAATCAAATAGATAAATCTAAATAGCCAAAACCATTTACCAGCAAGAGTGATATCAATGAATTAGAATTCCGATGCATTGTCTGGTTAAGAAGGTTTTTAGGTATTGCATACTTACACTCAAGGCAGTGAAATTTGCCTAGCAAGCATTGACTTTCGGACTAGTATTGATAGTTTGTATGAAGATGTCGCTTTTGGAGAAACAAAGTAATCTTGACAAACTTACTTTTATTTTGCTAAGCTATAGGAAATAGTATATCAATAAGTTTTTTATTAAACTAAATGGCATATTAAACTTTTATCCCATATTTACGTTTACGATCATTTGATTACAGAGGAAAATATATATCTTCTTGTTGTGGCAAATATTTAAGACAGATGGGAAGTAATCATTTTCTCATCCTAATATGACTTCTGAGTTTCTGCAATTTGAAGTGGATTATATTACCCATATAAGTAAATGTGATGCGGCTTAATCTATTTCTACCAGAATTGGGTAAATGCCTCTATAAATCTATATTTTATCAAGGTTAACAAGTCGATAATTTATTATGAGTGGTTCAAAAGTAATTTCAGTTTCAGGAATTGCGCAGACATCTGCTACAGCAAGTACAGCAGGTATATCTGGAGCAATGGTCGCAATGGGGGCAGCAACTGTTGTTGGACTAACAGCTTTAGTAACAGCAGCAGGAATGGCTGTGGCATTGACGGGAAAGGCGATTAATGCTTATCAAGAGCGAGTGCGTCAACAAAAGGAAGTGGCGGAACAACGAGAACGAGAAATTCAGCAACGCATTGCAGAAATTCGCGCTCAAATTCGTTCCCGTGGCGGTCGTTCTCAAGTGACAGTTAGTTTGCCTGTAAAAAATCCGGTTCAGGATGGTGTTTCCCATGAATCACTGAAAACGGCGGCTTTGAAGGATAATCAACGGTTAATTGATGATTTGAAATCTCGGTTATCAAGCATTAATGCTGAATATCAAGTTTTAATTGACCAAGAACTTCTCGATCGCTCAACTGTAGATGAGGCGCTTAAGAAAATTAAACAAGCTTTGAATAATGGTAATTTGGCAGAAGCTCAGGGTTATTTACAAGCTTTGGATGATGCACGAATACAAGTTATGCAAGGATTACGAGAACAGTGGGTGGCTCAGATTGAATATTTAGA
>JAKQYF010000045.1 GCA_023356535.1 Trichodesmium sp. MAG_R03 | reverse complement strand
GGGTTGTATTGTTAATGGTCCAGGAGAAATGGCTGATGCAGATTATGGTTATGTAGGCAAGCAATCTGGCTATATCTCGTTATATCGTGGGCGGGAAGAAATTAAGAAAGTCCACGAATCCCAAGGAGTTGAAGAATTGATTAATTTGATTAAAGCTGATGGGCGTTGGGTTGAACCCTAGTTTATAATATTAAGATGTTTGTGGCGTGAATGTATTTTTACTACACTCCTAAATTAAATTAATTATTTAACCCATATTCTGCTCATGAAAATGTAGTAAGCTGTTGAGCATTTAAACGACGTATTGTGAATTTTACCAAAATAGCCAAATCCTTACTGTCCCAAATTTTTCCTTTAATTGGTTGTTATTAGAATAGGCAATCTAAATAGTTAACAGCTTATCTTAGACTAGCAATTTAAAGCCTCGCCTGCCTAATAATAATTATGAAAATTACAGGTCAAAATACATCTGAAATATTATATAGCAATCCTATTTTATTTATGTCAAAAATCCTGCCGCTTTTTGAGAATAGGTTTTGATGTAATAGTCAATAGGAAAGAGTTTCGGAATTTATTTCTAGTTTTTGAATTGTTACAACCTATTTAGGATTGTTATAAGAGAGTATGAATAGTTATTATGAATAATATAGACTATCATCTAACTTAAAAAAATTGTATGGTATAGTATTTGTGTAGTACAAAATATGGAACATAACAAATTATAGAGCTTTTCGCGGTTAGTCAACCATAAAGAGCGAGGTTATATGCAGTGCTCCTAAAGGATTATTTTTAAAACTGTTGTAAGCTAAGTATCTAATGCCAGTTTCATAAACTTAAACAACATTTGTAAAAGTAATCTATTGTAAAAGTGAAAACCTAGATGTCAAGGTATCTGTAGTCTAACTTGAGGAAATTGTTATAAGTTATCCGGAATCTAAATCAGTGAGTGTGGATACAGATAATATGACAATTTATTAGTTTGATTGAGTCTGAGAAAACCTTGTAATTGATATTTATAGTTACTCCAATTTGATTGTTACAGCATTGATCGCTACCTATATAGTAGAATTTAGATAGTTAAAAAAATATTCAATAACTTGTTACTAATAAATCGTAATTTTAGATGCCTAAAAAAAATATGAGAACAACTAAATTCAGATCATCAGGAGAGTAAAAAATCAATTTAGGACTTACTCAGAAACCGGGTCGATCCAGGAAATTTTGTATGAGTACGAAAAACAAGAATCAGAGTAATAAACCCGGATTCTTATTTGTGTGTGTCAGTCCAGAAATTGTCAAATTTCTATCCCTGATAATATTTATTGAATCAATAGATTATTAGTCAAGAAGTTTGACTGTAAACCTACCAAACATGCTAACTCTGGGCAATAGTTATCTATGCTAAATTGGGTATAGATATTATTTAGTAATAATTGTTTAAATTCATTTAACAAATAAAATGGTTATAGCAAAACGTGGACTTATCCTTGGTGCAACAGCATTATTGTTAACAGGTGTCACTGTAATTGGCGCTGGTATTCATCTTTCCTCTCAAGCATCATTAAGTAATAATGCTCCTAAGGAATTAATCGACCAAGTTTGGCAGATAATTGATAAAACTTATGTAGATGGTACTTTCAATCAAGTAGACTGGAAAGCAACTCGCACCGAGTATCTTGATAAAACATATACCAGTAAAGAACAAGCGTATGATGCGATTAGAGAAATGCTAGGAAGGTTAGGGGATCCTTACACCCGTTTTATGGACCCCGAAGAGTTTAAAAATATGCAAATAGACACTTCTGGGGAATTAACAGGTGTAGGTATTCAGCTAACCCAAGACCAAGATACAAAAAAATTGGTAGTTATTTCACCTATAGAAGACACTCCAGCTTTTGATGCAGGTATTCAAGCTCAAGATATTATTACCAAAATTGACGCTCAAAGCACTAAAGGAATGAATATTAACGAGGCAGTCAGTTTAATTCGCGGTCCAATTGGTAGTCAAGTAATTTTAACTATTAAACGAGAAAATCGGGAAATAGAATTCCCTATTATTCGGGGAAAAATTGAAATTCATCCTGTTAAGTATTCTCAGAAAGAAAGTTCTTTAGACAAAGTTGGTTATATTCGCTTAAACCAGTTTAGTGCGAATGCTGCTCGTGAGATGCAAGAGGCAATAGATGATTTGGAAACTCAGAATGTATCAGGCTATATTCTAGATTTACGTTCTAATCCTGGTGGATTGCTATATGCTAGTATAGAAATCGCTAGGATGTGGCTAGATCGTGGAGATATTGTTTCTACGGTCAACCGTAATGGTGTTACTGATCGCCAAAAGGCTAATAATAGGTCTTTGACAGATAAGCCTTTGGTGGTTATGGTGGATGGAGGTTCTGCAAGTGCCAGTGAGATTCTTTCTGGTGCACTGCAAGATAACAAGCGAGCTATATTAGTGGGTACTAAGACTTTTGGTAAGGGGTTAGTCCAGTCAGTGCGAGGGGTTGGTAGGGGTGCAGGGATAGCGGTGACGATCGCAAAATATTTCACCCCTAATGGTCGCGATATTAATCATGAGGGGATTATACCAGATGTGGCAATATCCCTGACAGATTCACAAAAAGAAACTTTGCGGCAAAATCGTGATAAAATAGGTACTATTGAGGATCCTCAATACGCAAAAGCATTAGACATTTTAACTAAAGAAATTGCTGCTGTCCAAAATAATCAAGCTCAGTTTGCCAACTAGATTAATAATTTAGTTGACAATTAATCTGATCAAGCTTCCCGAATGTGTCAGTTATTCCAAATTGAAACGGCTGACAATAGCCAAAATCAAGCTCCCAGTCAGGGTGGTATCCTACATTCCGCACTTCAATTTGTCAGATAAAAATTAGTATAAAATTCGTAGGTTGCTTAAATATTTATACTATCAACTCCTATTGACCACTGTAATTTTGTTCTGAGTTTTGACTTATTCAGGACTTACGCAAAGGTACTATATATAGATCCTTAGTGGGTTACGCAGTGTGCTTTTCCTGTTGCAAAGCGAAACACACCCTAGCAATAGCGTTCATAGGTAAGTCCTATTATTATTCTTATGCTATATTTTGTCGTACAGAATGTAGTTTATATTTAGTATTGATGACGGCAAAAACTTAAACTTATCTCTATGATCAGGAGCCATATGAGCAGGGAAACTTTCATTTAGGAGTTGTGAAGAAGAGTTAACGGATCTATCATCCCCACATCATAATATGATAAATTTGATCAATTATAAAGCTTAAAAAGTATCATTTATGTATTAAAATCATAATCATCTTTTTAGTATAAATAAAATTATTAGCTTAAAAATATGGGACATAAAGTCTATATTGTAGTTTTTCCAGTCCTTCTTGGAATGGGATTAGTTTTATCTATTGCTTCTAGCACTAAAGCCGAAAAACAGGCATCAAGTCAAGATATTGACCAAACTGCCCAGGTTTTAGAAAAAATACAGGAGTACAACCCCCTCAACCAAACTCCATTAAAACCTCAACCAGTTCACAACTCGAAACAAAAAAGCACAGCCATAGTTAAAGAGGTAAATGACGATATTTTAGGTCAAATAGACGAATATAATCAACTCAACCAACCTTCAGAAAGATCTTTTCCTTTAGAAAGAGTTAACTCTGTTAATCAACTTAGTGATGTCCTACTTACAGATTGGGCCTACAGTGCCCTTCAAGGATTAGCAGAACGTTATGGTTGTTTATTAGCCTCCCCATATGCTACATTTGGTGGCAACAGAGCAATCAGTCGTTACGAGTTTGCAGCAAGTCTTAACGAATGTTTACAAGTTATTCAAAGTCTGATTGAAGAATTTGATGAAGGTTATATTTCCCAAGAAGACTTAGCAAAAAGCCAACGATTACAAAAAGATTTTGCTATCGAAATAGCTGATGTTAAGTCTCGCCTCAATGTTCTGGAAACTCGGACAGACATTCTGGAAGCTAATCAGTTTTCTACCACAACTTTGCTGAAAGGGACAGTAGTCATGGCTCTATATGATGCCTTTAGTAGCGATGGTGAAGATGGTGGAACTGTGAGCACCGACGATAGGCAAATAGGCTTTGGCAATAGCTTAAGGTTGAGCTTTGATACCAGTTTTACAGGTAGAGATCTTCTCAGAACTAGTTTAAGATTAGGAGACCTACCTGGAGTAAAGACAAGTACTGACATGCTCCAGTTAGCTAGTGGATCTGAAACTAATGACACAGTGAAACTCAATCAAGTACACTATAGTTTTCACCTAAACAATGAAATGAGTGTTTATGTAGGAGCTGCTGGACTTAACTTCGGGTTTATAGCTCCTTCACTTAACCCCAAACTAATTAGTGGTGCTACAGGAACTCTTGCCTTATTTCCTACTTTCAATCCCACTATCTACTTGAATGTAGGGGGTGCTGGTTTGGGTTATACTTATTATATTAATAATAATTTTAGGTTAGATGTAGCTTATTTAGCAAAAGGAGTTAACAACTCGAGAGAAGGTGGTGGACTTTTTAATGGTACTAATGGCACTTATGCTCAGTTAACAGTCTCACCAACAATGAATTTAGATTTTTCTTTTGCTTATGTCAAAGCATATTATACAGCAGATTCTGTTAATGTAGCAGGTTTTACAGGGAGTAAGAATGCTCAAAAACCTTTTGGCAGTGTGGCAACTTCAGCAAACCATTTTGGATTTCAAACTAGCTATCGTTGGGCACCGTTTACTATTTCTGGTTGGGTTAGTTATAGTAATGCTGAAGCTAAATCAGGCGACCGCCAAGGAAATGAAGTAGATATTTGGCATTGGGCAGTGACGGTAGCTATAAATGACTTGCTGTTTGAAAATGGAATGTTAGGCTTTTCGGTTGGTCAACAGCCAAAAGTGACTGATATTGATAATGGTGACAATGATCCAGATACTTCTTTACAATTTCAAATTTTCTACAGTTATCGAATTTCTAATAATATAGATATAACGTCTGGCTTTTTTGTTGAGACAAAGCCGGAACATGATGATCGAAATGACCCCATATGGGTTTTTGTGACTAGAAGCACTTTAAGATTCTAACCTTGAAACTAAGAATTATGAACAAGAAACTAAAAATTATTATTGTTTCATCCCTAGCATTCCTGGCAGCTATTTTTCCTCAAAAAATTAGTCATGCAGAAATAGAACAAACAATCATTAGAAGAGAGTTGATCAAGGTAGGAGTTAGAGGAGATTCCCCTTGGTTTGGCTTTAGAAATGATGGAGAATGGACGGGATACTGTATAGATATTGCTTATGCTTTAGCTGAAAGTCTCAGTGGCAATACAATTAACCCGATCATGGTAAAGTTAATTACATCAACTACCCAAAGTCGTTGGGATATGGTAACAAGTGGTATGGTAGATTTAGAATGTGGTCCTAATACTATTAGTGCTGAACGTGAAGCAAAACATGGTGTTTATTTTTCTGAACCTTTTTTTATTACAGCAACACAAATTTTAGCTAAAAAAGGTAGGCAAGAAGAAGATGTAAATGCTGGCAATGGAATAGTTGGTGTAGTTAAGAATACTACTAATGAAAGGGATCTACAGAGTGCTTATCCTGAGGGAAAAATTGATAATAAATATTTAAGCAGAGAACAAGGTCTTAAAGCTTTGGTGGATGGTGAAGTTAGTGGTTTTGCCAGTGATGGAACTCTTTTGTTAGGTTCAGCGTATATAATGAATCTGGATAGGGAAAATGATTATACTTTGATTACTATAAATCAGAAAAATGGTCGTCCTTTTTGTGCGGGTTATGGTTTTATACTTCCTGGAGGGAAAGATAATTCTCGTTGGGAAAGGTATATTAATGATTTTCTTGCTAATGATAAAAAAGCTCAAAGAATTAGAAAAAAATGGTTGGGTGATTTAAGTGAGAATAGTCAAAGACTTTATGATGCTTGTACTCAGGAATAGGGAGTAGGGACGTTGCATGAAAGTCCCTACAGCAGTGGAGGAGGCTTGAGCTAGCTGAAAATTTAGGAATTTAAGGGTTCTCAATGGGCTATTTCAAGTCATTAAGTAGGGTTTGCTGAAAAAGTCTTTTAAGGAACAGGGGAGTAGGTAGGGACGTTTTGCTAACGCAAAGCTCCGCTAACGCTACGGGACATGTTTGCGCAGCATTCCGTCAGGAAAACGCATTTTTGTTATGCAACGTCCTTACAGAAGAACAGAGAATGTATCGATGAGGTAGTCGGATATATTTGTCCCTTGATTTTTCGGCCATGGTAGTGCCCGAAATCCTAACTTTTTCAGCCTTTTACCACTGAAAAGCTGGTGCTTTTTGCTAACCAAATAAGACTAAAGCCTTTATATGTCAATGCTTTGATAATTAATGAGCCAACCCTAAGTCCTGAAAATTTCTCAACTCAAGAGAATCTACTGTAATGCATCGTTAATACTAAATCCGGTTTCGACACCAACCAATATTTATAAAGGTAAGGCAGAAGGCTCTCAGCAGAATTGTTAGAGAGGAGTTAAAAAAACGTGATGCATCATAAGCGGATCAGGTATGAATATGTGTCGCTCCACTACGGAAATTTTTTCTCTGAGGTGAATAGAAGTCAAAACCTGATATAATGAGAAAAATAGAGGACAAAAATCCAACCCCTCACTGACAAAGCAATAGCATCTTCATAACCCCTTAAGTTTTCCCATAATAGCAGTTTCGATGTGCCCAAGGACAAGCCCAAGAAATGTATAGATGATAACGTCCTGCTTCTGCCTTAAAGTCACTAGAACCATCTGCTGTAATTTGGTTATGAAAAGTTGTCTGAGAACGAATAAATCTGCCTTGAGTATCTTCTTATTCCCTTTCAGAAACGAAATTACCATCAATTAAAATACCATTATCCATAGTTACCTCCTAAAATATAATCACATCTAACCAATTAAGTAACAGTTTTCTTAGAGTCTTTTCTGGCTTTCAATAACTCTAAATTTTTTTTGACAATAGCGATCGCTGTTTGATTTCCCTCTTGGAGATATAATTCTGCTGCCTGTAATAAATTTGCTACACTTTCATCATCTTGACGTAGATTAGCAAAAGCCAAACCTCGATTATGATAAGCTTGAGCAATATTAGAATTATTTTGTATAACTTCAGTAAACTTTTTTATAGCTTGTTGATAATTTCCTACTTGAAAAGCTTCACATCCTTGTTGAAAATTTACTGCTGCTTCTGCTTCTAATGATATTGATATTGGTTGTGTAAACAGGACAGAAATAGTTCCTTGTCCACGATAAGCATATATCATTGTACCAATACCAACACTAGCTATCAATCCAATACATACAAACCAAGTCAGAAAATTTGTGATTTCCATAAATATAATAGAGTTTTAACGTCAGCATTCAACTGTCAGCTATTGATTTTGTTGCGGGATAAAAGTTTTGTTAATTAAGTCAGAATTAAATCTTACTACAAAAGTCAGCTTTTTTGCCCTTAAAGTCTATATATAGTGTTTAGCACTAATTCCGATTCATTAATACTATACTTAGAGCTTGCTGATTAAATATTAAAGCATTGACACATAAAGGCTTCAGCATTTTTAGGAGCGAAAAAAGCGTCTAGTTTTCGGTCCTGAGAGCTCAAAAAGTTAGTGTTTTGGTCCCTTCCTAGGGAGAAAAATCAAGGTACAAATATATCCGACTACCTCCTCTGTCAATTCCCCGTTCCTCTGTAGGGAGGATGTTAGGGGTGAGTCCCCTACTCCTGAAAAAGACTTTTTCAGCAAGCCCTACTTAGGTAACGCTTCAGTGATTAAGTAATTAATATAAAGGCAATAACCTTCTTGCTAATTTAAGCTAAGCTAATATTAATTATTCTTATGTTCACTTTTCCCCTAGTTACCATCTTAGGAGGTTTTAGGAGTGTGTTACCTACGGAACATAAGGATATAAAAGTTTTTAAGAAACGGCATGATAATTATAATATGTCTGTATTTAGTTAGTAAAAATTAAGTAGAAAATCAACTTTTTGAGAAAAATTTTAATGGTGAATAAACTGAATAGATAGTACTAGATATTGAAATTAATCACCTCTAATTAGTATGTGCTAGATATATAGTTTTTTGATCTCGGATATAAAAAGCGAGTGCTATTAAAAAGGGAATAAGGAATGGGAAATGAGCAACGCTAAAGAAGGTAAAGAAGCATAAATAGTGTCAAACATAAGGATATAAAGTATTCAAGACAGGGCTTTTTTCTTAGAAAAAACCTGAATATAGATTTACATCTCATTTGAAAACACTATATTTTATTTGTGTAAGCTCTGTTTCTATAAAAGCTAAAAGTTGAATAGCTTTTTTGTTTTCCTAATTATGTGAAGATATAGATATACTCATCAAGATGAGAAAGGATATATTAAGTATGATATAATTAAAAATTGGCAGTGATTAGTGGGCTGATTTTTGGTCAAGATACTTTAAAATCAGCAATGATAGCTAAAGGAATAAAATAGGATTTCAAAGTATATCTGAGAAGTCCAGCCTTAGTTAGGGGCCAGCCTACCAGGAGAAATCTATGTAGTAATCTGTCCTAGCTACCAAGGTCATTTCAGTTATCAGTTATTAGTACCTCCCCTTAAAACTAGAGGCTTAAAATACTGAAGTTGATTTTTTGATCCCCTATCCAAGGGGCGAGACCTTATTTTTTGGTCAAATAAATACTCTGTATGTAATACAAAAAGAGTACATTTTGTAATATCCAATAAGAGAGTTAAATATGGGAAAAGACCTCACTCATTATCGCAACTTTGGCATCTTTGCTCACGTTGATGCGGGCAAAACTACCACAACAGAAAGAATCCTGAAACTAACCGGAAAAATCCATAAAATTGGTGAGGTCCACGAAGGTGCAGCAACAACAGACTTTATGGAACAGGAACAAGAGCGGGGTATTACAATTCAGTCCGCTGCTACAAGCTGCTTCTGGAAAGACCATCAATTAAATATTATTGATACCCCCGGCCACGTTGACTTTACCATCGAGGTATATCGCTCTCTCAAGGTTCTCGATGGTGGTGTTGGTGTATTCTGTGGCTCTGGTGGTGTGGAACCCCAATCTGAAACTAACTGGCGTTATGCTAATGATTCTAAAGTTGCTCGAATTATCTATGTAAATAAGCTTGACCGGACAGGAGCTGATTTCTACAAAGTTGTCAAGCAGGTGGAAGATGTACTCGGGGCCAACCCATTAGTAATGGTATTACCCATTGGTATTGAGAATGATTTTGTGGGAGCTGTGGATCTGCTCACCCGCAAGGCATGGGTTTGGGATGATTCTGGAGACCCAACTAAGTACGAGATTAAAGACGTTCCAGAAAATATGACTGATGATGTAGAGAAATATCGGGAAATGTTGGTTGAAACTGCTGTTGAGCAAGACGACGAGGTAATGGAAAAATATCTGGAAGGAGAAGAGCCAGATATTGACACCCTCAAAGATTGTATCCGTAAAGGAACTCATGATCTAGCTTTCTTCCCTACCTACTGTGGTTCATCTTTCAAAAATAAGGGTGTACAGTTGGTACTTGATGCTGTAGTTGATTATCTGCCTAATCCGACAGAAGTTAAGCCACAAGCAGAGATTGACCTAGAGGGTCACGAGACTGGTAATGTAGCTTATGTTGACCCAGGAAAGCCTTTGCGTGCTTTGGCCTTTAAGATTATGGACGACAAATATGGTGCTTTGACTTTTACCCGCATTTATTCAGGTACGTTGTCCAAGGGTGACACAGTATTGAATACTGCTACAGGCAAGACTGAGAGAATTGGACGTTTGGTGGAAATGCATGCTGATTCTCGCGAAGAAATTGAATCTGCTCAAGCAGGGGATATTGTTGCTATTGTGGGGATGAAGAATGTGCAAACTGGCCATACTCTCTGCGACCCCAAAGAACCTGCTACTTTGGAATCGATGGTGTTTCCTGATCCGGTAATTTCTATTGCTGTAGCGGCGAAAGACAAAGGTTCTGTGGAAAAACTGGGCATGGCATTGAGTAAAATGGTTCAGGAAGATCCATCTTTCAGAGTTGAGACAGATGTTGAAAGTAATGAAATCATCATCAAGGGTATGGGTGAATTACATTTAGATATTAAGGTTGATATTCTGAAGCGGACTTATGGGGTTGATGTGGAAGTTGGTAAACCACAGGTAGCTTATCGTGAATCTATTACTAAGTCTATTGAAGATAGCTACACTCATAAAAAGCAATCTGGTGGTTCTGGTCAATTTGGTAAGATTGACTATATTATAGAACCTGGGGAACCTGGTACTGGTTTCGAGTTCCAGTCAAAGGTGACTGGTGGAAATGTACCTAGAGAATTTTGGCCTGCTGTGCAAAAAGGCTTTGAGACTAGCTTTGCAAAGGGTATGTTAGCTGGTTTTCCTTGTGTAGATATGAAGTTTACATTAATGGATGGTGCTTATCACCCGGTTGACTCCTCGGCGATCGCTTTTGAAATTGCTGCAAAAGCTGCCTATCGTCAGTCTTTTTCTAAAGCTGCTCCTCAGCTACTTGAGCCAATAATGAAGGTCGATGTGTTTACCCCGGATGATCACGTTGGTGATGTGATCGGGGATCTTAACCGCCGTCGGGGAATGATCAAATCTCAAGATTCGGCTGCAACTGGTAGTCGCATCAAAGCAGATGTACCGCTGAGTGAGATGTTTGGTTATATTGGGGACTTGCGGACTATGACTTCTGGTAGGGGTAACTTCTCTATGGAGTTTTCCCATTATGCACCTTGTCCTGCTAATGTGGCAGAAGTCGTTATTAAGGAAGCTAAAGAGCGTCAGGAAGCTAAGTCTAAATAGGTAATAAGCATTCAGTGGTCAACGATGGCTATTTTTGTAGGAAAAGCTGTTTGGGAGCTAGCTGAATGCTGAGGTTAATTTTAACATATACAGGGCTGAAAATGTGAGTATTAAAGCCCTGTATTTTTGTATTTTTGACAAGACCGCAGAACCACCATTGCTAATAGGGATGAACCGCCGCGAATGCTCGGCAACATGAAAACAGCCCTACAAATGTTTATTTGCAATCTGTTTTGATCAGGACTTACGCAAAAGAACTATATAAAGAGAATTGGTGCGTTACGAAGTGCGCAATTCAAGTCGCGAAGCGTTCGATCCGCTTGGCGTCAGCAAAACACACCCTACCAATAGGGTTCATGTATCCAGGTCATGCATCACTTAAACTGATGATACATCAGGATTCTATATTTATTGAGTAAGCCCTATTTATATCATGTCCGGATAATTAGTGATCAAAAAACTTCCTCTTCTTCCCTTCTGACTCCTGTAGGAGCGTTTCATCTCGCGCAGCGTTAACGAAGTATGCCCAAGCAAAACGGCAGTTCGCCCCTACTTCTCCCTAATTTATTTATACCTATTCAACCGGACATGATATTAGAGGTAACTTTGAAACTGATTTCCTCTAGATAATTGTCAATTATTTAGTAAATTTCTTTGGGTATATTTCTCGGCTTCGATCAATAGGAAATATAGACTTTTGTAGAGAGAGATTTAACTTTTGCTCTGAGGCAAAAAATTAGATGCATTTGTCCTCATAGCCTCCTCTGTTAAGTAGATGAAGACAACAAATAAATATCAGTATTTCAAGCATAGGGCTTTGGTTCAAGGTACTGATAAGTGATAATTGAAATAACTGCTAACTTTTAGCCACGAGCTGTTAAAATTTAATTACAAGCATACGACAATTAAGAATAGCGCTTTGAGCAGCAACTATTAACCTGAAATCATCTTTTTCTTCTATGGAATTATCTGTTTTTAACAAAAGCAGATATTCTTTTGATTGATTTAAAAAAAACTCATTAGCTTTGATAAAATTTTCTAATATATTTTTCTGTATGAAAGTTAATTTTTTTCTATTATCGGGTGTAAATGTTATTGATTCTATCACTTCAATAGCTCTATCAATCAAGAGAAAATTTTTAATTTTTTCTGTTTGATAGATTAACATAATCCTCTTTAATAAATATTCTAAAAAAGACATTTTCTTGTTAAAAACATCACCCAATATATTCGAATAAGCAGTATTGACTTCTAGAAAATCCATTTTGAATTTTTTGCAAAAATATAACTATAATATAACTATAACAATATTCTTGCAATAGTACAGCTAACTATAATCAGGACTTACGCAAAGGCTCTATATATAGTGCCTTGGTGCGTTACGAATTGCGCAATTCAAGTCGCGAAGCGTTCGCTCCGCTTGGCCTCAGTAAAACCCACCCTACCAATAGCGTTCATGGGTAAGTCCTATAACTATAATAATCCTATCTGATTCATCAAATAAATAGATTGCTTTCAGACAGAAGATAGGAGGCAAAAGACAGAAGGAACAAGAGTTGGAGCTATTTTTTTTCAAAAGACATGTGATTTTACAAATGACTTAGGATTGCTATACTATATATAACAATAAGAATAAGCCAATAGTCAATCAGTCAGGACTTACGTATAAACCTGGTTATGAGACAAAATTTGAGAGTTTTAACAACAATAATTAGGGGAATAAACTCGGTTTCTTGGTTGATTTACGTAAGTCCTGTCAGTGGCTATATTAGAGAGATTATAGAGAAGATCCCTAAAGGGTTTTAATTGTGACGTGAGATGATCAATTTGAAAGGCGCTCTTAGTAAGTAGTCTTTATGTATAATCTCATGTCCGGTTAAATAGGCATAAATAAATTAGGGAGAAGTAGGGGCAAACGGCCGTTTTGCTTGCACATACTGCGTTAACACTGGGCGACATAAAACGCTCCTACAGGAGTCAGGAGGGAAGAGGAGGAAGTTTTTTGATCACTAATTATCCGAACATGATATAAGTTAAAGATGAGATAGGTTTGTCATCTATCCCATCTTTTTGATGATTAGATTAGAATTGTTAGTCTGATGAACAGCAACAAAAGAATTAAGTTTCTGGAAACTGATACCTAATTTTTAGAAACCGTTACGACCCCAAACCACCATCGAAATAGAGAAGCCAAACAAAACTAACAGGAAAACCCAACCTAATGACAAAATATCCATAACTGCTTTCAAAAAAAAGAAAAATTTACTCCAGATCCTATAATATTTTATTTATGGCATTTTGACTATCGGGACTTACACAAAATAGGAGCAAAAAATAAGCTCAAATATAAACAGGGCAAGGTTTTTACCTCGACACTGCACTCTTAATATCAACATCTCCCCCAAAAGTAGCAATACCATCCACATCCTCACTCACACCACCAAGATTCATATTTTCCACATCAAAAAACACCCCACCACTACCAGACACAACCTCCAAATTCTCCACATCCAACCACCAAGGTTGACCAACAAAACCTATTCCTCCATTCCCCATTCCCAGAAGTTCTAAACAAAACACTCCCCACATTTCTCAAAAAATTATCAGAAACTCTAACAATATTTCCCCCATTAACATCAACCAAAACCTCCCCTGTTGTCGTTCAATTCCCCAGATTTATATCACCTACCTCCCCTAAACTTCCCAACTTAATATTAATCCCACCACTTCCAGCATTTAATATTGTTCCATCCAATTGATTTATGGAACCTTTTCCATCAGAACGGTTAGCAAAATTCATCTCATCATTATTACCCAATAAATCAATATTTCTATCTCCTAAAGAAGTATCAATATCCTCATTTATATTAATACTTCAACCTGCTCTTAATTCCACAGAATAAATTGTTGTTTTCTCCCAACTTCAACAGACCCTCCATCTCCCGAAGATTCCCCTTCTTTAGCACTAATATTTCCCTCTAAAATTAGTAATTCCATCGGACCAAATTATAACTTGACCTCCATCACCATTTGTGATAAAATTCCCATAAATAAATGAATTTTTATTAACAGAAGTGTGCTGAGAATTAAGAACTATGCTATTACCTTGAAAATCCCTTCCTATTGCCACCGTTCCACCACAATTTATCCCATCAGCATTGATGTTTGTGTCTATAAGAGCTACGCGATCGCCTAACAGATTAACTTTACCTCCGACCCTAATGCCCCCTTATCTGAGAGTGAAGCAGAAGTAATTGCTACATCTATATTTCCCGAAATAGTAGCCGTTCCCGGAGTCTCATTTATTATAGTATTTAAACCTATGAATACTACTTCTAAACTTAATAAATGTCCTGGTTTAGATATTCTCAGAAGACTACCACCTTCTACTGCAGCGATAGTTATACTACCCCCACCGCTAGAGAGTTCTCCAGTATTAACAACAGTTCCACCCAATAAAGTTAAATTTGATCCAGATTTTAAAGCTAAATTTCCTTCATTGACTATATAACCTGGGTTAGAGACATTAAATCTATATCCACTAGACTCTCCAACTAAACTTAAATTGTCCTTAGAGCCCATAGCCTTGAACGAGAAATTGTTATAGTCATTCTTATTTAGATTGAGACAAGATTTGCTTACTGTGAAAGGGTTTTTAGCTGAAAAAGTATCCCATTCTTATTCGGAATGACTATATTATCAAAACCAATACCTGTAGCAGTTGTAACCCTAAATGAAGCAGGTATGTTAAGGCAAGTTTTTGGGCCAATATTATCCCTGGATGCATTAAAAAGAGGTTAGAGTTGCCACCAAGGACTTTAATAAGACCATTAATAATAGTACCTTTGGGTAAATCCTGTATTTAATATTTCCGAGTATAACATGATGCATCTCATGATGTACAGGGTAAATGGTTAAAATCTTGTAGTGCCGGCATCTTGCCTGCCTGGGTGTACCTAATAACAACGGAAAGAGCAGTATAAGTACACCTCACCAAGGTAAAATCCGTTGTATTTATCCGGATTTATCAACAGAATTCAGAATTTTAAATTAGATAAAATTTTTCTTGACTTGATTGAAAACAAAAATATTTTTACAGCAAACTTCAAGTATACGAACTACAGATATTAAAAATTAAATGTTCCCAGTGGGGGTATCTTGCCTGCAATAGCTATACCTCACCAAAGTAGAATTCACTGTATCAATATGTATCAATATAAAGATTGTTAACTATACAGGAAAATAACATTCAAAAAATTTATTTTTTCTGTAGTAAAAGGAGTAATACATGGCGACATCAACAGAATCTCTGTTTAATTATACAGGTAATATTAGTGGATTAAAATTCAACGACACTAATGCTAATGGTAGGTTAGACCCTAACGAATTTGGGTTACCTAATTTCACAATTTACTTAGATATTAATAACAATGGTTCCTTAGACTTCAATGAACCTACTAATATTACCAATAGTTTCGGAGGTTATTTATTCAATAACATACCTGCTAATACTTATACAATTAGAGAAATTCAACAACCAGGTTTTAACCAAACTACTCCCACTCCAATTATAGATGTAACTGCAGGCAGTAATCTGACAAATATCAATATTGGTAATATTGGTAATATTGGTAATTTCAGTAATCGTGGTCAAATTAGAGGCACTAAATTTAATGATATTAATACCAACGGAAAACTCGATCCTGGAGAATTGGGTTTACAAGATATTACTTTATATTTAGACCTAAATAAAAATGGATTTTTAGATGAAGGAGAACCTCCAACTATTACTGGTATTAATGGTGAATATTCTTTCCAAGATTTACCTCCTAATACTTATATATTGCGAGAAATTTCTCCACCAGGTTTTGATCCAACTACTCCTGACCCAATTTTAAATGTAACTCCGGGAAGTAATCTAATAGTTAACGTTGGGAATGTAAGTAACCGTAGTCAAATTAGTGGTGCTAAATTTAATGATATTAATACCAATGGAAAATTCGACCCTGGAGAATTGGGTTTACAAGATATTACTTTATATTTAGACCTAAATAAAAATGGATTCTTAGATGAAGGAGAACCTCCAGCTATTACTGGAGTTAATGGTGAATATTCTTTCCAAGATTTACCTCCTAATACTTACATCTTGAGAGAAATTTCTCCACCAGGTTTTGATCCAACTACTCCTGACCCAATTTTAAATGTAACTCCGGGAAGTAATCTGATAGTTAATGTTGGAAATGTAAGTAACCGAGGTAGTATTAGTGGCATTAAATTTAATGATATTAATACCAATGGAAAATTCGACCCTGGAGAATTGGGTTTACAAGATATTACTTTATATTTAGACCTGAATCAAAATGGATTTTTTGATGAAGGAGAAGCTCCAACTATTACTGGAGTTAATGGTGAATATTCTTTCCAAGATTTACCTCCTAATACTTATATAATTAGAGAAACTAAAGCACCAGATTTTGACCAAACTACTCCTGACCCTATTGTAAATGTTACTCCCGGCAGCAATATTACAAATATCAATATTGGTAATATAAATAATCGTGGTGAAATTAGCGGCACTAAATTTAATGATACCAATACTAATGGAAGATTCGACCCTGGAGAGTCGGGTTTACAAGATATTACTTTATATTTAGATCTGAATCAAAATGGATTTTTTGATGAGGGAGAACCTCCAACTATTACTGGTGTTAATGGTGAATATTCTTTCCAAGATTTACCTCCTAATAATTATATTTTGAGAGAAATTTCTCCACCAGGTTTTATTCAAACTACTCCTGAAGCTGTTGTGAATGTAACTCCAGGCAGTAATATTACAAATATCAATATTGGTAATGTAAATAATCGTGGCGAAATTAGTGGTACTAAATTTAATGATACGAATACTAATGGAATATTCGACCCTGGAGAATCGGGTTTACAAGATATTACTTTATATTTAGACCTGAATCAAAATGATTTTTTTGATGATGGAGAACCTCAAACTATTACTGGTATTAATGGTGAATATTCTTTCCAAGATTTACCTCCAGATACTTATATAATTAGGGAAACTCAAACACCAAATTTTGACCAAACTACTCCCGACCCAATTATTAATGTAACTCTAGGAAGTAACATTACAAATGTCAATATTGGAAATGTAAGTAACCGAGGTGAAATTAATGGCATTAAATTTAATGATAGAAATGCAAATGGAATATTAAATCCTGGAGAAAATGGTTTAAGTAACTTCACTTTATATCTAGACTTGAATGACAATAGTCTCTTAGATATTGGGGAACCTGCAACTATAACTGATGAATTTGGTTTCTATTCATTTGAGGATTTACCTCCTAATATATACATAATACGAGAAGTGCAAAAATTTGGCTTTTCTCAAACTACTGCAGATCCAGTTGTTGATGTAACTCCAGGCAGTAATATTAATGATGTTAATATTGGTAACTTTAGTGAATTTATCTAAATGTTGGCAGAAGACCTGCGCTCTCCCTACGGGAGAGGGTCGGGATGAATGCTAATCAATCTTACGGTTTTACAAATAATTTGTTAGAGTGTAAATTTTGAAAACTAGACTGCCCTGAATGTGTTAGTCATCATGTACAAGGACATATTACAGCAGTTTTCATGTCGGTAGACCACAGTAGGGATGTTGCATGCAACGTCCCTACAAAGTTTTGGTTATGGCAATGTAGTTCATCAATTTAAAAAGCGCTGTACTCATGGCATTATTGTTGTACTATAAAGTGAATTAGTGTTGTAAAATTTTATTAATTTTATAGAAAAACATAAACAAATAACGAAAAATATCTTAGGCTGGGATTAGTTAAATTCCCATAAATAGGTTTATGAATGAAATTATCTGATGCAATGCAAAATCTTTAGGAGTTTGTTACAAGACAGCTTGGAATATGTGGAAACCGGGAGAGTTAGATGCTTATCAACTACCCAGTGGAACAATTATTGTTAAGAATAATATCAACTCCTCTCAATGTAAATTTGTTAAAGTAGCCATTTATTGTAGAGTTTCGATTTGCAACAAACTTGCCTGATCTTGAATCTCAAGCTGAAAGACTACTTAATTATTGCTCTTTCAAAGGTTATTCTGTTGTCAGGGTTGTTAAGAGGTAGGTAGTGGAGTAAATGACAATAGACGAAAGCTTGTCAAGCTATTACAGGAAAATGATTATGACCTGATAGTTTGTGAACATAAAGATAGATTAAGTAGAGTGGGTTTTAATTATTTGAAAGTTCTCTTAACTCTAAACTTATAGAGACATTGAAGTAGTTAATTTAGCCTCAGAAGAAACTAATGATTTAATGGAAGATTTTGTCTCCATAATCACATCTTTTTGTGCTCGGCTTTATTGATGCAGAATCAGAACAAGCAAAACAGAACAGATAGTTAAATGTTTAAAGTCGGGATAATGCAGTTAGTAGAACGTACTATTATTAAAAAAAATTATCCCAATTATAAATCACTTGATGCTCTAGCAATCTTTTCTAAAAAATCTCTTAAACATGGCTAACTACATAGTCAAACAAGAGTTTATTAATAAAGGAAATTATCTAAATTATAACAAGGTTCAAAAGTTATTACAGTCGGGAGCAGATTATCAAGCAATACCAGAGAAAGTTTCTCAGCAGGTTTTGATTCTTTTAGATAAAAATTGGCAAAGTTTTTTTCAAGCTATAAGAGCTTATAATGAATGCCCAAGTAAGTTTAAAAGCCGTCCTAAATTGCTAAAATATTAAAGATAAAAAGAAAGGGAGAAATATTTTAGTTTATACAAAACAGGCGATTAGTAAACCTCAATTAGTAAAAAATCAGAAAATATTACTATCAAAAAGTGAGCTATTTTTTGAGAGTAAAACTAATTATGATTCTCTGGAACAAGTAAGAATTGTTCCTCAGCTTAATTACTATGTTATAGAAGTGGTTTACGAATCCGTTAAAGTCAAATTAAATTTGTCAGAATATGATGTAGCTTCTGTAGATTTAGGAGTGAATAAGTTGGGGACTGTAACATCAAATCAAAAAGGTTTTCAACCCTTAATTATTAACGGCAGACCAGTCAAATCAATCAATCAATTCTATAATAAGAAAAAGGGTAAACTACAATCATAATTAAAGGATGCTAAAAGTAGTAATCAAATCAAAAGATTATCGACAAAAAAAATTTAAAGATTGATGATTATCTACATAAAACTAGCAGATATATTATTAATCGTCTGATAGAGAACCAGATAGGAATTTTAGTAATAGGAAATAACCCTAACTGGAAACAAGGTATAAATCTGGGAAAAAAACAATCAAAATTTTGTTCAAATTCCTTTTTTTCAGTTAATTTAAAAACTAAAATACAAAGCCAAATTAGTAGGAATCAAAGTAATAATCAATGAAGATAGTTATACTTCAATTGCTAATTTTTTAGACTTGGACGATAAACCAGTTTATCAAAAAAGTGTCAAATATAGATTTAGTGGTAAACGAGTGACTTGAGGACTTTATAAAGTTTCAAATGGTCTCAAATACAATGCTGATGTCAATGGAAATTTAAACATATTACGAAAAGCAGTCCCAAACGCTTTTAGCAATGGGGTAGAGGGTGTTGTAGTTCACCCCGTAATGATTACCCTTAATTAAAACTAGGTCAAGGAATCTTTTTCTATAGATTTAGTAACTATTAGTACCATTATTTATCTATTTGAGAAATAATATTGTTATGAAAGCTTACATTAACCTAGAGGGAGATGTTACAGGAGAAGATTCTTTTTATTTGAAAGAACTTGCTAATCTCATAGAAGAAAAATGTGATTTATCTGTAGAAATTGAAAAAACAGGGCCTCAACTTGGGGTAAAAGATAGTGGTTTTGTAATAGGTTTAAGTATTGCTTCATTAACTCTAACTGCTATGCAAACTTTTTTCTCTACTTTACAATTTTGGGAATCAAGACAACAAAATGGGGTAAAATATTCTGTATGTGTTGTGGTCTATAGTCGGACTTTTCGAGAAAAGCTTTTACTCAAAAACTTGTCAGCAGAAAAGGTCATAGAACTAAAAGACTTAATACATCAGCATCAACTCCAATCTTCTCCTGAAGATGAATATATTGAAGTTAAAATACTGAAGCAAAAGTAAAGGTTAATGTCAGAAGATTCACCAAAAAGGCTTGCCTTTGTAGTTAGTGCTTTGACTGGAGAGGAGCTCAAAGCAGTTAAGCGTGACGTTTCAACAGTTCACTCTATCCTGACACATCCGGAACAAGGAAGTTGTAGAACTGATGGACCAGCACCAATACATGAGTGTCAAAGTAGGGCATATTTTGAAGAAAAATTACGTAATGTCCTAGATGCTTGGGATATTAAGAATCAACTGTTTTTTTACTTTTCAGGACATGGAGATATTCGGAAAAATAATCTATATTGTCTAAAAATGGGATTAAAGGATTCTGATTGGTATCCCTTTAATAATTTAATGAATGATTTAAGTGCGGAAGGAGTTCAACGTGCTATTATTGTTATTGATGCTTGCCATAGCGGTGCAGCTATTCCAGGAATTAAGAACTCAAATGGCAGTATTTCTAATATCAAAGAAAGTATAGAAAATTCAAATATTCCTAAAGGAATTGCTATTATTACTTCGTCTCAAAAAGCTCAAAAGAGTTATGAACTATCAGATGGCTCTTCTGGTGTATTCACTGACCTTTTTTGTAATGCTATTCAAACGAGTCTGGGTGAAAATGGTACAAATGACGGGTATATTTATGTTAAACAGATTGTCAAATATATTAATAAAAATTTAGAGACAGATAAAAAATACTTAAATTTTAAAAATAAACAATGCTCAGATTTCTATATAGATAAAGTTGAAGCTGAAGCTGAGGAAAAAATCTGGGTTGCAAAATGCAAAAAGATCGAAAATTCTATTCAGTCCAATGTTAAATTAAGTCATTCTGTAAGAACACCTGAAGAACTAGAAATTCTCTACGAAAAAACTCACCCTAATCGATATCCTTGTCCAGAAGCTACTATTGAAGATATAAATTTAGAAGTTTTAGAAAAATATGCGCAGCAAGTCGAGCCAGATCTTTACAAGACAGTTTCTTTGGAGGAAGTCTTATCGAAACTCAAGCTTTATTCCTGTATTCAAGATGGAGGCAGAAATGTTCTTCATAAATCTGCTGTTCTTTGCTTTCACAAAAGACCTGAGATGATATATCCTCAAGCTAGGTCTGTTTTCGTTGTTGGGAGACCCGGAGATTTCAATTTTATTAGAGAAGACATAGTTGGTCCTTTAAGTTATCAAGTTGAAGCTCTCGTGAAAATGGTCAAAAAATATTCAGAAACTATATCATACATAGCAGAAGATGGACTTAGGAGAGAGGTAGAAGACATCGATGTGCTAGTAGCGCGGGAACTGATTTCTAATGCTATTGCTCACAGAGATTACCAATTAACAGGAACAGTAAAAGTTACCATCACACCAGAAGCACTTGAAGTTTACAGTCCGGGTAGATTCTTACCAGAGTTATCTTGGGAAAAGTTGATTGATGATATACCACCTATATCAAGTCCAGTGGATGAAGCCATTTCCTTCTATCTTTTAAAATTATTCGTAGCTGAAGCAATTGGTCGTGGTTTTGAGATACTTAAGGAATATATAAAAAAGAACGGCTCTGATAGCATTATCTATAAAGAATTACCAGGACCTACTACATATATCCGTGTACTACGCCGCGCAAAAAAAATTCGAGAACGACTAATATATGCTTTGAATTCCGCCGCTCTAGAAGTCTTTAAAGAAGCTATAAACCCAGAAGTTTCTGCTCCTACAGAAGAAACAAAGCCAATAGCTACAGAAAGTAGAATTGTTAGATCTAGCAAAAAAATTTATAACCGTAAGGTTTATATGTTGATTGACCAAAGCAGTTCAATGATGAGAAGAGACCCTTTATTCAATGATAAGCCTCTTTGGAATGTTATTGAAGAAGTTGTAGAAGCTCATGTTTATAACATTCTCAGTCAACAAGGTATGAATGGTGAAAAAATTTGCGATGAAATTGCTGTAGCATTTTTCAGTCCAAATTTTCCCCCAACAGCAACTCATGTTATTCAAGATGATTTTGAAGTATCTGCTCTATTTGAAGAAAACAAACCTGATAGTAATGCTTTTTTAACTCCTACTTTTGAACAAATTGTCAAACAATGGTGGGGTACGCGAATACCAAATGAAGGAGGATTTATAATTATCTATACAGATGGGGAAATTGACGATCGCGATGCTTTTGTCAACTCTGTTGAAGAAACTTGCCGAAAGCTTAACAATGAAGACGAATTAAAAGTTGTAATTATTGGACTTGGTAGTGATATTAATCGCGACCCAAAATTTTATTTAAACCTTGATGCAAACATGAATTCATTTACAGATAGAAACTCAAAACCATGCAACATTATTGGATTCGATTTATTAAATAAAATGGAGGGTATAATTGACTTACTTAACCGTCAATTTGAAGACCCAAAGGCAAGTTTACCTCAGTGGGGTAAAGAGTTTTGTCCTGATTTATATGATTAACTAACTGATAATCTAATTTATAAATCATAGCGATCGCTCCTCTGAAAATAATAGATTTTTCGAGCTTAAGAAGTTAACAGATATAAATTTTTATGACTTTAGGGAATAATAAATAGAAAGTTAATCAGCCTAAAGCAAGTATTAATTTCAAAAATGCGGTTGGCTGAGAGTTAATGCCTTTGGATAAGTAACCGCAGCCAACATCAGTCAGTGATTTGAGATTTACAGGGCTTTTCAGATTAGTGAAGCACATCGTTACAAGCAAAGCCCTGTAAAGTAGAAGCGAATTGCGATTCACCCCCTACAGTAGTCTACCAAAATGAAAATCACTGTAATCAACAAGCTCTAAGTAGTTATACCAAATCATGAAATGGGCAACTGCCAGCAGTTAAATCTTTGATAAATTTGCTATTATCGAAATAATGCTCCAAAGACAAAATCTTTAAATCTTCAGTTAATCATGCAATACTTATCCCAACTATTTCAATAGTTTCACCAGTTGGTTGATACTCTTTAAAATTACCCTGAAAATTTCCCCAATGCCGCCACTTAAAAGTAACATTTGGCGGTCCAGAAAGCACTTCTATTGCTTCCCAAAGAAATCCATCAGGAAAGGCTGAATGAAAAACTTCAAAGGATGATTCAAAAGTTTCTTCTTCAGGATTATAATGTTCATTTTTACCTATAAAAAGATTGTATGTTCCTTGTTCTGCTGTTTCTTGAGCAGTATATTCTTTGCCTCCATTGCTACTCATCCGAAATTTATCGGCAACAACAGATAACCACTGTTGAGGATTAGTTTTATGAGATGCTTCCATCTCAAAAATTCTCACTAAGTTATGAGCGATAGCTTCTAAAGATCCTTCTGGATGATTATATTTTCTTTCTTTTTGTAAAACTTGATCATGATAAGAATAGTCTGGTCGTGTTCCATCTCGCCATTCTACATTTTGATCATGAGCAAGAACTTGCTTTCGTTCTTGGACCCAGAGTGGTAGTTTTGTTGCATCTGTATTCGTCATATTTTTTTTTAAGTCATTCAATTAATAATTGCTACCCTGAGAGCTCAAAAAGTTAGTATTTTGGGTTGACCATAGCAGAAAAATTAAGGGGCAATTCTTCTAATTACCTCTTCTATAAATTCCCTATTCCTTCGCGAGGACGTTCCATGGAAAGTCCCTACTCTTTAAAAAGACTTTTTCAGTAAGTCCTAATTACTTTATACCAATTTCATTAACTTTAGACAACAATACTTAATAACCCACATTCCCCTCTTCATGTACTACATTTTGATGTGCGTATGTAGGTCATAAAAACAGCCTATCAACTTAATAACTCATGTTTTATAGCAATTTGATAAATTTTTGGTACAAATAGCTAGAGAATTTTTTAGGAGTGAGAAGTCAGAATTTAGAAATCAGAATGAATAGATTCAATATCATTTTTAATTGGTAAATCATATTTTTTGTCAAAAAGACATCTCCTCTAAAATATTTTTATCTCCTCTTTTTATCTCCCTTACTATTCGTAAAATTGTTCATAGAAAAAACCTTCTAAATTCTTGATATCAATCGATATTTTGTTAACAAACAGTTTCTAAAGAGACTGTTGATATTTCAACAAAAGTTCAGAGATATAATCATAACCATCCACTCCAATAACTGGCAAAATTTCTGAGCGTTTCTGATTTAAAATTTGATTAAAATCTTCTCCCAATAGACCTTTCAAGATAATCATTAATCCAGCAGTTTTTCGCCATTCATTAATACCAATTTGCTCTAAAAGATACATACCCAAACAACCTGCAAAAACAGCTTTCTCCAAATTTTGCAAACTATAGTAAGCCTGAGCAAGATAAGCCAAATTCAAACCTTGTAAATATAAATCTCCAGAATATTGAGCAGCTTCCCAACCTCCAGTTAAATATAACAGAGCATCTTCAGGTTTATCTAACACCATAAAAGCAATTCCCAGACTACTAAAACAGAGAGACTTACTCTGACCATCCCCGAAACTTTCTGACAATTTTAAACCCTGTTGTAAATAGTTAATTGCATTTTCATAAACCTCCGTTTCCATCACTTCTTCTTCTCTTGCTTGGAAAACCTCACTAAAACCAAAATTAGCTAAAGCATTAGCTTCCCCTTTTTTATCCCCTACCTGTCGGGAAAACATTAACGCCCTTTGACTATAATTAATTGCCTCACTATAATTCTGCATCCCGACACAAGTCCGACTCAAATGATTCAGATTAGCAATTTCACATAATTTATCCTTCGTTTCTTGTGAAATTTCTAAAGCTTTTTGATGAAATTCTATCGCCCTTGAATATTCCCCTAAAGTCTGCTGAGAATAACCTAATAAAGTTAAAATTCTTGCCTTAGCTTGAGTACCTTTAATTCTTTGCAATGGTTCATCTAAATAACTCAAAGTATTCTGTAAATATTCTCCAGAAAAAGAAGCAAAAATTCCACCATAAAGAGGAAAATATTCTCGTTGAGAAAAGGCCCGAAGAATTTGCAACGTCACCTGAAAACAAGAATTACTTAAACTAGGTCTAGCCTGAAAGCCATTAGCTAACTGACACCAAATAGCAGCAAAAGTTAAAAAAGTAGCAATAGATAATTTTGCTCCTACCTTCCCATCATAAATTAACTTATCAAACCATTCTACTAATCCCCTTTGTAAACATTGTAAAATTACTGCCAACTCAACTAGATCACTCCCTTTAATATCAGCTTGTTCAGCAAATTCTACAATCGATTTTTCCAAAGCAATAGTATTAAATAAACCCTCTGGAAAAGAGCTATTTACTTGTTCTGACCATAATACCCAGGGTCCCCTTTTTTCAGGAGTACCACCAAATCCCAATTGGCCTCGACTTTGGTCATATATCCAACTCACTAAACAAGGTTGTAGTTTTTGCCAAGCTTTCAGACCTTGAGTAATACCAGTAGCAAACTGCTGCAAATCTTTTTTCAGTTCTCGATCAGTAGTTTCGAGTTGTTGGTTCTGTAGAGCTTGGCCAAGTTTCTGTAATTGCTTGAGAGTGAGAGATTGTTTTTGGTTGGGGTCAATGATATTAAATAGACTGGTCAGACGTTCCCTAGTTTCCGTATTAATAATTTGCTGTACAGATGTAGCGATCGCCTCTTGAGTTTGATTTTGTTTTTCCCATCTTTTCCATTCTCCTTGAATAGTTTTTAATGCTCTTAAACGACGATTAGCTTTTGCTTTTTTTAATTCATCAGTTTCTGTATCTACCTGATTTTGAAGAGTTTGGAAACGTTCATCAAAACAACGTTCAAATATTTCTCCTGTACCACTGCTAATTTCTTTAATAAGCATTTGATATACTTGTTCTTTGGAGCGAATTTTACCTTGAAGAGTAATTTCGATAATATAGTCAATGAAATTTAGATAGCGTTCCTGCCAAGAAATAGATTCTGTCATTTCAGTTATCAGTTGTGACCTTAATAGTTGTTTTAATTATTAAAGTAAAGGAAGAAGTAAGAAGGACTTAATTAAGGAGTGTTATACTATTTTGTTCGAAAAAGTAATGCTCTGCTTAATAACTGTGAAAAAATCACTATAATTAAGAACAAAAGTTCCTAAATATCTACCATTCAATCCAGAAAAAAATATTTAGAAGTATAACATCTAAGTAAAGCAAAGTTTTTAGTAATTAGTATTAGTCAACATCTTCATATTATTTATTGTGTATTAATTCTTCCATCAATTTGCAGCAGCTTAATTAGTTAGTAAGCTCATTTACAAATGTATCACTACAAACATATTTTCAAACATTTCATCCATGAGGTCTTCCACACTATCTATATTTATAGAATTCGGACCTCGGACAAATTCTTGTAATGTAATTTTCTTATTTTTAAAATCCTTAACAAAATTACGCATATTTTTCAAAAACTTTACCTTAAATTCTGCTCCTTGTAACAAAGTTTTGATCAAATCTTCTCCATTTCGCTCTGCTTTCCGATATTGTTTGACCATATTACCTTGAGGAGTATTTTTGACCTCCCGTAATTCAGCTTTAATTTGTTCATACTGTTGAGATAATAATTCAATTTCTTTCCCTAAACGCTCACATTCTTTTTCTCTATCATTTTTGTAAAACTTTATTATTTCTTGATTTTTCTCCCGTTCAATCTCTAGCAACCTAGCTAAATCACCACTTTTATAAGCAACATTAATTTCTTTCATTATTTCAGTATAGATAATACGAGTTTCATGGTCAGTTGCCTTATCAGGATGAAATTTATCAGCTAATTTTAAGAAAAATTTTCTTAAATCTTTGCTTGGGCGTGGTTGGGAAATATCTGGTTCTTCATGGAATTTAGAGTGATTTTGATAATCAGAATAATCCTCTTCAAAAAAGTCTGTCTCAGTTGAATCTTCCAAATTATCTCTAACATCATCTTGAAAATTTGTTGATGATGATTGAGGAAAAGAGTCTGGTCTTAGAGAAATTTGCCCTGTTAGTTGTAAAGTTCTATAAATACCTATAACTTCTTGCGTTTGACGTTTTCCTAAACGTTTATTACTTATAATTTTCTCAAATAGATCATGAATTTCTTTATCCAAGCTATTAATTTCTTCATCAAACGGTCTACTTTTAGAGAACATTTCTTGAATCAAGGTTTGTATTTGTTGAGTAAGGTTAGATAATTCAGTTTTTTTTCGTTTAATTAGGGTCAGAAGTTTTTTGTGCTTTTCGCTAAGAAAGTCCATTCTAGCATGAACAGAAGAAAATGATAGAGAATTTTCTTTAGATAGAGGACTAGAGGTAGGCATTTTTTTAGTTTTTCTTGGCATAATAAATTTCTTGACTATATATTTGGAAAATTAATTGTTATAGTTTATCGTGATTTGATCAATGTATCACAAGGTAGACTAAAGAAACAAGATAACTATATTTGAAAAGGACTTAGGCCAAGGTACTATATATAGAGCCTTGGTCCGTTACGAAATGCGCAATTCATGTCGCGAAGCGTTCGCTCCGCTTGGCGTTAGCAAAACAAACCCTACAAATAGCGTTCATGGGTAAGTCCTATTGAAGTTTGGTAGGCTCAGGACTTACGCAACGGCACTAATTGTAGTGACAATATCTAGAGTAATGCTAGAATTATACACTATATATAGCAGTACTGCGTAAATCTTAAGATTATACTAATTCTCATGTATTAATTACGACTTATGCAATTTCGTCGTTTTAACAACAATAATTAGGGCAATAAACCTAGTTTCTTGGTTAGTTTGGGTAAGTTCTGTTAATGTTAATTATTAGATACCTGGTAAAAATAGATCAGTTTTGTCTCAAAATTAATACCTATATATTATGTGGAAAAAAATCGCCGAACATATCACCCAAGTAACGGTCAAAAATTTTGAAGTCACTGACCATCGTTCAGTTGGAGGAGGTTGTATCAACGCTGGCTATAAACTGACCGATGGCACTCGTAGCTATTTTGTCAAAATTAATCAAGCTTCCCTAGTGGAAATGTTTCGAGCAGAAGCATTGGGGTTAAAGCAAATGTGGGAAACTCAGACTATTCGAGTTCCTAAACCTTTCTGTTATGGAACGGAACGAAATAATTGTTATATAGTATTGGAATGGTTAGACTTAGGCGATCGCAGTAACGATAAATCTTGGGAAGAGATGGGGCGTAACTTAGCTGCTTTGCATCGCCATAAAGGAAAGAATGAATTTGGTTGGGATATTAATAATACTATTGGTTCTACACTTCAGATTAATACTTGGTGTGCAGACTGGGCAGAATTTTGGGTACAACATCGTATTGGTTATCAGCTCAAGTTAGCAAAGGGTAGGGGTGTGAGTTTTAGCCATAGCGATCGCCTGCTGAAAATTCTTCCAGAATTATTAGCAGGTCATCAACCACAACCTTCTCTAGTTCATGGTGACTTGTGGGGGGGAAATGCTTCAGTTACTGTGGATGGAGAACCGATCATTTTTGACCCAGCGACTTATTGGGGCGATCGTGAAGTTGATATTGCGATGACAGAATTATTTGGTGGTTTTCCTATTGCTTTTTATCGTGGTTATAATGAAGTTTGGCCTTTAGATAATGGCTACAAACAGCGTAAAACCATTTATAATCTATATCATATTTTGAATCATTTTAATCTATTTGGTGGTAGTTATGCTTCTCAAGCAGAAAGAATGATTCAGCAACTTTTACCTTAGGTAGTAGCACGTTTAGTTGAAAAATGTGGCTTTAAAAGAATGATTTCTACTCTAATACCATCAGGACTTACACCAGGGTAATATATATAGAACCTTGGTGCGTTACGAAGGGCGCAATTCAAGTCGCGAAGCGTTCGCTCCGCTTGGCGTCAGCAAAACACACCCTACTAATAGGGTTTATGGGTTAGTCCTAGTTTCTGTTAAGACTGGCTTACCTGTTGATACTGCCCGTTCAATAATATCAGCAGCACGAGTGACTCCACCTGCTCGTTTAATTGCTTTCTGTAATCTCAAAGCATTTTGCTTATATGACGGTTGTGTGAGCACCTGAGAAATAGCTGTTCGTAACC
>JAKQYF010000449.1 GCA_023356535.1 Trichodesmium sp. MAG_R03 | reverse complement strand
TGGTGGGTTGCCGATCCAGTAGATCAATATACAAGTCCATATACCTATGTTGGTAATAGTCCACTTGTTTTTGTTGATCCCGATGGGAAAGAAGGTGATTATTATGATAAAGAAGGAAATTACCTTGGTCATGATAATATAGAAGATGATAGAGCATATGTAACTACAAAAGAAAGCTTCGAACTTGCCAAATCTGCTAGGTTGGAAGGATTAGCCTTTGCTAGTGTAGCCCAAGCTCAGTATATCGGTTCTCATTCTGCTTTGGTAAATATAGCGGCAACATCTTATGGAGAATCATCTACTAGTAATATTTATAAAGAAATGGCAGGAATTGCATCAGTGTTATTTAGGCTTTCAGAAGAAGGTATTTCAAGGCCTGCATATGCTCAAACTGACGGAAATATACGATATAATAATTATATGAAATCGAGTTTGCAGGATAGATCTGTAAGTACAGGAATGAAAATGGCTATGAAAGCTACAATAAATGCGGTTTCGGGAGGGACAGATTATTCGAAAGGCGCGTACTGGTGGGATGGAGCTGATTTTGGGACAAATTCAAAACATAGAATTAGACAGCAGGGTTTTATTTACTCAAATTCAGCTCACAATATTTATAAAGTCAATGAAGTATCGGTAAATGGAATTCATTATTGGAAAGATGCAAAAGGAGCAAATTTATCGGTCAGAGGTAGGTGGACATATAGATATGTTTCTACTTCAGCTCATGGAGGAACTATTTTTTGGAAACTGGGATCTGACTACATGAAAGCAACAGGAAATAAGCAAGGATACTAAAATGAGATTTATTTCAATAATTTTTATGATTTCTTTTGATATAGCTACCAACGTATGTTCACAAACAAATTATAGTAATGTAAATGAATTGGTATATGAAAAATACAATAATTCAGATCAGCTAGAATATTCAGAAATTTCTGGAAAATTCGAACAGATAAGTATTTTTGGTATGTCTGATGACACATTATACTGGGTCTTTCAAACAGGTAGTGAACTATTAGGCTTTGAAAATATTTCTATTGAAAGAAGCTTTTCAGGAAACAAACTAGTCAGTACTAATATACTTTTTGACGATCAAAAATTTAGATTTTATTCTGAATCCAATGAAGGTGTACCATATGATGTTGATCCAGATGATCTAACGGTTCATCAAATAAATTACAAAGAAAAACAATATTTACTCTTCCTAGGTAGAGGAATAGGAATATTAAGATCTGGATCATTTAGTGATATATATATCATGAATTTGTTTCTCTGTGATGAAGGTATCATTAAATCAAAATTTAGTAGTTGGAGTCGTTTTGGTTCCCCTTACTTAATAACTGATATAGGTAATGATGGAAACATAGATTTCCTTAAAATATCACATGAAGGAATCGAAGTTGATAAATACAATATCTATGTATTTGTAAATATTTTTGATCCAATTTATCCTCAGCAAAAATTACTAGATAGTTTTGTGATAAGAGATGATAAAGTAATCCTTGATCAATGATTCCACTATGTTTACCCCCAATCTGGCGCAAGCATATGAAAGAAAAAAACTGGCGCAAGGCTCCTGTCTTGTGCCTTTTTGTTTATCCCCACCTAGTCTAGGCATGTGCTTAAAAAACCTGTTTGTGCTGGTAGGCAGGCTAGCTTCCCAAGGATTTGGGATGCTTTTTGCTTGGAGCTACTAAAGAGCTTTAAGTTTGGTGGTTCTAAAAATAGACCAAAAACAATCTTGTGGTCATTCTGGACAATTGCCGAAGGCATCCCCCATCGGATATCCAGAATCTGTAGGGAGTGATTCGTTGATCATGGGCAAGCTATAAACCAACGCACCAGTTGCAAAGATTGCTTGCCTTTGAAAAGGCGATTATCGACTTTAAGGAATGCTAGGATATGAGGTACATAGTTTTTATCCCAATGTTTTGCCTTTGAGAACGCGAGAGGGTAACGGTTTTTCCTGCACCCCAAAAAAAAGCTCCGACTATGTGAATGCAACCCTGTAGGACTACCCGTTCGGGGTAAAAATGCCAGGTTTGAGTTACATTGCCAATGGTGCCGATGGAAATACATTCACCTACAACGGGAAGGAACTCGAAGACGAATTCGGCCTGGATTGGTACCACTACGGCTGGCGGTTTTATGA
>JAKQYF010000448.1 GCA_023356535.1 Trichodesmium sp. MAG_R03 | reverse complement strand
ATGAAAATAATGGAGGTACCAGGGTTTGGTTGATGAATGATGACGGCACACGTGATAGTATAGTAAACCCCGGAGGTTTTCCTGTAACTTGGGATGTAGCCGGAGTCGGAAATTTCAATGATGATGGAGTCGCAGACATTCTCTGGCATAATGAAAATAATGGAGGTACCAGGGTTTGGTTGATGAATGATGACGGCACACGTGATAGCATAGTAGACCCCGGAGCTTTTCCTGTACCTTGGGATATAGTTGGAATGTAATTTCTTTGATGAGAATTACACAATAATACTTACAACAGTTTCGGAGGCTCGTGAGGTACAAAGTTTGATCACTTTTTAGCAAATAGAGAAGAGAGATTAATATTCTAATATACCTCACCATCCACGCAAATTGCTGTAAATTAGGACTTAAGAGTTAGTGGGACTTACACATTTTCTGGGCAGAAAAATATTTGAAAGTTAGTCTAGATCAGGGAATTATATAGAATCTGGTTAATTAGGGCTTGCTGATTAGTTATAAAAGCATTGACATATAAAGGCAATATCCTTATTTTGGTGGCAAAAAGTACTGGCTTTTTGGTGGTATAAGCTGAAAAAGCTAGGATTTCGGGAAATCCCATGCCAGAAAAAATCAAGGGACAAATGACAAATATATCTGACTACCTCCTCTATACATTCCCTGTTCTTATGTAGGGACGTTGCATGCAACGTCCCTACCAACTCCCCTACTTCTTAAAAAGACTTTTTCAGCAAACCCTAATTAGACATTGCAAGTAATGGTTGACCGCCTAAGCGTTCACAGATTACTGGTTTCAGCCTAAAGTTTATTAACTAGACTGTTCAATCTAGCGATTTCCCTTGCCTGATTTTCCATTATCTCTTGTGCTTTAATTCGATCTTCTCTCAGGTCATTATACTCACGTTGAAGCTTTTCCAACTGCTCGGAAGGAACATAGTTACTATCTGTAATGAGCAACTGCTTTTTTGTTTGTTCAAGGTCTTTATAGGCATCTTGAGGTAGATTCCACCCTTGAATAGCTAGAGAGGGAATAGGTGGTGTAAAAACTGGTTCCATTAAGGGATCAGCTTCTACTCCCAGCTTAGTTGCTTGTTCAATGCGTTCCTTTGGTAAAGCAATAATATTAGTTTCGCAAGTTCCGCCAAAGATATTGTTAGGATTATTATTAAAGTTAGCTGCATTAAAAGGGTTGGATACGTGCCAAAATAGTCCATATTTACAATCCCTAAAAAAGGTTAAAATCTCTGCAAGGTTTTTTTCGCCAGTTTGCTCAAAATAAATTGTTGGTCTGCATCGCTCAATTGTTTTTACAGCTCCTTGGAAGACATCTAATTCCATCCCTTCAACATCTACCTTAATAAGAGCACAACGTTCGAGAGACAAGCTATCCACAGTAATCATGGTAATTGGTAAAAGACGATTGATATTTATCGGACTTAGAGCTTGCGAATTACTATTTTTGTATTCCAAAAAAGACATAGCCCCAAAGTTAGTGGCATCTGTAATCGAAGATGCAGGAATGTGACGTATACCAATTTCAGCTCCCATCATCACGTTTAGGCACTGCACGTTGTACATTTGATTTACAATCATGTTTGTAGACAAAATTTGAAATATATTTTGTTGTGCATCGAATGCAATCACTCTACCCTCAAGTGTTACGAGCCTTGCAAACCCTAGAGCATGAGTGCCAACATTAGCCCCAATGTCCAAGACTACATCTCCCTTTTGCAGTATTTTGCTTAAAAGGTAGATTTCTGCTTCAGCCCACTCTCCATAGTGGGCTAAAGATGCACCTATTGTGTTATCTTTATCAAAATGATACAAATATCCATGACGGACTTGATAGCAAATTAAACCCATAAGTTTTTGTAAGTATCCTAAAGTTAATCAATACGCCTATTCATAAGAGGTTATGAAACTTTTATGATCTCAACATCCCTTGCTTTGAGATATATCTAAATACTAATAGCAACGTAGATTATATTGTCTACTTTATTGCTTTTTGTTTAGCTCATATAGTAAACGGTCCCCTGTGTATCTAAAAAGAATAATCTCTGTTAGTAGTGTTTCGCATTGTTTGCGCAACTCTTCTGTTGTAGTAATATCTTGATAAGATACTTTATCTATAATTTTATCATCTAATAATTCAATTAAATTCCTCAA
>JAKQYF010000447.1 GCA_023356535.1 Trichodesmium sp. MAG_R03 | reverse complement strand
CTTTGCAGGAGCTTGGGAAATTAGATGAGGCTATTATTAGTTATCGAAAAGCTATAGAAATTAATTCTAATTCTTGTTGGTTATATGCATCATTAGGAGAAGTACATATTAAACAAAAAAAGTGGTCTGATGCTGTGGAATGTTTTAGACAAGCAATACAAATTAAACCAGACTATGATAAAGCTTATGAAAAAATAGCTTATGTTTTTGAGCAGCTAGGTGACAGCGCAGCAGCAGAAAAATGGAGAAATAAACACAAATTATAATCTTAAATAAGAAGGTAATTTCAGTGATTAATGCCTCTGGCTGAAACTACAGGCTTAAAATACTTATGGCGAATATTGTAGTCAGGAATTGTGATATTAGTATTTTTATACCCTACTTCCTTTGAGTGAAGCAAGTTAAAAATAACCGGAGCAAAATTATATATGTCTAATAATGAAAAAATAGAAACAGTAGCTATTAATTTTAATAAACTAGCAGAAGATAATTTAGCCCAAGGAAAATTGGATGAAGCTTATGCAGCTTGTTTAAAAGCACTAAATAGCCAACCAGAATTTGCACCGGCTTGCAAAACTCTAGGCAATGTTTTCCAGGCAAAAGGAGATATAGAGGCAGCCAAGAATTATTATATTAAAGCCATCACAATATTTCCAGATTTTGCTGAAGCCCATGCTAATCTTGGTAGTATGTACGCTAAACAAATGGATTGGGAAAAAGCAATTTTTTATTATCAAAAAGCTATCTATAATTAAACCTAACTTAACGAGAGTTTATCGGAATTTAGCGAAAGTCTACCAGTGTACTGAAAAAGAAGAATTAGCAACAGAATATACTTATAAAGCACTTATCCTAGAACCGGAATTAGCTACAGCTACAGAGCACTTGAATATAGGAAATAAATTATTAGAATTAAACAAAATAGATGCAGCAATTAACTGTTACCGTAATGCTGTTAAAATTAATCCTAATTTGTTAGCAGGATATCAAAATTTAGGAGAATTATTGGCGGAAAATGGGGAATTAGAGTCAGCATTAATAGTTTTACACCAAGGAATCAAGATAGATGCTAAAAATCCTAGATGTTACTACTTACTCGGGGAAGTTTTGCAAAAACAGGGACAATATGAGTTAGCAATCTCAGCTTATAGTCATGGTATAGAATTAAAACCAGAAAATCATTTATTCCACAAAAAATTAGGAGATGTTTGGGAAAAAATGGGTAAGCTAGATGTGGCAATATCCTGTTACGAAAAAGCTATAGAAATCAATCCAAATTTATTTTGGGGTTACTATAGTTTAGGTAATATATATACTAAACAACAAAAATGGGATGAAGCGATCGCTGCTTACCAACAAGCAATTATTATTAACCCAAATTTCTCTGGTGTATACTATAATTTAGCTGATGCGTTTTTGTATAATTCTCAAAAAGGGGAAGCTATTATTGCTTACTTAGAAGCTGTTAAACTTAGACCAGAACCTTCCTGGTTTTCCTATCATTCAGTTTTATGGGAACACTGACTAAAAAGTCGGCTTGAGGAAGTATTAAATTTATATCAAGATGCCACTAGAAAAGAGGCAAATAGTTTTTTGTGTCATCTTAATCTAGGGGAAATTTTTACAGAAAAAGGAGATATTAAAGAAGCAATTATTAGCTATAAAAAAGCTTGTTATAATAATACTCACAAATTTAATCCTGCCTTTGTCGAAAATTATTGGCATTTTAATAATATGCCTAGTCCTAATTTTATTATTATTGGTTCTCAAAAAAGCGGTACGACTTCTTTAGCAAGTTACATTAGTCAACATCCCCAAGTTTTACCAGCTATTAAGAAAGAAACCCATTTTTGGTCATTCAAATTTCATCAAGGAATAGATTGGTATCTGGCTCATTTTCCTCCCATTCCTAAGTCGCAAAATTTGATTACTGGGGAAGCTACTCCTAGTTATTTAGTAACTGATAAAGCTCCAGAAAGAATCTATCGTTTACTGCCTAATATTAAACTATTGGTAATTTTAAGAAATCCAGTAGATAGAGCTTTTTCTCAATACCATCATTGGCAGAGATTAAACTGGGAAGACCGCTCTTTTGAAGTTGCAATTAATCAGGAATTAGAAATACTGAAAACTACTCCTAAACAACCCCAAGGAGATAGAAAATATTGGCGACTATCAGAAAATTATATAGGGAGAGGTGTTTAT
>JAKQYF010000446.1 GCA_023356535.1 Trichodesmium sp. MAG_R03 | reverse complement strand
TTATTTGACTTGAAAAACTAAAGGTTTTTGAATAAAAATAGTTAGGCGATCGCACATGACTATAGTGAAGTTCGTCGAAATTGTCATGCGCTATATATAGTGTCTTTGCGTAAGTCCTGTTAAACAAAACTTTAACAGAACGAATAAGAAAAACTTATATTGTCATAACTTAAACAAAACTTAAAATGTCAAAATAAAAGAAAAAAGTGCAAAAGAAATGCTAAAATTGAGCAATAATCAATTAACAAAAAAAACAAAGGGAGTTGACCATGAACGCAAACGAAATTGAACCAGACCATAAACGAACAATGAACGCAAACGAAATGACCATCACAGCCGAACATGAACTCAAAAACGCCAACCAACCAAAACAAAAGGTAACGCCCCAAAAGCACTACTACTACGATTACGAGGAACTTGATGAACTTAATTTAGAGTCGGTAGTCGGAGGTTTAGTCGTGCGAGGTTGTTGCTGCTGTAGGTGTTGCAAAAAGTCAAGAGTAAGAGAGAAAAAAGAACAACTAGGAGCGGTAAATGTGGGACGAGAGGAATGGTGGAGGCGATCGCTCCCTCCGCGCACCAGCCTAGATTTTTTAGTGATAAAAAGTAATAAGGCGATCGCTAATATTTTCATAAATTAACCAGGCACCCCTAAATCACCCCTTAAGATACCCTCTGGTGGCACTAGTTTTTGGGGTCTTTTGTTTTTTTTGGGAATACCAACAAGACACTCGAAAGAAGAAACCCGGTTTCTACCAGCAAACCCGGTTTCTAAGTCCAAGTCCCACCACCTTCAACAATGCTAGTTGTTGGGAAATAACTTATGAACATGATTGGACATCTTGAAAAATTGTATTTGGTGCTAACCTTTTTTATTGCATAAAGAAACACTTCCCGACATTCGTGCCGTGATAGTTTAAATTCGCGGTTATTACAACGAGTCGTAATGTGATAAGAGTTTACAATTTGGAAATTCCAAGAGTGTCCAATTTGGAAATTCCGAGGTTTTCTTGGCACAATTCATTTCAAGTCAAAAGTCAAGAGTAAGAGAGAAAAAAGAACAACTAGGAGGGGTGAATGTGGGACGTGGGACGTTGTGGGGGCGATCGCTCTGAAGGCAGAAGAAAAGAGTGCTTCTACCAGAAACCGAGAGGAGTTTCTAAAGTCCAAACACATTCGTTTTCCCCGACATTCGCGCCGTGGTGGATGTATCAAATTCGCGCTCGCTCGTGCTTCAACAGGTACCAACAACCGAGAGAAAAAAGGAACAACTAGGAATTTATTTGGAATTTATTTTACATTAACTTACTACTAATAAAAGATTGACGAAAAGAAGCTAAATAAGGTTTTAATCTTCTTTCGGCAAACTTAGCCATTTTTTCATTATTAATCAAAAGAGCAAAAGTACCTTGATTAATTTCAGGATCATTATATGGTAATTTAATTGCTCGTGCAATAAGAGCAATTCCTCTACCAATAGATTGCAGTTCTTCTTTAACAAAAAGTATAGTGTAACGAATGGTATTCTTTGAGATTCGATGAGTAATCATCCAACCTACTACTTGATGATTGTATCTTAAACCCAAACTACTGATTGGTTCAATAATATCCTCTTCAGTGAAAGGGGATAAAATATCTGGATACCAAAGTGATTTTTCAAGAATTGTTCTTTCCTTGGAAGTTAATTCTCCCCAAGGAAAGATTTCATAACCTAATGGTAATTTCTGATCTAGATTTAACCATAACCAAGCCATGTTTTTGGCTTGGTTATGGTAATTTATGAGCAAGTAATAATATAATTCTTTTTGGGAATTTACTTTTGAGAATCAAACCAATGCCTGAAGTTTCCAGATTTTATGGAATTATCAAAATTATTATTTTTTGCAGATCATCCTCCTCCTCATTTTCATGCAATTTATGGAAAATATAACGCTCTATTTAATCTAGAAACCTGGGAAATTATTGAAGGTGATTTACCAAATAGAGCAACAAAAATGGTAATTGAATAGGCATCAATATATCAAACAGAATTATTGCAAATTTGGAATACCCAAGAATTTAGAAAATTACCACCATTAAAATAAATTATCAAATCAAAATTATGCTTTATCCCAAAATCAAATCAGCTCAAGTAATAGATAACTACACCTTGTTAGTAGATTTCTCCAATCATAAAACAAGAAAGTATAATATTCAAAAATTACTAAACAAACCA
>JAKQYF010000445.1 GCA_023356535.1 Trichodesmium sp. MAG_R03 | reverse complement strand
CCAAAACTTTCTCCTGGGTTTAAAGAGACTCCATCTTGAGCTTCTACTAAGCCTATTTCTTCTGTTCCAATTAAAAGTTGTTGAACTGGAACAATCTTAAATATATCGGTATTAATTTTGTAAGTTCCTGGGGGTAAAATATCTATTTGTTTGCCTACTTGACCCCCATTATCAAAGAAAGCTTGTGTATCCTGAAAATCCTTGCAATTAACTGTTCGACCAAAATTTTTACCTGGTTTTAAAGGAGAGCCATCTAGGGCTTCTACTAAACCTATTTGATGGGCTTCAATTCTAGTAACTGAAACTTGGTGACATCTAAAAATTTCTGTATTAATTCGATAAGTACCATTAGTTAAAATTGCTCGTTGTTTGCCAATTTGACCTTCATTATCAAAAAAGGCTTTTATATCTTGAAAGTTATTACAATCTACTATTTTTGCAAAGTTTTGTCCTGGTTCAAGGGGAAGGCCATCTCTAGCTTCCACTAATCCGATTTCTTCTTTACTAATCGTGATAACTGGTACTTTAGTAATAGTATATTGCCACGAAAAATATCCAAAATGTGGTCCTGGTTCGAGAATTTTAGCTTGAATACCTGGTTCTCCATTCAAAGCAATAATTCGACCTGGAGGAAGGCGAAGAGAAAGATTAAAATCCCATTTTTTATCAACAATTCCAACTTCATCTTTTCCAATCAAAAGAAACAGTTTAGCTTTCCAAATAAAGAAAATTAGGACAACAGCACCTATAATAACAATTACCAAAATTGGTATTATAGTTTCCACAGTAAATTGTGCTATAATTATGGGTTGAGAATACAATTTTGAAAAGTTTCTGAGTTTTTGAGTGATTAGGGTTGAGGAATTTATATTTAAAGTCTTTGATGGAGTAGTATCTTCACTTGGAAATACTATAAAATTATCCTCTACCAATGTCTGTGTTTGAGATTTATTTGCCCAAATTAAAGGAGTAATAGTAGCCAAAATCAGAGAGATGGCTAATTTTCTGAACATTAGCTGATATTTGATTTTTTTGCTCTTCATTTTATAAGGTTAATCTACAAGTGAAATAAACGGGGGAAAAAACGTTCAAAAGTTTCTTTCCACCTGCTCCACATTATTTCTCTAATCTTTTGATTTGGAAAGCTTAAAGAAGGAAGATGTCCTCGTTTTGCATCTCCAGAAAAATCAAAATTATCATACCTGTTGATCCATTTTCTCCCGTCATACCAACCTATACTTTTAGCAAATTTATTTTGGTAAATTATAAAATTGAATTCCCCCTGCTTTCCCTGACATTCTCTCTCTGTCCAGATTTTTGCTTGAACACTGAAGCCAAAATGACCTTTACTGTATTTTACCCAGAGTTTATCTATGGTTTTTAAGGCTTCATCAGGTATTTTGTCAATATCTTTAAGCTCTAACCATGTTATTACATCACGATCCTTCATAAGTTGGTTAGGACTTTCAATACTGTCAGCAATTTCTATTAATATCTCCATTGTTTCTAAATCAGCTTCTTTCCACTGTTCATTTTTTAGATATTCTTCTAATTTGCCATAAATTTCTAGGTCTAAAATAGTGTTTTTTCCTGGTTCTCTTTCTGGCACAGAAGTAGGAAATTCTATTTCTTCTTCCCGCAGATAAATAGGCAATTCTATAGGAGGAGATGATATTGGTGGTAATGATATGTATGGTGATGGTGTATATGTAGGAGTCTTAGTACTTTGATCTTTAAATTGTACAAGTGTATCTCTAATTTCTTTTAGCAAATTAATACCTTTATTTCTATCATATAACTCACTAAAAATTTTATATAATTCATCTCTATTTAGACCAGTACATTGGTCGAAAAAATCTTCTATAATAGTATCTAGAGCTTCCTTTTCTCTTAACTGATAAGTAGGAAATCCTCCCCGCTTTATGATAGTTAAAAACAGCGTAGTATTGTTGGCATAAACTTGCAAAAGTTCGTTGATTATTTCTTTCTTAATATCTTGAATATCTTTGCATTTTAAAACTTTTATCTGTTCTAGACAATGCTGAAATTCACTAGGCATAAATCTTTTCTCACTCCCCTATTTGATTAATCACTTGTTCTTGAAGCATTAAGCTTTTTACCCTTAAAGGTCTACTACCTGGATTTTTCTTACTTAAAGTCTTAAATATTTTAGCTTGTTGATTTAATCCCTGACCAGAAAATCTTGTTAAAAAATCAGAAATAATAACAGGT
>JAKQYF010000444.1 GCA_023356535.1 Trichodesmium sp. MAG_R03 | reverse complement strand
TGGTGAAAGTTTATCCTGTTGAGGATGTGTTGGTAGCAATAGAAGCTAAGTTCAATTATTCTGAAACTCAACAAGAGACTAAGGATGATTTGCAGAAAGTTTTGACTTGGATCAAAAGTAAGTTTGATGGGGAGTTAACTAAAGCAGAGAAAGATCTGCGACGTGCAGTGCATACTGCTATCAAGGAAGTAACGGAAGATTTAGATGGAGATTATCAATTTAATACTGCTGTTTCTGAGATGATGAAATTGAGTAATGCTCTCGGTGATGCTGGTTGCAAAGATTCTACTATTTATGCTGAAGGTTTGGAAACTTTGCTGTTGTTGTTGGCACCATTTGCACCACATCTGACTGAGGAATTATGGCAAATTGCTGGTAATTTTGGTTCAGTGCATACTCATCCTTGGCCGAAATTAGACCCAGAAGCTTTAGTGGTAGATGAGATTACATTGGTAATTCAGATTAAGGGTAAGACTAGGGGAACTATTCAGGTGCCAGCAAAAGCAGATAAGGAAGCTTTGGAACAGTTGGCACGGGAGTCAAATATAGCGCAACGCAATTTGGCAGGCAAGGAAATTAAGAAAGTGATTGTAGTTCCTGGAAAGTTGGTTAATTTTGTGGTGGTTTAATATTAGGAATGAGGATCAAATATAATCCACAAATATTGGCGCTTGAGTATTGTACTAAAAGGTTCCTGTACAGGAAATCTGGAGGTCAATAAATCCTCATTCCTTAGGGATTAATTCCTGCTTCCCAGATAATGAGTTAATCATAACTTGCGCAGCACAGCGAGATATGGTGTATTTTTAGTGATGATTTCAGATATTTACACTACAATTAGTACCTTGGCGTAAGTCCGGTTAATAATTCATAGCTGTTAACAAAGCTCCTATGAGGAGCATAGCTGACCGCTGAATGCTTACATTAAACATCTTCAAAAAAGGTTCTTCAACCCTACCGCCTTCCCAAAATCGAAATCGTCATTTTTGGAGATGTCTATTAAGTCTGCTAATAATTACCTCTTCTTATTTTGCTTTTTACAAGAGCTAGATAAGAATATTCCACCAGCTAACAAACCTAAACCAGGCAATATTCCTGGTTCTGGAACAGATTTCGCTACAACTACGAAAGCATCAAATTTATTTTCACCCCAGGGCGTGCTGTCATCCAATAATATCTCAACACCATTAGATAGGTTGCCTAAGAACAAAGCTCTTTGCCTACCGGGAACAACTGTACTATTAACAGAATCTTTATAGGTGTTGTTTGTAATCTCTACATATCCGTCACCTCTGGTTCCTTTTCCTGTAGCTGTTAGACTATTATACCAATCTGGGTTTTTATCAGTTGTAGAATAATTAGAGACCTTCAAGGTATTGTCTTCATAGCTATCTAAAAAAAATGTATAATCATTGTTAGCTTCAAATTTGTAACTAGCTATTGAATCAATAACTGCAATACCAGGTGTTCCAAAATTGCCGCTAATACCAGGATCCTTATTCAAATCTTCTGTTAACAACATTGTTTTTACATTAGTTGTTAAGTTCAACACACCAAATTCTGCACGCCAGTAACCATTTGATCTCATGAATTCCAATTCCACTTTGGTATTTTCGTCGAATGAAATACCTTGTTCGCTAAACAGAGTAATAGCAAGAGCCGGCATATTAGAGATTAAAGCTGCTGTGATAGTCAATGAAAAAATAGATAGTTTAGTTTTCATTATTATACCCTGAATTATTAAGTCTTTATAATCAGGACTTACGCAACGGCACTAATTGTAATGGCAATTTTGGGAAAATGACAAATTTATGCGCCATATATAGCGGTGCTGCGTAAGTCCTCATAATATTTTAATAACACATAACCGTTAAAATTACAATATTAAGAATAAGATATATAATCATTAATATTAAATATTAGTAAAACTAATCAGAACTTACGCACGGGCACTACATGAGCGTGAGGGCAAATGCCATTTGCCGCTACATATGGCGTTTTTAAGGTGAATTTGCGTAAGTCCTGACTAATATTAATGATTTAGGTCTCATATTTTGCTTGTTCCTGTTAAGTTTGAATAAATTTTATTGTCAAAAATCTCAAAATATGCAGTGTCAAAAATTTTCAAAGTTGGCTAGATGACTATACTGTAATTAACTATAATCTGAAGATGTTTTAGTTAAATTTTGGCCAAAACTAGATAAAAGGCCCTATGAGAGGAAAAAATTTATAGATTATGAACATCCTAGGAAT
>JAKQYF010000443.1 GCA_023356535.1 Trichodesmium sp. MAG_R03 | reverse complement strand
ATTAAGATACTAATATCATATCCAGTTAAATAGTGACACTTTATGAGGAAGGACAGCAGAAGGAAAAGAAAAGTTTAAAGATAAAAATTTTTTTTATTGCTGATTGCCCATACATGATATAAGAAAATAGTTTAATTATTTTAAATGAGAGATAAAAAAACATCATAATTTTTAATCTTAAGGAAAGTGAACAACTTGTGAATAGCCAGACTTTCATATATAAACATATTAAGTTAATCTAAACATTTATGAATTATGAACAAACAAAATAAACCTAAATCAAAACTAAATCTCCAACTTATGTCTGTAATTCTAGTAGTTATGGTGAGTAGATTTTCTTCTTGTGGAAGGATTATAAAAAGAATTTCCGACATTGATATACCAAGGCTACGTCAATTTGATCCACCATCCACACATACTATCACACGTACTACTGATTATGGAAAAGATTTAATTAAAATTATTTCAACAGCAGATAATGTCCAAACACTTCCAAATGGAATTAAAATTATAAAATTAAAAGATGTTGATTATGGAGGTGAAATCATAAGAAATACAGACAATCTAATTATTAAAGGTGGACTTCTTCCTGATGAGAAAATTAATATTAAGCTATATAAAAGTAATACTTTTCTAGTCAAAAAGATAGACAATTATTTAATACTTAATGAAGATATTTTACCTGAAAAATATTTATATGAACTTATACTTGAACCTTCAACTCTTGTTGTTATTCCTAATAAGAATGTAATTTACTACGATGAATTAGAAAGTGGTAGAAAACTTGCGATTCAGGAAGCTGTGGACAAAGCTGCTCAAAAAGCAGTTCAAGAAGCTATGTTAAACGATATTCATAGTGAATCTATGGAAATTTTGGCTAAAGAAGCTGCAAAGGAAGCTGCTATTGTAGAGGTACTCAAGCAAACAGGTTACACAACTATTGTTTTGATCTCGGCAACACAGATGGAAATAATTGTAACTCAAGCAAGTCAGGAAGCTATAGAGGAAAATACTAATATCAAAGAAAAATAAGCCATGAAGTTTTCCAACTCAACCTTTTTGTTGTAAAAAAGTTGACTTCAGGGTAGAAAGAAAATTTTTCTGTGCCTTGATTTTTGATAAAATTGCTTTATTTTTTCAGCTTCTTCGCTCATACCTTGCTGTTTAAGTAAATCCTCCGCCTTTTTTAAATTGCTAATTCCTTGTTTATGCTTTCCTTGCTGATATAAAATAACTCCTAAGCTAATATAAGCCTCTGCAATATTAGTGTTCATATTAATTGCTTCTTGCAAAAGAGTAACTCCTACTTCCAGTTTATCTTGTTTATAGAAATAATTACCAAGACTTGTGTATGCTAGAGCTACACTTTGATACTCAAGCCCTAAAGCATTTTGAAAATTTTTTAACTTTCCACGAAGTTTCTCATTTAAAGTCTCCTCTTTTTGGATTGTATCTGTTAACATTTGTTTATACCGCTCTAATTTTTCTTCATAATTCAAGCAGGTATTCCAAACCTCAACCTCAATAACATCAGCTTCCTTTGGAGATATTTCTAGCTTTTTTTGTAATTCATTCAAAGCTTCACGACTGATAGGGTGAATCTGGCGGTTACTATCTCCATAATCTTTATAAATAAATTTCTCAACTTCTTCACGATAACAATTCCTTACAATCTCAGTTTCAATAACATTAGCTTCCTCTAGAGATATTTCGAGTTTTTTTTGCAATTCATTCAAATCTTTGCGATTAGTTCGATTAATTGCATAAATCCGAGGGTTAGAATTTTCATCATATCTATAGATAATTTGCTTTAATGCTTGGCGATATTGTTCTTTTTTAAACTGCTCTTCTAGATTATTTTTGCCATTTGGAGAATTATCAACTGTTTCTTTGACACTTGGAGAAATAAAAAGAAACTGATTATCTAATCTGCTACTAAATAAAGCGGGAATTGTGATATCATATCGTTCAGCCAAAGGTGCTGCCGCTTGTTGTAAAGCGACATCAACTTCTCCAGATTTAAGTAACCGAGGATAAAAGTTATGGGCTAACTCCGTGGCTGTTTTGATAGTAACTGAGTCTGTCATCGCGACAACTGTAGGAGTTGCTAATGTTTGAATTAGACCTTGAGCCAGCCCCCCACAATAGTTAGCACTAGAGCAAGAACAAAGAAAAATTAAATGAGGTAAATTCTGAACAATACACAACTTCTCAATTAAATCTCCTCCCAAAATAGGTTCAACTTGATTTGCTTCGT
>JAKQYF010000442.1 GCA_023356535.1 Trichodesmium sp. MAG_R03 | reverse complement strand
TAATATCAATTTCCATCAAATAAGTTTTACCCACTTCTGCCGAATGGGGATAGTTAATTATAGGTTGAATTGATATAGGTAGTTGTTGAGTTTCATTCATATTTTTGGGGAAGTCAGAAGTCAGAAGTCAAAAGTGAGAATAATTATGTATATTCTTAGCAAAAGTCATTGAAAAAACAGATAACTGATAACAGACAATTAAAAAAAGCTGATATTTAACCACCTTCTTTTTACATAAGCTCCAATTTAGCCATAGGGTTGCCATAATAAATATACATAAAGGTAAAAATAAATAAATATTTATTCTCATAATTACTTTTCTGACCTTGATATTCATTAGCCGCTTTCTGTCGGAGATTTTTTAAAATTGTAGCTACAGAAAGATGGGGAGATTTTTGATATTCTTGAAAGAAATTATGAGAAATTTTAGCTGCATATTCATCATTAACTTTACATAATGTTCCTATGACTCCCTCAGCTCCTTTTTCTAAGAAAAATGTAGAAAACCCTATGGGATATTCTTGTCCTATTGTAGGGTTAGTATCAATAATTTTTAAAGTATCATTTTGTTGTAAACGTCCAGAGTTACAAGCATTCATAAAAACAATTGAACCTTTTTTGAAAAAATTAAAATCATATTCATATAAATCATATACAGATATTTGTTGTGTCTCATCTTCTTCTCCTAATTTACTTTCAGATAAATTCTGCTTAAAAAAACCATGACTGGCGATAAAAACTAAACTAACCTCTGAATTAACTTGATCTAAATCATCAAAAAAATTTCGTACATTGTGATAAATAGTCGGATTAAAAACTTCTAGAATTTCCTTTTCTTGCTCGACGCTGGGTAAATCTTTAGTATTCAGATAAGCTACTATTTTACCGCAACATTTTTTTTCTACAACTTCTAAATTAATTAAGCCATTAACGTCATCTAAATCTTCTGGATTTGTAATATCTTGCCATCTGACTGTAACGAGAGAAGCTCCTAAATAATCATTATTTTTCAATTCCAACATTTCCCAAGGAATTTCAAAAGTTGTACGGTCATTAATAATTAAATAAGATAAATTATGTTGTCTTTCTTGTAATTTTTCTTGTAATTTCAGCAACCATCCCCTAATTTTTTTTGCCTGAGAATTTTTCTGAGAAAACATCCGCATTTTACCGGGAGTTTCTTCTATATTTGCATTGATAATTTTATCAAAAGATATTTCTGGAGCTGGAATAGGGTCAGTATCTAATTGTTCGCCTATTTTTAACGAGCCGTGACGGCAGCGAATAATTATATTATTATTATTAGTAGGAGATTCTACTTCTAAAAAAGCAATTTTTCTATCAAATTTTCCATCTAATTTAATTCCAAAACTCTCAGAAAGCGAGCTTTTATTATTCTCAGTCAACTCTTCAATTTTTTCCAGCTCTAATTCTTGATCATTGAGTAATTTATCCGGAGATTCTCCTTGGGACAATAATCTACCTGGATAAGAACTTTTTTGATTTTTGAGCTTTTGAATTGGATTCATTAAACTAATAACTAATAACCGATAATTAATAACTAATAACTGATAAATATAGCAATTTCCATAGTGTTTTTACCATATCTACCTTAATGAGGTCCACCTATCGCGAGCTAGATAGCCGCATTGGGAACATTTAATTTTTAATATCTGTACTTCCTATGCTTGGAATTTCCTGTCCAATTTTACCTTTGACTTAATTGTGACTTGTAATTTCCCAATTTTCCACAGGTGGAATAGACAAAATTTTTGCCCCTAATGCTTTTGCTAATAATAATGGTAAATCAGGATATTGTTTAGATTGGGGATTAAGAAATATAGTCTCTAGATTAGCTAAATTACTAATTTTTCCAGCAACTTCCAAAGCATCTTCTACTCCTTTTTTCCCAACAGGAAGCTTAATTTTCCCCACATGACTTGCTTCCAAAGGAACATTACCTCTACCATCACTAACTACCACTAATACCGCTTTTTGTACAGTATTTTTCCCATGTTGTAAAGCATGACGGAGAGTTTTCAAAGCCAAGTCAAGGCCATGTGCCAAAGGTGTAGCTTTACCTTTTTTAGTTTTTTCTAAGTCGAGTCCCATGGCAATTGTAGGTACCAAAATATTTTGGCCAGATATTTTTTTAGCCCGTAATTCTGCAGGATTAATTGTAACATTTGACTGGTTATTATCTAATACGATAGAGTTCGGAGCAATACCAACTTGAATTAAACCAACACTTGCTCTTTGGCTGTAAGCCCAACTAAGATAGGGCAATA
>JAKQYF010000441.1 GCA_023356535.1 Trichodesmium sp. MAG_R03 | reverse complement strand
AAGTTAGTTTTGAATATGAGGATAATACTATTACTTCTATTAGTGAAGGCTCTAAATGCGACACCTTAATATTTTGGCGGCTTGATGGTAAAAATTTAAAAACTCCTAAAAAGTCTGAATTTTGTGAGGAATTTTCTGGAATTCTAGACTACAGTTCAGACCGCAAAACAATTGCTTGGGGTCAAACAGAATATCCTTTAAAACTCTGGAGTATTGATGGTGATCTAATCAGAACTTTCAAAGGTCATAATGCTTGGGTGAATAGTGTCAGTTTTAGCCCTGATGGAACAAAAATTGTCTCTGGTAGCAATGATGGTACTATTAAAATTTGGGATAAAAGAAATGGTAGTTTAATCAACACTATTGAAGAAGAAGATAAGGTGAACACTGTAAGTTTTAGTCCTGATGGAACAAAAATTGTCTCTGGTAGTGATAATAAAACATTAAAGCTTTGGAGTTTGGATGGGAGACTGAACCACACTTTTGAAGGTCATACAAATACAGTTGAGAAAGCAACTTTTAGTCCTGACGGGAAGATGATGGCTTCAGTTAGTGATAATAATACTGTTATATTATGGGATGTTGAGAAGCAAAAACTGAAAAAACGGATTAAAAGTGGTGGCGTCACAAATATCAGTTTCAGCGCGAAAAGTGATATCCTAGCTATTGAAGACTACAATGGTAAAGTAACACTCCATCTACTCAATGGCATCTTTGTCAAAGAAACCAAACTCTACACAACCAATTCATTCTTCGGGGAAAAATTTAGTCCTGGTGGGAAAGCGATCGCTGTCCAAAACCAGTCAGGAATATCGCTATTAAACGCAGACTTAGACGACCTACTCAACCGTGCTTGTAACCGGGCGAGAGCTTACCTTAAAACTACCGATGATAAAAGTAAACGCCATCTTTGCGATTAATCTCTGAAGGGTAGTTGTAGGGTTAAATTAGTGCGAAATTGTTGCCAGCCATAAAATTGAGCCTGAAGTACCGCAAATTGCTCCGAAATCAACGGGCAACTGCCCCTATTGTTCCCACAACTTCATTCTCCTGCTGTTGATAATGCTTTGGCGATCGCTATTGGTAAATTACAATCAAGTCTCTGTCTAACTTTGTCCAATTATTCAGCATCAGTAGTTAGCCCTATTATTAATTCTGGTATTGAGACAGTGGAGTGAGTGCTCATTCCTGATGAGTTGGTGCCAGAAGATGCCAAAGTAGAAATTGTGCCAAAGAAAGCGATAGGTTATTATACAGATAAAAAAGTTCCAGATGAGAATATTTTGTTAACTATAAAAGGCAGAAACTTAGCTAATTAAAACATGAAAGAATCATTTATTCAAGCCGCAGGAAGGCATTTATATGATGCAGAAATTCTGCTAGCCCAACATCGTTGGGATAATGCAGTTTATGTGGCAGGTTATGTGGTAGAATGTACTTTTAAAAGTATAGTGGAGCAATATATTAACAATGAAGCTTGTGAAAAATTCGGTCACAATTTAAGAGAACTTCAAGGTAAAGGTATTGAGAGATTACGGATAATTTATCCTATTCTTGATGCTCACCTGTTAATTTCCCGGACAAACGGGACAGTTTTAGCTGAAGATCACCCAGAGCGACGTTATTTTGAGTCTGGCTTGTGGGATGAACTAGAGGCAACAGAAGCAGTTAAACGAGCAGCAGAAATCTATAACCAAATTATTCCCAGACTAATTTTGGATGGTAGGATATCTAGAAAGGAACCTTAAATGATTAATATAACTTTCAGTGAAACATTTAACAAAGTGCAAGAATGTTTTGAGGAATCTTCTATAAAAGACGAACTAGAATCAATAACTATAATTCGCGATGTCCAGGGAAAGATTAGACTTTTCCTGGAGCCTCTGGAAAACAAAAATCTTGAAGATATTATTCTAGATGAGTTAGAAAAATGCCTTAAGAATAAACTCGGTTCCTACTACGGCGAAGATATTTGGCTACCACAAGGGGAAAAAGATGGTTATAAAAATTTGATAAATGTTATCCGCTCAGAAAGAGTTTCCGCAGAATGGGATGATGAAAGTCAACCTCGTTGGTATGTGTTAGAGCGTCATGTTGCTAAACAAGCATGGACAAATAAAAAAGAAATTGAGCCTCCTTGGCCTCAGAAAGTAGTAGATGAAGGTCAGAAACCAGCAATAGTTTCGTTTTTTTCCTTCAAAGGTGGAGTTGGTCGCACAACAACATTAGTTGCAACAGCTCTGACATTAGCTCGTCACGGTCATCGAGTAGCTGTGGTTGATTTAGATTTA
>JAKQYF010000440.1 GCA_023356535.1 Trichodesmium sp. MAG_R03 | reverse complement strand
TCTTTGAAAATGCTGTTTATATCTTCAAAGAGGGGGTAGACACCAGGAACAGTGAAGTTGTGGACAATACCAGTATTTTCGATCCTCAACTAGCCGATCCCATCGCACTTCAAGAAAAAGGAGAAAAATTTGGCGACCGTTCTCCATTTGAGCGTATTTCCTCTCCTGTAGCAGAATCAGGAGGAGAACCTAACGATATCTTTTGTTCGGGACATTTACAACTCCCCAATGGAAATGTGTTGTTTGTGGGTGGGAGTCGATTTTATTACATAGGGCCTGTGTTCCAGGGTTCGAAACAAGCTAACATCTATGATTGGCAAAGCCAGACTTGGAGCGAACCCCATCTTCTAGAAGATGGTCACTGGTATCCTACTCTCGTTCCCTTAAAAGATGGAGCCATTGCTACCTTTTCCGGTTTAGGGGCTAAAGATTTTGAGCGGGTTAGTCCCATCGTGGAAATCTACGATCCCAACGCTACTACTGAAGAAAAAATGTGGCAGTCTATTGATATATCCCAACTGGAGAATAGTCCCTTTCAAACGCGGATGAATTCCCAAACCTTCATAAAGGACTCAATCGATCTTTACCCTCGGATATTTCCGACTAAAGATGGTCGCTTTTTGATAACCGGAGATGGGGGAGGAAAGACACCGCTGAGGGTTCACAAAAGTACCAACAGTTACTTTGTCACATTTGAAAAAGATAATGATGGAACTTACAGTATAACCTTTCAATCCGGACCCAAACGCCTAGCTGTTTCTAAGGTATATGGAACAGCGTCTCTCGATCCAAATTCTAAAAACGGGGATGTTCTGCTTTATGGGGGTATAATTGGCAGTAATGATATTTCTTTTGGTCCGGGTAAATATGCAATTCGTGGTGCAAGTATTGTAGCAAGTGTTGAACGTTGGATTGCGCCTGAACCCAGTAAGACTGAGCCTAAGGCTTTAGGAGAATGGGTGATTGATGAAGACTTTTTAGCCCGCATTGATGAGGACATTCTGCAAAATAGCTCCGATGACTATAAAAATCCCCAATATGAGTATGTAAAACAATCCTCTAATTTGGGTCGCTTTGGTAAACGAGCAATGGAATCAGCGGTAATTCTGCCAACGAAACAAGTCTTGGTGGTCAACGGTGGTAACTACCCTTATCATTTACCGGTTTATCATCCAACATTATTGACTCCTAATGACCAAAAAGATCCCACTAGACCAGAAGAGCATTTAGGATTCGATACGAAGTTAATGAACCCAGATATTCAACCTCGACTATACCACAGTACTGCCTTACTACTCCCTGATGCGAGTGTTTTAGTAATGGGAGGAAATAATTCAATGGCAGGTCGTTTTGTCGATAGTGGGAAGGTCGAACTGGATATATCCGATGACTTCTTTCTCACCCCTAAAGGGTTTGTTTCTAATACGGCTGAGATTTATCAACACAGTATTTATTATCCGCCTTATTTGTTTGGTCAAAGTAAGCGTCCAGTGATTGATACCAATATTACAGAGATTCATTACGGGGAGTCTAAGGATATCTCCGTCAGTAATGCTTCTGGTTCAGGATCAAATGATTCTATTGTGCTAATTAAAGCTGGTTCTGTGACTCATTCTTTCGATATGGGACAGCGATTAGTTGATTTGGACAAAAACTACGTTGATAGTGAGAAAATTAAATTTACGGTTCCCGTAGATAAACATTTTTCACCACCTGGTTACTATATGTTGTTCTATGTGAATGCAGACGGTAAACCATCTAAGGCTAAGATTGTCAAATTGAGTTAGTTTAGCCAAATCGACGGTCAATCAATGGGACATTGATTGACCATATTATTCTGGTTTTTTTTTATTCTCAATTTGTGGTGAAAAAGTCCCCAAAGAATTATCCAAAAGAACTCCAAAATTGTCGACACTGCTGTATAGTAATAGAGAGTGATGTAAACCCAGGGACAAATATAAAAAACAGCGCGGTAGGGCATTGAGTCCTTAGAGCTCGTGGAGTCCGAAGGAGTACAGAGACTGAGAAGCGAATAGGATCAGCTTAGTGTGGGAGTATGTGACTGAACTCATAACATAACCGAATTATCAAATACGTTACTAATAGGCGTTGCACAATGACGAATGATTAGGAGAATTGAGGAATTTGTTGATGTTTCAAATACATAGATCAACAAGTGAATTGATCTGTACAACATATCAATTCACTTGGAGTAGCACAAAGTTTTGCGATGTAACCTAGCTAGATAGTGTCTCAGACGGCAGTTTTCTCCAACTACAATGGTCATTGCTGTTTTGCTTACTAGGTGCTCGCAATCATCAATTA
>JAKQYF010000044.1 GCA_023356535.1 Trichodesmium sp. MAG_R03 | reverse complement strand
GGTTTGGCATCATATCCATATTTACAGTCATTCAATAAACTTACTCCATAATTATCTTTACTAATATCTGCCCAATTTAAAGCTGGAACTTCCCATTTTGCTTTCTCTCTTTCTGTCTGAGGTTTAGTTGTTCTCTTAATTGCTCCACAAGGAATTTCATAAGTAACAAAATCTGCTTCTATATTTATAGGAAAAGCCGCTTTGACTAAAGTATGTTTTTCCTGCCAATTTACCCAGCTTTTAATTTTTAGTAGTAGGGAACCTATTTCCAAAATGTAATCCTGACAAAACTCAGAATTACCTATCTTTCTAATTACCCGCAGACAACTTTTTAATGCTCCCTGTTCTACCCAAGAAATATTTATTAATTTTGCTGGAGATAAAGGATATTGCTGATAATTCGGATCGATATTCCAAGCATCCCAATATTGACCTTCATCACGAAAAGCTTTTAGTTGATTTCCTTCTGGTTTTCTCAGAACTTCCTGTTGATTAACCTTGTCAAAAATACTCTCGAGATTTCCCGTTGTTGCCTCTATCTTTACCCGTAATAAATCATTTTCTAACACCCATTTTTCTCTTTCTAAACTAACAGTATTGACATTCTCAATTTTTTTTGCTATCCTTTCTGTATAATTGGCGCTATTTATGCCTATAGATGGTTTCTTTCTCAAATCTGAAAATCCAGAACATAACCAAAACAAACGATAACCAACCCCAGGTACGTTGGAAGCGACAAACAATAAATTGTTATCCGATATCACAGAAGTAAGTATTTCCCCGGCATCGTCATAAACTTGCCAGTCATCATTGGCGCCCTCCAAAGAGGTTAAATGTTGGGAGTTAGGTGTTAATTCCAAACCCTCTTCCTCCTCCCTACTCCCTGCTTCCCTAATATCCTTTTTTTCGGGAGGCTCTGGCAAAGCAACCGCAACTAATTCCGAGCGTTGCCAATTCAAAGAATTAAACACAATTACTGGATAAACCATTCCAGCCGCAAAAGTATCTAAAGGAAAAGGTGGCGAAACATCAATCTCAGCAGCAACTCTCCCCATAGCCTCCGCCAAAATTTCCTTGCCCAACCTTTCCGCCTCCCGCCAATTCTGATTAGCATCTACATAAACTTCGGGGATAGCCGAACCAGGCAAAATATCGTGAAATTGATTAAACAAAACTAACTTCCAAGCCATCTCCAAATCATTCTTTCGATAAAAAGCACCAGTCATAATTGAGGCAAAAACAGCAAACAATTCTGCCTGGTACAACAAATTTTCACAACGGCGGTTCCATTTCTTTTGATCTGCATGAGCTGTATAACATCCCCGATGAAATTCCAGATAAAGTTCATCCTGCCAAAGAGGAAAATTACCTGAATTTTCCTCTGCTAACTCAGCAAAAAAATTTTCAGCAGTCGAAAACTCTAACATAGGAAAAAAACCAGACTCTTGCCATCTTCTACTTATCTCCAACATATCGCGAGTCGGACCTCCGCCATGGTCTCCCACTCCAGGCAACCACAAAACATTTTTTTCTCCAGTTTTTACTTGCCATTCATAAGCGTACCTTGCCATTTTTACAGGTTCAATAGTTTCTCCTATAGGGGGTAACATTAAACTTAAAATCCGACTTTTATCTGGAGCTTCCCACCAAAAAATTTCAAAAGGAAACTCTGTTAAATCATTCCAACGTAACTTCTGGGTAGCAAAATATTTGATATTTCCGCCTTGAAGAATTTGAGGAAGTTGCCAACAGAAACCAAAAGTATCTGGCAACCAAGCTATAGGAGAAAATTTGCCAAATTTTTCCCAAACATAACATTGACCGTATAAAACTTGTCTAACTATTGATTCCCCTCCGACTGTATTTAATTCTGGTTCTACCCACAAACCTGCTACAACTTCCCACTTACCTAACTCAATTTGTCGCTTAATTCTATTAAATAAATCTGGTCGGTTTTGTTCTATCCATTCATATAATGCCGGAGTCGAATGACAGAAAATAAGTTCGGCAAAATCTTGTTGTAAATTTAGTACAGATGTGAAAGTTCGTTGTGCAGCTTCCCAGGTTTCTGCTACATCCCATAACCAAGCCAAATCTAGATGAGCATGACCTAATAGTTTCAGTTTTAAACTATTAATATAGTTATCAGAAATTTTTGTTATTTCTGAGTGCAGATTTAGTAGCGATCGCTCAAACTTTTCCTTCTCTCCGACTGCCTGCAAATCTATCAAACTGAGAGATTTTTTTATTCTCTCTAGATTAAAGTCGCTCTCAGATTCAAATTTAGTCAAATATCCCAGTAAAACTTCTAATCTATCAGCCATCAAACCAGGGTCAACCTGATAATTATCTATATTTTCATAGACACACCAAGACTTTACTAAAGCACCTCGGTCATGTGCCGGACTTACCAATTTAATGCCAATAATAAAAGTCTCTCCAATTACTGCCTTTTGACTCAGCAAAATTCGACTAGAACAGTCAAACAAATCTCCCGTTTGTACTAACTTGCCATTCACATAAATTTCTGCAGATTCAGCCCACCAAGTCAAACCCAATCGTAAAGATAAGTCAGTTAAAAAATAACCGTTTAAATGTGGAGGAATTGTCAACTTTTGCCCTAACCATAAAATCTGTTTACCTTTTTTCCAAGTAATATGTTTTTTTTCATTTGTTGTAGCTAATTGCCAAGTATCTAAATTTTTAAGTGTATTAATAGGTATATTGTCTTGCCAATATCGCCATTGATTTTGAATATCTATTTGGGTTAGTTTTCTAAGTTGCTGAATTGTTGTGAAAATTTCAATAATTAAAAATTGCATAAAATTTTTATTTACTTAAACCAAGGATAAACTTGACTTTTATGGTGAAAATTATGTATTGCGGGCATCTTGCCTGGGTGGGTTTACCTGATAACAACAGAAAACCCTATCTGTAGCAATAAAAGGATTTTCGAGAATTAACCCTCCCATTGTTGGGTATCGAGTCACTAATTCAATGGCAATTGCACTCTCGAAAGAATGAGTATATACAATAATATCATGGGCGGTAATCTGTTTTTGACTCCTTTTACCAAGCATGGAGACTCATCCACACAAACCTGAGGCGAAGTTTTGACCCAATCTTTTAATTCCTGTACTTGTGGGACTAAAGCCTGAGCAACTATAGATGTGGAAGTTTCCAAGGTTCCTAAAATAAATTTATTTGGAAAAGTCCTTAAGTTATTTAATCCATTTTTCCTAAAGCAATTATAATGTAGGTATATTTTTTGTTTTTAAAGTCAACTCTAGAAAATTAATTAATTGTCCCTAAAATGACTTCAAGTCCTTATAAAAGTAAAGTATTAAATTTTGTTATAGCCAAATATCATCAAATATTAACTCAAAGGGATCGCGCCTTCCGTCATTTAAAATTTACAGCTACTAACACAGTTCAGTTGTTACTTTATCCTATATATGTGTTTCTGCAAACCTCTTGCATAGTATTCAAACAACTAAGACAACATACCAAAAGTGAGATACCACAAATCAAAGAAAACGTCAATAAAAATCATAAAACTACTGACAAATCTATTCAGGAAGTATCAGGAATTTCAACACAAGTATATCCTGGATTATTAGATCTCTTAAACCCTAAACCTACGGTTAAAATGCAGAGCAAAGTTTTCTCAAGATTAGAGATTGTAGATACCTATAAATTATCAGATATTTCGACCAAGTTCAAACAAGAAAAACCTCTATTGCAACTTCAGCCCTGTGTGGAATTTGTACCAACCGTTGGACTCCTAGGAGCAGTGTGGCAAATTATGGTTTGGGTGCAAAGGAGTCAAATTGCCTTGTGGTTTAATTTGTTTGATGAATCGAATATTGTTTCAGAGCAAAATGAATTAAAGCACGAAAATAAAAGTTTACCTCTGCAACAAAGTCAGCCATTATTGTCGAGTTCAAATCTAACTTTGGGTAAGTTTATTCATAATTTAGCCAAACACTATTTATACCCAATTACTAAAAGTCTAGGATTAAATGGTTTGCTACCACTTTTCAAAATAGAAGAAGAATGGGAAGTCGAATCAATGCTAGAAGCAGAACTAGGCCAAGAAAATCAACAAAATCCTTTAGCAACCAAAGATGACACGCCAATAGTTGCCTCATTAATATCACCATTTGAAGCAAAAACATTTCAGATAGCCACCTTTTTAACAGCTCAACCTTTGATTAACCCAGGGGATGTAGAAAAATCAGGAAAAGAGAAAAGTTTTCCTCTACATCAGTACCTATCTTATGAGACAACTTCAACTTCTAATAATTTTCCGAAAAAAGAGGATATCACATTCAAAGAAGTTTTGAGAGAAATAAATGGACATCAAATCGATCAGGTTAATAGTCATAGCATCAATAGTAAGAAAATATTTGTTCAAACTGATAACTTAGAAAATAGACCCAAGGACCAACCAAACTGTTTAGAAGTAGAATCAATTTTAGTAGAGTATGTCAAACATCCTCTAGAAATAATATTGGAGTGGGTAGATGTGATTATGACTTGGCTAGAAAAAATATTTGTTCAGGTGTGGCAATTATGTCAGCAAAAGTTGAAAAACTTTTGACAAATGATTTTGGGAAAATTAGTTAACATTTCGATATAATCGATGAAGCTGTAGATATTTGATCGAAAAAATTCGGTCTAAAATCCCGTCCTTTTAGGAGAAATAATAAATGCTGACTTTAAAAATAGTTGTGAATATCGTTGTCTTATTCTTTGTCTTGTTATTTATTTTTGGATTCTTATCCAATGATCCCGCACGAAACCCTAGTGGTCGGGACACAGAGTAAACAGAATTAATTTAGGATTATTTCTCTCATTTAAAGCTAGTATTATAGCGATAGAGAAAAAGCCAAAAATGCCCTCTTACTCAAATCTAAAATATTGAATATAAAAATTGTAGCTCCTCCCTAGAAGGTAAGTAAATGCTGATATTGTGGGAGCAACACTTGGCCTGGAAGTCCACTAAATTTTTATGTGTTCTATTCCAGGCTAATTATTGATATAATTAATAAAATATGGTATTAGCTATAAATTCTATCTAAGTAACGCTATCTGAAGAGGGCTAACTAGGGCTGGCTGATTAATGATAAAAGCATTGACTTATCTTGGCTTTAGTCTTATTTTGTCAGCAAAAAGTTCCAGTTGCTCGGTGGTAAAAGGCTGAAAAAGTTAGGATTTCAGGCACTCCCATGGCAGAAAAATCAAGGGACAAGTATATCCGACTACCTCATCTATACCTTCTCTGTTCCTCTGTAGGGAAGTTGCATGCAACTTCCCTACCTACTCCTCTGCTCCTTAAAAGACTTTTGAGCGCAAACCCTAACTACTTCAGTCAAATAATTGTACATTATTTATAATAACATGGTATGTATGTCAGTAGAAGGGCCAGTAGTTAATTATTGACTTAAAAGTCAATCAATACTGTGTGAAATTTCAAGTCTTTAAGTTTATGATGAACTCTAATCTTTAATCCCGTGAATTTAGTATTTCTATCCGAAATATGTATTACCCTCTGCCACCTTCAGAACTTCCTCCAATTGTTGAAATCCTGCCTTCACAATCTGTAAATCAATCTGTTACAGGCATACTACAGGAACTATCTACTCCAAATCAAAATCAATCGAGTCCAATCTCAAAATTTAACCAGGTTACGGAGGAAATTAGAGTATCTGCAAAGAACACTTTCTTAAGAGAAGAGTTTAGAGAAACCGTTTTGTACAAATTTCCTCAAATCACCTCAACTTTTGACCAGACTCAGAAAGTCGGTCCAATTCATACAAGCTCAGCCAATCTTTGGCCACCAATAGAAATAGATATATTATCAACACAGAGAGTTTCTACTCTCGAAAACCAAATCAAGTCAGGTAGAAAAAAAATATTCTCATTAAGCTCTTTCTCAGATTTCTCAGAATATGCTGTTTCTGAACAAGAGTCGCAAACAACTAAACAAACAAACTCATTCAGTCTCAATAGTAGAAAAATATTAGAAAATTATAATAACACAAAACAACCAATTTCATCAAAATTTCAGATAGGGCAAACGATTAGAGAAAACAATGCCCCAAAACTACCAAATCTTACCCAGGATAAACAACCCAGTCCCGAAACTAATACTCCAGAGTCAGAAGACAATAAAAAAGGAACTTCTATTCCCATACCAGAACTGGAATCTGAAACTCAAGACTCAGAGAATAAAACCGAAGACAGACAACCTATTGAAGTACCTTTATCAGCAGATGTAGTGGAAGTAACTGCAGAGCGCCAAGAATATAATGAGCAACGTCAACTTATTACTGCAGAAGGTAAAGTAACAGTAAGATTTAATCAAGGAATAATTAGTGCTAACAAAGTACAAGTTAACCTGACAACTCGTCAACTTCTAGCTACAGGAAATACCATTTTTACTCAAGGAGAACAGGTTTTACTTGGGGAACGCATGGAATACAATTTTACCCTGGACAAAGGGTTAATTGAGCAAGCAAGTGGAATTATTGTTGTCGGGACACCAGAGCAAAGAACCTCATCGCCTTTAGCAAGGATAGAAGGGATAGGAGTATTAGGGGCAAGATCGTTGAGTGATCGAATTACTGCTACTCAACCTCCAACAAAAGTGAAAGCTACTGGAACTGCAAAATTTACATTTCAATCCAAGCTAAAAACACCAGGGCAATCAGGAATAGTTAACCGACTGCGCTTTGAAGCTGACCGTCTTAACTTATTAGGTGCTGGTACCTGGGAAGCCATAAATCTTCGACTAACCAATGATCCATTTTCACCTCCAGAGGTAGAATTAAGGTCTGATCGCGCTACATTTAGACCCCTATCTCCTTTTCAGGATGAATTGATCACGAAAAAATCCCGGTTAGTATTCGACCAACGCTTTAGTTTGCCCCTATTTCGTGAACGAACAATTATCGATCGCCAACAACGAGAGCCGTTCCCAATTAAAGCAGGTTATGACCAAGATGATCGAGGTGGTTTATTTATTGAAAGTACATTTGAACCTTTTATTTCCGGGCCTTTGCAAATCAAGCTAACTCCTCAATACTACTTGGGAAGAGCATTTTTTGGTGGTGAAGAAGGATCCCTCATAAATGATAATGTTTTTGGTCTTAAAGGTTCTGTTAATGTCGCTATAACACCCACAACTCAACTCGAAGGGCAAGTAAAATTTCTCACATTTAAAGATTTTCCAAGCTTAGAGGAAGATAAATTGCGAGGTAGTATTCGACTCAAGCAGTTATTCCAAGGCTACAATTTAACAGGAGAGTATAGTTATCGCGATCGCTTATTTAATGGCAGTTTAGGATTTCAAACTGTTCACAAAAGTGCAGGTGTTATTCTTATATCCCCCGTAATCCCAATAGGTGAAACTGGCGCTGAGCTAACTTTTCAGGCTGGGTATCAATTAATTAATGCTAGAACAGATCGCCGAGAGTTGTTAACGGAACTCAAACTATTTGAACCAATACCCGATGGTGATGATGATGATAGTGACCCTAGAGCCCGAGCTGACCTAAATCGTTTCCAAAGTTTAGTATCTCTGAAATATCCACTAACTATTTGGAGGGGTGAACCATTATCTGCTACTTCAACTGAGGGTTTGAAATATAGCAGTAAACCAGTAGTTCCATTTCTGCAAATAGTATTAAGACTTACAGGTGCAACAACTCTTTATAGTAATGATGAGAATCAATCTTTTGTCCGTGGAAGCCTTGGGTTTACTGGACAGTTTGGGCATTTTTCTAGGGACTTTTTTGACTATACTGGATTTAACCTAACTTATAGTAAAACTAGTCTGAATGGTCAGTCACCTTTTTTCTTTGATCGGGTTGCCGATACAGATGTACTTTTGTTTGGTTTAGTTCAACAAATTTATCAAGGTTTTCGGGTTGGCTATCAGAGGGGTATTAACTTAAAAACTGGTAAGATTGTTGATGATCGAATTACATTAGAATATAGTCGTCGTACTTATGGGGTAGTATTAAGTTTTAGTCCTAGACGACAAACTGGTAAATTGAGCCTTCGGATCAGTGATTTCAATTGGAAGGGTGGCACAACTCCATTCTCTGGGGAAGATGTTCGACCTGTTAGTGACGGTATAGTTCGGTAACTTACCTACACTGAGGAATTCCCTTGCCTCCTAGATAGGAAGTGTGCCCTGCAGTTCTTAATTTGGGTTTGCTGATGTATCATGTCCGGTAGCATCATTACTGTACTCTATGCATCAGCTAAAATACACTAAAAATGAGGTACTAGGTTGCACAGGTCATGTACAGAAAAGTGGGCCAACATAATACTGCAACAGAAAATCAATCACTTATGTAGAAAGGTTTCTTCCCATTGTGACTTAATTTTATACCTTACATTCTGCACGTCAAAATGTAGTATATCAGGCTAGCTATTGAAAGCCTTGCCTGATAATAACTATGAAGCTTGTTTATAAAAATACATATTACAAAGTTCTTGCGAGTAATTAGGGCTTGCTGAAAAAGTCTTTTTCAGGATTAGGGGAACAACCCCTAATATCTGCCAGGAGGAGATATAGGGACGTTCCATGCCAAGTCCCTACAGAGAAACGGGGAATTGATAGAGGAGGTAGTTGGATATATTTGTATAGCAATGACCGCTCCCATATTTACATATTACTATCGTCTTTAAATGTAGTACAAATTGCTACTACTATTACCAAGACTTTCACATATGCTATATTAGTAGTGGTTTGTTCCATGTAAACATACCAGTGCATGTTGCTATACCTTGATTTTTCTGCCTAGGGAGCGCCTAAAATACTAACTTGTTGAGCTCTCAGGACCGAAAACTAGACACTTTTTTCGAGTTTAAAAATTCTAAAACCTTTATGTATCAATACTTTTGGATTTAATAAGCAAACCCTAATTAATTTCAAGAGATATAAATAGTGCACAAACCATAATATTTCGTGCATTGCCTTTAACTCCCTTCACAGTTAAAGGCAATGCTATACTATGCTCTAATTAGTTGATCTAACTCAAAGGAGGTTAAATGTTACACCAATGACAGAAGAGCCATCAATATCTGCTTTAGCAGAGGCTTTGTTAACAAAGTATGATTTTGACCTTGGTGGTGAAACTTCCAAGCAGCTTATTGCTCGTTGGCAGAACAACTATCAAGTGGAGTGGCTTTCTTTAGCAGTTATTGAAGCATTATATCTAGGACGTTACAAGGCTATCTCTGTCCAGCAGATATTGACATTCTGGGAACGCCGTGGTCAGCCTATTTATCATTTTAACTCTGAATTTCAAAATATTATCACTAGAAATGTTCTCATAAATTTGACAACTCAGATAGATACTCAATCTTTAGAAACAGAAACAAACCCTAGCTTTTTACAAGAGAAACTGCCAAAGCATTCTGAATTTGTTTCCCTACCTGCCAACCCCTTTAAGCCAAACTCAAAAAATAAAACTCAAAATTTGGTGCAGCAGCAAGTCCCAGTACAACCAGCTCAGTATAAGATCAAACACACTAATTTTTATACTAAACTCAAAGCAGTTGTAAAAAAGAGTCAGGCTTTGCGATCGCCACCTTCATGCAATAAAGCCCAAGAAAATGAGAAGTAATATAATATAGAATCCAATTATATAGTATATGTTGATCATAACTTACGCAATGGCGCTAATTGTAGTAGTAAGATCTGGAAAATAAGAAATTTATACACAATATATAGCGGTGCTACATAAGTCCTGTTTATAATTCTATAATTACGGCTTGCTGAAAAAAACTTTTTCAGGAGTAGGGGACCCACCCCTAATATCTTCTAGGAGGAGATGTAGGGACGTTTTGCTACGGGACATGAAACCCATGTGTGTTATGGAAGGTCTCGACAGAGGAGAGGGGAATTGATAGAGGAGGTAGTCGGATATATTTGTACCTTGATTTTTATGCCTAGGGACCGCCCAAAATACTAACTTTTTGAGCTCTCAGGACCGAAAACTAGACAGTTTTTTCGCTGCTAAAAATGCTGAAACCTTTATGTATCAATGCTTTAATGTTTAATCAGCAAGCCCTATTTAGATTGCCTATTCTGAATAATAACCAATTAAAGCAAAAATCTTGTACAGTAAGGATTTTGCTATTTTGTTGACATCCTACCCGGCCTAAAGGCACTGGGTAACAACGGAGCATTAGTCCCTCAGCGGGTTGAGATTTCACAGGCTGCTGCTACTTTGGCAGTAGTCTGGCTGCTGGCCTCAATGTCCGTTTTTTCTCTCGAATTGCCCACCCGCGACCAATATATTTCTTGTGAACTAAAAAGCATCATAACATAACCTGTGAAAAAAAATCAACTAAAAAGTCGCCCGCTTATGGGCGAGGCTTTAAACCCAATTTTTCGGTAAAATTTACAATAGGTCGTTTAAATGCTCAACAGCTTATTTATTAGATATTCAAATAAACATGAGCTAGTTTAACTTTTGACTCTGCGAATTTCCGAGCAAAAAGAAGCTAAAGTAAAACCGTGTGGTCTGTTAACCACACTAGTGCGTAACCGCAAATTAGGTATTAAATACCAAAAACGTTCTTCTGTGTACAAACCCTCTGACTGTGTAATCAAAGTTAGAACATCATCACTCCCCATAATATAGCGACCACTGATTTTTTGGCTGTTACCATTTCCTCTATCTTGCAATAATTTACCTTGGTTGAGGTCGTCAGAATTAGGAATAATTATCAGCATTGTTGAACCTGTATCTTTGACAAGTTCATTGTTAGTTGTACCATTCCAGCTAATCTTCACTCCTATTAACTCAGTTACACTGGAGTCAACGTGATTTTGTGCGCACAACTTGATTAATGTAGGGTCAGTTTTTTCCAATATTTCAACATTCACTTCTGATTTACCTGCTTGCAACTCCCCAGAAATCAAATTGTGAATTGTGCGTTGGGAAAACCATTCACCAGCACTCAGCTTAAAAAATTCAATAATGTCCATTAACTTGCTAATCTGATTAATTCTGAATCAATACTATATTTTGCAGTGATTGGGATTTTGAGTCAAACTTTAATTTAGCATTTAAAGTAATCTCAAGGGATACCTGCTAATTTTGCTACCCTCATAGCGGATAAAACCGAAGGATTTCTGAGAAAAGGTTTTGTCTTCATCAGGACTTACGTAGCACCGCTATATATAGTGTATTTTGATGAAATTTTCAGATATTTGCAGTACAATTAGTACCTTTGCGTAAATCATGTTCATATTAGTATCAAAGATTTTATCCAAAATTAATCCAAAGGTCAGAAATGGGAAATAAGCAATATGCAATAGTATCAAGAGAAATACCTCAAAGAACTAAAAATAGCTTAAACCTAGGTATATCAATAAAAAGGTTGATTATAGATCAAAATATTACTCTATAAAGTTTTGACCTTATTTCTAACCTATTTTTGCCAAAAGTCCAGATAGAGTAGTGTTGACATCCTCCCCGGCCTAAAGGCACTAGGTAACAACCAAGCCGTAGCCCCTCGACGGGTTGACATTTCACGGGCTGCTGCTACTTTGGCAGTAGTCTGGCTGCTGGCCTCAATGTCCGTTTTTTGTCTCGAATTGCCCACCCGCGACTAATATATTTCTTGTGAACTAAAAAGCAAGAAGGACGAAGCCTGTGAAAAAAAATCAACTAAAAAGTCGCCCGCTTATGGGGGAGGCTTTAAACCCAATTTTTCGGTGAACAAGTAATGATTTTGCTTGTTTAGCTTATGGCAATTCAAGAGATATATTAAGGAATGAGAACAAAATCAAGCCGGAGAAAATGAATTACGCTCAAGAGATTTCCAAGGCACAAATTACAAATTTTCGGCCTTATTTAATTTACGTTCCTAACCCAAATCCTTACATTTTTAAGACGACTAAAAATAGATTTATGATTTTTGCTATTGTTTTAATATTCTTAATGCTTGGATTCCCAGTAATAGAAAACCTACAGAACCAAATGTAGTAAAAATTTGGGCTACTAAATTAGGTGTTAATATTTCACTCATAACTATAATACCTTTAATGAAATAAGAAAAGGACTTACGCAAAGGAACTATATATAGAGCTAAGGTGTGTTACGAAGTGCGCAATTCAAGTCGCGAAGCGAAACACACCCTACCAATAGCGTTAATGCGTAAGTCCTCAAGAAGTCAGAAGTAGTTTTTGTAAAGGGGATGAGTGAGCAACCCTTCAAAAATATTTCGCCAGGGCGGGGGTAACTACTTTGATAGGAAATAGGAAATCAGCTTATTTTATATCTTCATCTTATCCCAAATTTACATTGTTAAGAGATTGTTTGTAAAGTAAATAAAAAAAAGAAGATAGGAAATAAAGAATGGAGGAAATAGCAATTAGAATTAACAGCGTTAGGGGTTATGCACGGATATCAAATCATCCACCATCTGTAGGGATGAACAGCTAGATACAGTAGTTATGCGTAACTCCTGAGTACTGTCTAAATTTATAATTCATTAATCCAATTTTTTAAACTTTATGCTGAAAATAGAGTCTAGCTACAAATTTCCTGAATCTCACCACCCTATAGTTAAGTCACTATTTCATCAAAGTGACCAAGAACTATTAACCCTATTTCAAAACTATCCAGACCAAGGCAAATACTTTGTCACGATCTTCTGTCGCTATGGAATGATAGTCCAAACTTTAATTCAACATTCCGTGCGATCGCCTGTCCAAGCAGACTATCTATTTGCCCAAACCTGGGAACATATATTTTACGAATTGCGTGGTTTAGATTTACGAGACGGAGTAGATCCAGAGACCGGAAATACCAGTCTTCAGAATTGGTTAATTAATGTTACAGCCATTTGTATTCACCAAGTAAAAGTGCCTTCTGTCGAGTCAATTCGTTATTCTTTAGAAATGGCCCCACCTCCTTTATGGTGCTATGTCAGACAAGTATTAGACCAGCTAGAGCCACTAATACGCTTAATTATATTGATGTTTCAAACTTTTCATTGGAGTGAAATAAGAATAGCAGCCTATCTCCAAGCTGAGGGAGAAAACATTTCATCTCAGGAAGTAAAATCTTTACTGAAACGAGGATATCATAATCTAGATTCTAATTTGCCAGAAGATATACAAACCATCTATTTCAATAATGACATTGAGCAAGTTAGTACAGCTATAAATCAGTTTCTCAAAGTTCCAAAAGAACCAGAAAATAAGATATAGTTAAGGTTCTAACCTGCAAGTTCATAATTTAACTTTATATTTGTGCTCTGTTAACTAGCTATCAGCTTTTCACTGATAACTGAAATGACCGCTTTTTTTAACCTAGTTCAAAGATATCTGACCTTTAGCACTAATATTAAGTGATCTAGTATCTAAATCTAAGTCTTCTGTAGGATGAAATATAACCTCTAATACTTTAGAAGACATACTCTGAGGACGTACCAAAATTAACCCACCATCAGGACGTTGATAGGTTAAGGTTATTGGAGTTGACAGTTTAGATAATTCCACTACCGAAGTTTCCCCTAGGATGAGATATGGGCCGCCTATTACCTGATATTGAATTATGGCACCCGTTTGATTAATTAATCTGAGAGTAATTAGAACTTGGTCAGACTTAATCATGTTAGATGAAGACTCAATAGTCTCTGACTGCTGGATAGGAGGCTGACGGCGAATGGGGTCATTGGTCTTAGGTTCAGCTTCCACAGGTTTGCCTCTATTATCAGATGGCTTAAAAGTATCCTTTTGCTGATTAACAACAGGAGCCTTCGTGCCAGGTGCTGGTCCTCCAGCTTGGGAAATTGTGATGATCATTAAACTGCTACCAATAGCACTAATAATAGAGGTTCTTTTAATAAAATTACAAAGAGATTGGAGCATCATCTTCTTGGATATTAAATTAGGGGCTATGGTGCTATGTGTAAGTCAAAACTCAGAAGTCATAATTGAGAAGTAATTTCTGACTCAGGAATGAAAACAAAATAAGATCGGTAAATATGAATTACACTATTGACGGTTGCTAAGCTGCAAACCAGCTATGTCCGATTTTATTAAATTCACAATCTTAAGTACCAGTTATAAAATGAGAAAACTTCAGAATGATATTGAAAATTTCAGTAGGTATCGAACTTACTTAATTAACTGATGATTTACCTCACACCAAATCGCAGATTATGGTCAGGACTTACGCAGAGTTACTATGTATAGAGCCTTGGTCCGTTACCCTAGGGTTAACACACCCTGCCAATAGCGTTCATGGGTGAGTCCTAATCAAATAACAGTGGCCATAGTACCTACTTGGGGACAGGTTTCAATATATATTTGGCCATAATTATTTTAGACTATGGCTAGAGCGATCGCTAACCCTAAACCTGATCCAAAAGTATCGCCATGGGTACGAGGGAGGTCTACTCGATCAAAGGGATCAAACAAAGAAGACAAAGCTTCAGTGGTAATTCCCATACCATTATCCTTAACTGTTACCTTGAGATAATCATTTTTAAGATTTTGACAATCTCTAAAAATTACTCCACTATTCTGAGAAGGATGGCCTAGTTCCCCTTTCTGAGTTTTCAAAATTTGCTTTTTAGCTTTTGGAAGGCACTGTAACTCTACTGCTAGATGACCACCAGATAAAGTATAGTTTACACCATTACTAATCAAATTTGTAAATAACCTAGCTCGTTGTTCCCAGTCTCCTATAAGTGTAATATCTTTTTGGTATTATTTAATCATATCTGAGTAATAAGTGATCAAAAAGTTTTTATACGAATGAAGATGGTACATTGCTAATCTAATAGTTAGAAGTTAGAGAAACAAATTTTGATAATTTCGTTTTTTGATAATTTCGTTGTTAAATCCGACATTACAATGAGAGTTTCAAGACAAGAAGAATTGCACCCTCGTTTGCTGAAGTTATTTACTTCATATTGACTAATGTCTTAGGCTTCTACAAACGATGATACCCAGAACCCTAAAAGTTATATTTATATCTTTTGTAGGGTATTCTTATCCCTCTAAGAACTTTTCTAAATTTAGAACAAACTTACAAAATATGGAGTATGATGAACTTACTACTTTAATAAATTTAAACAAATCATAGATGACAAATTTACAAATTAAAAAAACTACATCTTATACTCGTGAAGATTGGCAACGAGGGTATGAATCTCAGCTCAACGAATATGATTATTGTATTGATAATATAGAAGGTGAAATACCAGAAGATTTAAAGGGTACTTTTTTCCGTAATGGACCAGGTTTACTAGATATTAATGGTCAACTTATTGCTCATCCTTTTGACGGAGATGGAATGGTTTGTGCAATTAGTTTTAAAAACCGTCGTGCCCATTTCCGAAATAGGTTTGTTAGAACAGAAGGTTATGTGGCAGAGAAAACAGCGGGAAAAATTCTCTATAAAGGTGTTTTTGGCACTCAAAAAACAGGTGGTTGGTTAGCTAATATTTTCGATTTGAAAAATAAAAATATTGCTAATACTGGTATTATTTATTGGGGTAATAAACTTTTGGCATTGTGGGAAGGAGGGCAACCTCATAGTTTAAATCCTCAGAATTTAGAAACTCTTGGAATTGATGATCTAGATGGAACTTTACAACCAGGTCAAGCTTTTTCTGCTCATCCAAGAATTGAGACAGGAAAGGATGGAAAAGGAGATATTTTAGTTAATTTTTCTGTGAAACCTGGTTTATGGAGTACTATTACTATTTTTGAATTTAATACTCAGGGAAAAGTACTGAAACGCTACTCTCATTCTATACCTGGTTTTGCCTTTTTACACGATATGGCAATTACACCAAACTACTGTATCTTTTTCCAAAATCCTATTACTTTGAATCCTCTTCCTTTTTTCCTGGGATTACGAGGTATTGGTCAATGTTTAGAGTTTTCATCTAATAAATCAACGCAAGTTATTTTAATACCTCGTGATGGTAGTAAAGCCGTGAAAATTTTGGAAACAAAGCCTTGTTTTGTATTTCATCATGCTAATGCTTGGGAAAAGAATGGGAAAATTTATATAGATTCTGTTTGTTACAAATCTTTCTCACAAATTGACACGGGCGATGATTTTCGGGAGGTAGATTTTGACTCAATTCCAGAAGGTCAATTATGCCGATTTAAGATTAATCTATCAGAGAATAATGTTGAAAATAAATTGCTTGAAAGTCGTTGTTGTGAGTTTCCGACTTTAAATCCGAATAATGTAGGAAAAGCTTATCGATATTTATTTATTGCAGTAGCAGATAAGCCTACTGGAAATGCTCCTGTGCAAGGAATATTAAAGATTGATTTGCAAACAGGAGACCGTCAAATTTTTAGTGTTGCACCGCGAGGTTTTACAGGGGAACCTTTATTTGTTCCTTTCCCGAATGGAGTGAATGAGGATGATGGTTGGTTATTAATGTTGATGTATGATGCAGCAGAACATCGGTCAGATGTTGTGATTTTGGATGCTCGTGATTTGAATAAAAAACCTGTGGCAAGATTGCATTTAAAGCATCATATTCCTTATGGTTTACATGGAAGTTTTACGCCTAATTATTTTGGGGAATAAGTCATGTTTTTAAGATCTGGGGTACCTACCTATAGCCCCTCCTAGGAAAGCAGCAGGGCTATTCAATTTTATCAGGACTTACGCAACGGGACTAATTGTAGTGGCAAGATCTTGAAAAAGACAAATTTATGCGCCATATTATAGCAGTACTGCGTAAATCCTGTTTATGTTTGAAATAAAAAAACAGTTGAGCTTTGTGTTAAAACATCAGGACTTACGCACGGGCACTACATCCAGTGATAGCAAATGCCATTTGCCACTACATATAGCGTTTTCAAGGGGGATTGGCGTAAGTCCTGAACATATACTTATCAACTGTTTTTTTAGATAAAATTATGTATATAAATATATTACAGCAGATTTCGGGCAAATGATGTACAGGGTAAAGGTAAAAATTATGTAGTGCGGGCATCTTGCCCGCGTCAATGTACCTCAGAACAAAGGAAAGCGCTATAATTGAACAACTCAAAAAAAGTCAATAATTTGCGTAAAGATCAAGGCAAAAGATATGAATTGTGGTTAGTATTAATAATAACTATTTTTTTCTGTATGTGTGGATATATATCATATAGGGCTATTGGTGATTTTGCTTTAGCTAATAAATCAAATCTTATAGAATTTTTCAATGTTTATCCAGAAAGAGTACTATCATATTCAACAATTAGAAGATAAATAAAACGGGTAAATTTTTCTAATACTCTTCAAAACTTTAATAAATTGGCAAGACAAAAATGGGTAGCTATTGATAGTAATAGTTTACGAAACACTATTACTAATTTTCAGAATAATCAAAAAAATTTTGTTTCAATGATTTCATTATTTAATCAAGATAGTGGAATTATTTTGAACTTAAAATTACAGCGGATGCCAAATTTGTGAGGTACACCTATTGCGGCACTGGGAAAATTTAATTTTTAATATCTGTACTTCATATACTTGGAATTTGCTGTATTTGAAAATAAAAACAATCACACATTCACCAAGTGCAAGACTATAATAAATGATTGCCCACTAAACAATATTATTTTTACGATGGATTCTTTACATTGTCAAAAAAACAACTCAATTAATTACACAAACAAACAAAGTCCCGCGTTGTAGATATTCTTAGATAATCTGCACAATTACCTCAAGGCTTTAAACTTTTAGCTAGACTAAGTTTCTCATTTTGTTCTTTTGAGTTAAATACATAGTCAATGTTCGCTGTACAATAAACATTATTGGGAAAATATTCAGTTCCTGCAATGTTTTAGCTGTGGGTTAAGACCCATCATGTGGTTTCCATGTAGGCAAGAAAATGAGCTAGTTTCCCACTTACGGAAAATTTATGATGAATAGACAAAAAAATCGAGAATATAGTTATCAAATAGGTAGTTATTTAACAGAAAATCATCCCACTTATGTCATAAGGGCGGCCGACAAAGAATTATTTAATGCTTTGAAAGCGGGTGAATATTGTTATGTATTAAGTTCTCCACAAACTGGTAAATCAAGTTTAAAAGTTAGGACTATCCAACTTTTGCAAGCAGAAAATATTATTTGTATTGCTCTAGATATGACTACAGTGAACAATAAAACTTTTACTCTAGAGGAGTGGTATAATCAAGTAATTTTAACTTTAGAGAAAAGTTTTACATTTCCACGATATTTACCGGAATTATGGTGGGAAGAAATGGCAAATATGCCTGGAGATGAAAAATTATTTTTGTTTCTTGAAGAAGTCTTATTAGCTAATACTCAAGATGAAAAGATAGTCATTTTTATAGATGAAGTTAATGATGATAGTGTTTTTTATCATGGTGGGGATAGCTTAGGGGTATTAATTAGTTATTGTGTTCAAGAAAGAGTAAATAACCCAGAATTTAAACGTTTAACATTTGCTTTACTAGGGAGAACGATCTCTAAGAATTTAGTAGATGTTTGTAGATATATTGAACTTAGTAGCTTCCAAATAGAAGAGGTTACTCATTTTGTAAACAGATTTCAAGGGATAGTCAAACAACCACTAAAATTTATGGAAGAAATATTATTTTGGTCGGGCGGACAACCATTTTTGACACAAAAACTATGTCAAATAGTTATTAATTATTTAGGAGAAAGAGATGGAGATGGAGATAGAGAAAAAAATGATAATGATGTAGCTTTAGTAGAAGATTTAGTAGCAATTTGTGTGGTAGAAAATTGGGATGCACAAGATTATCCAGCTCATTTCAGCAAAATACAAAATATGCTGCTGAAAAATATAGAGAAATTTACAAGTCATTTAGAATTATATCAACAATTATTAAAATATGGCAGATTGAAACCACCTGGTCAAAATAATCAGAGATTTAAAAATGATGCGATCGCTCATAATAAAAGGGAAATAAAACAGTTATTGAGGTCAGGTATAGCCAAAATAAATCAGGGGTTTTTAGAGGTGTATAGTCCTATTTATGCAGAAATTTTTAATCAAGAATGGGTACAAAAATATCTGGTACAAACAACTAAATCTGTTTCGACAGTTAATGGGCAAGAATTAGAGTTAAATGATTTGAATGCTCAGACAAAAACTTTGCAAGTAGAAGCCAGTATATCTAATTTTGAAATCTCTGATAATCACAAAAGTTATAGTAATGATAGGATTAATTCCGAACAAAAAATGCTAGGAAACCCATTAGACTTAAGTTATTTTAACAATCAGACAACAAACTTTCAACTAGAAGCAAATATCTCTAACCTGGCAAGTGAAGAAAATCACAAAAATTATAGTAATGATGTAATTAATTCTGAACAAAAACAACTAAAAAAATTCTTATATTTAAATGAGTTTAACACTCAAGTAACTCACTTTAATTTAGGAGAAAATATTTCTCACTTGCAAATTCCAGACAATCACAAAATTCAAATTAATAATTTGATTCAGGCACAACAGAAACAAGGAGAAACACCAGAACAAAAAAAAATTACTTATCAGGAAAATCAAAATCATCAAGCAAGTCGCAAAAAAGCTAAAAAATTAGCAAACTATCAGAATAAACTAAATATAAGAGTAGCAGGATTAGTTGTAGTATCCTTAGTAGCTATAACTGGGATAACTTGGGCAACTAAGCTTTTTCAAAATAAACAAAACCAACTTCAAAAAGCAGAATCTCAACTAGAAACAGTAAAATCAGAACTTCAAGAAGTACAACAAGGTAAAAAATTAGAAAACCAAGGAATGAACGCTCTCCGAAAATTTGAAACTGCAGAAATCGAAGCATTACTATCAGCAATGGAAGCTGGAATTGAACTACAAGAATTAGTTAAAGATGGTCGCCAGCTCCAATATTACCCAGCCACAAGTCCGATATTTTCCTTACAACAAATTCTTAAAAATATTCACGAAAAAAATCAAATTCCCAACATCAAGAACATTGCCATGAGTCCTAATAATCAACTATTAGCTATAGTCAACAATGATGGTACCGCTAAAATTCTGAAATTCTCAGGTCAACCTATGGCCCAGTTGAGAGGACATCAGGGCAAAATCTCTGAAATTAAGTTTGCCCCAGAAGGTGACCTTATTGCTACAGCAGCAGACGATGCTACAGTCAGAATATGGGATTTTCAGGGTAAACAACAAGTAGAACTTAAAGGCCATGAAGGTCAAATTTGGGAAATCACCTTTAGTCCCGATGGTAAACTAATAGCTACCGCTGGAGAAGACGGCACTGCCAGAATTTGGGATATCTCAGGCCAGAAAACAACCATTCTCAAAAAACATAAAGGTCGTATCTTAGATATCACATTTAGCTCTGATGGAAAATATCTAGCTACTGCTGGATGGGATGGTACTGCCAGAATTTGGAGTCGATCGGGTAGACAGTTAGGGATACTTAGAGGACACCAAGGTAGTGTAGAAAAAATTATATTTAGCTCTGATGGAAAATATCTAGCTACTGTTGGATGGGATGGCACTATTAGAATTTGGAGACGTAGTTCCGGTAAACTGTTATCCAAACTTAAAGGTGGGGTCTGGAATGTTGGCTTTAGTTCGGATGGTAAAAGGTTGGTTGCAGGGGGAGAAGATGGGGCAGCCAATATTTGGGATGTTTCTGGCCAACTATTAGGGAAACTTCCTGGACATCAAGGAATTGTCACTAGTATCAGTTTTAGTTCTGATGGTCAACGTCTAGCTACAGCAGGTAGCGATGGTAGTGTAAAAGTTTGGGACAATAATGGGAATTTGTTGGCCAATCTTAAAGGACATCAAGGTCGGGTTTTGGAAATTAATTTTAGTTCTGATGGAGAATTACTATTAACTTTGGGAGAGGATGGTACAGGTAGAATTTGGGAACTAGAAGGTAATTATGAGGCAAAAATTCAGGGTAATTCTGATATTTTTGGGGCAGTAAGTTTTAGTCCTAATGGTGAGAAATTAGCAACAGTGGCAGTTGATGGTGTTGCCCGTATCTGGGATATTTCTGGAAAGCTTTTATCTGAATTCAATGGATCTTTAGGTATGTTTGGGGATATGAGTTTGAGTCCTGACGGTCGGCGTCTGGCGACTGCCGGAGATAATGTTCAGGCAAGAATTTGGCAGGTTTCGGGAGAGGAATTGATAGAGTTAGAGGGCAAGGACGGTAGGGCAAAACAGGTTAGTTTTAATTTAGACGGACAACGTTTGGCAACGGTGGGAGAGGATGGTGTTGCCCGGATCTGGAATAATTATGGTCAGCAGTTGGTTGAGTTAAGAGGTCATAATGGGCGAGTTTTGAATGTAGATTTTAGTTCAGATGGAAAATATATTGGTACTGTTGGAGAGGATGGTATTGCGAAAATTTGGGATAATTCTTTTCGGCTTGTGTCAGAATTAAAGATTGTTTCTGGTTGGATGGAGAGTATTGGTTTTAGTCTATCGGGAAAGTATATAGTTACGGGAGATAGTAATGGGATGGTCAAAATCTGGGATTTTGGGGGTCATCAAATTGCTGATTTAAAAGCTCATATTGGCAGTGTGGAAAATGTGACTTTTAGTAGTGATGGGGAACGGGTGATCAGTATGGGAAAAGATGGAATGGTGAGAGTTTGGGATCTTACAGGACGGCAAATAGGTCAATTTGAAAATGCTAAGGGTTTAAGTTTGGATGGTAAATATGTGTCAACTTTGGCAGATAATAATTTACATTTGTGGCATGTGAAAGGGTTAAATGATTTGTTAAAAAGTTCTTGTGATTGGCTTGAGGATTATTTTATCACTCATCCGAATGTGAGGAAAGATTTAGGAGTTTGTGAGTAGTTGAAAATGACAAATTGATTGTAAAAATATTACAAATAGTTGAATAGTTGGTAATCAATAATTTGAAATAAGAGGTACAGTTATCCCGGGCAAGATGCCCGCACTAGGAACATTTAATTTTTAATCTCTATACTTGGTATGCTTAAAATTTGCTGTAACTTTTTCACTACTATAATTTAGGATAATTTAGGAGAAAAATATGACTAATGATAGACCTCTTGTGAGCATAGAAAAATCCTGGGAGGCTGCTCAGCAGAAGGCCAACTCATTGCACGTTGTAGTAGTTGCTAAAATCAAAGGATTTCTCGATCCAGAGGTTTTGAGGCGATCGCTCTTATTAGTTCAACTTCGTCATCCTCTATTAAATTCTCATATTGTCGGGTCTTTGGATAACCTAATGTTTAAAACTGAAGGTACAGAAAAAATACCTTTAGAGGTGATTTTTAATCCTAAACCTGAATACTGGCAAACGATTTTTGTTAATGAGTTAAACACAAAGTTGGAAAACCAAAAAGTCTTGCTGAGGGCTACTCTGATTAAACCAACTGAAAAAAGTACAACTAATTATTTGATTAGCAGAATTCATCATGCAGTCATAGATGCTATTTCTGCTGTTCATTTATATTCAGAAATTTTGAGCTTTTGCCAAAAAATTGTATCAGAAAACCAAATTCCTGAATTTGAGAAATTAGCACCCCCTCCGTGTCTGGAAAAAATTATTGCTGATTACAATATAGAAAATAATACAGAATTATTCTCAGCGTTAGATCAACCAATAGATACTCTTCATTTTGAAAAATATGTACCTAATCAACAACGTACTTGTGGATTCATTCAAAAACAATTAAATGCCAGTTTTACTCAAGAACTTCTTCAACGTTGTAAACAGGAACAAGTTACTGTTCAAGGAGCTATTAGTTCGGCAATGATGCTGGCATTAGCTAAACATTTAGAGCCAGAAGATAAAGACTTTTATTTTAGTTGCGCTGATGCTGTAGATATGAGAAGAAGACTAAATTATCCTATTGGTAACGAACAGATGACTGCCTTAGTTTCTAGTTTATTGTCTTTTTACACAGTTAATCAGAAAATGTCATTTTGGGATTTGGTAAAACAAGCTACAGATAGAATTAAAGCCAAGTAAAAAACACCAGAAATTTACCATCGTGTTTTGGCTTTTTGTGAAGATGTAAACATTATATTAGAGAATCCCGAATTTCCTATATGTTCTGTATTAGTATCTAAATATTGGCAAAGTAAAAATTTCATCTAACTATGGTCAATTTGAGTAAGAAGAAATTAGTTTTGGTGTATCAATGACTATTTTTGGTAGTGTTTTTGCTGTTAGTGTTTCAACATTTCAAGACAAAATAACTTTTAACTTTGTATACACTCAACCTTTGGTTAGTCAGACTGTTATAGAAAAGTTAATCAAAGACTCAATGGAATATCTAGTGATATCTTGTAATTAAATACACAGGACTTACGCAACGGCACTAATTGTAGTGGTAATATCTGGAAAATGACAAATTTTTTACCATATATAGAAGTACTGCGTCAGTCCTGATACAGTAGATTCGGTGATTAATATGGTAGTAAAGTCAATAGCCTCACCTTTTAAGGTTCGGGAAAAAATATTTGATTTTGTATTTCAGCCAAATGTTTCAATAGGAGATACTGATAACTGATAACTGATAACTGATAACTGAAATGACTTCCCCCCAGAAGTTAAAATTATGCTAAAAAGAGGCAAAATTAAGGGAGATTAACCCTTTGCCAGGTATTATAGCAGATTTCGGACAAATTATGTACAGGGTAAATGGTGAAAATCATGTAGCATGTAGTGCGGGCATCTTGCCCCCGTGGGTGTACCTCATAACAACAGAAAGCGCTGTATTTTAGAATCTCTTCGGCTTTAGCCAAGGAAGAAGTCAATTATAAAACCTAACACCTATAAAAATTATGCTGAATCTCACACAACGTTTTTCATTGCAACAAATTTTCTTGAGTTTGTTTAGTTTGTTACTAGCAATCTTTTTTTTATTGCTAATAGCAACACCTACTGCTTTGGCAAGTTTGAATGATGATAGATTTGATGGTAATATGTTTGTTATTTATGCTGGTAATGGTTCTCTTGTACCTGCTAAGGTGACATTAAAAGCTTCTTTAAAAAGTTCTAAACCTACCCTAATGGTATTTTTTCTGCATGATAGTAAAGATTGTAAACAATTTTCAATTGTAGTTTCTAAACTGCAAGAATTATATGGTCGTGCAGCAGATTTTATTCCTGTTAATGTGGATACTATAATTAATCCTGTGACTGATGACTCTACAAAAACAGCTTATTATTATCAAGGGTTTGTGCCTCAAACTGTTTTAATTGACCAAGAAGGAAAAGTTGTTCTGAATGAAAAAGGTCAAGTTCCTTTTGAAAAAGTAGATGATGTTTTTCGAGAAGTTTTTGATTTATTACCGCGCTCTGAGTCTGCTACACTTAAACGTCGAATTATTAATAAGATTAATGTTGAGTTGAGGGAGTAGCATAAATAAGGCGATCGCTATTAACAGCAAAAAATCTTAAGGTTATAAATGATGTGAGCGATTATATTTTTTGACAAGTTTGTACCAATAGTAGCGATCGCCAATAGCCAATATATAGAAGTAAATATACAACTTATTGACACCCCGACTTAAGTTAACGTCAATACTAAACAAAAAATTGATTTAATTCTCCAAAACTTAGCTTCAAAAATTAAGCTTTTTAATAGGTATCTACTGAGTAATTTTCTGATTTTTGCTGATAGGCTATATAAACCACTTCTAAAAATTCTCTAGCAGAAACTTTTTTTGGAATTTGTTGCAAGCCAATAATTGATTTAATTTCAGTTGCTAATTTTTTACTTAATTCTATTTTTGCTTCTTTAGTCATCGACTTAGAACGTTGGAGATAATCTCGAATTACCGCAAAATCTTCAGGTAATAACTTTGAAATATCAGCCTCTTGTAGTAAATAATTCGCTAAATCTTTTGCTGTTTCTGAAATTGAAATTGTATCAGTAAAAGCTTTTGTTTCTTGAATTACAATCGTACCCGCAACCCAATCCCCTAGACGCTTTTCCTTTTTACTAAATACAATCAATAACATTCCTAGAAACAAAACATCATCCACCGGGCGGAATAAAGCCCTAAGAGTTGCTTGTTGCAATCTAATTGGTCTGCCATCATCACGAATTACCCGAATTTTTACATAACGTTTTCCCGGGGTTTGTCCTTGCCAAATAGTTTCAAAAATCACAAAATATCCGACATAGATAATAAATAAAATTAATAACTGAATTGAAAATATCCAGAGTGAAAATTCATCCATATCTACAAATTGAAAATACAAAAAAATGCCAAATATCAGCACCAAAAGTAAAATTAAACTCCAGATTATATAATCTATAATCAAAGCATAAGTACGGTCACCAATTCCTGCTAAATTAAAATTTAATTCTACACTTTCTGGAGTTTGTAGAGAAATTTTATTAAAAATTTTCATTCTTCTTATTTTTGAGATATAAATAAATTTATTCTGCTGCAACAAAGCTAAACTTCCCGCTTTCTTAACTCTAAACCCATACCTTCTCGGCGAGTTCGGAGGTCATAATAAATCACAGCTTTTATTGCTTGCCAGAATGGTAATAAAAATATATTACCTAATATCCCAATAGTATATCCCATCAGAAACGATAGTAACGGAACACTTGGGTAGGTTGTTTCAACTGGAAGATTGTCAAATACAATTGCTTGTATTGTTCCAGCAATAAATTGCATGATTATGCCAATAGGAATACTTACCAAAGTTGCTACTAACAATATAATAAAAATCCTGACTACATATCCTTTAGTTAATTTCCAACTACGTCCTAAAGTTTTAGTTGCAGTAATATTTTCTTCAACAGCTAAAGGCATATCAATAATAAAAAAGCGAGTTAATAATCGGATATTAATGCTAAAAAAAATAACAAAAATTCCAATCCCAATTAAAACACCAATTCCTATTGCTACAAAATTTTGCTGAACAGCACTTCCTATAGCACTTATAATAGCAGCAATAATTCCCATCCCCAGAAAAAGTCCAAGCCAAACTCCGATGGCAATTAAAAATAACAGAAAAAACGCCAATAAAAAACTCCAGATTTTTGGGTTGAGAATCCGCCGAACATCATCCACAGCTTCTGGTTGATTTGTTAATTCACCAAATACTAATCTAGCAATTATTGCTCCATTAACAATTGATTTTCCCGTACAGTATAAAAAAAGCAATAACCACAAGGGAATTAGTGCTAATACAGCCGGGTATTCTGGCTGACCATAAATAAATAATAGAGGGACAGGAATTAAAGCTAAAAAAGGGAGAAAAGCCCATAAATTTGCTATAATAGATATACCGGAATACGACTTAAAATGGTCTCGATAAATTCGCAAGCCAGCGCTAACAATATTGCCTACACTCAAGGGCTCCATTCGTGTTAGGTTTTGAGACATGATTACAATGATCCAAATTACTTATAATCTAAATTATATTGTTATTTTAAGCTAGATTAAAGATAGCCATTAGGAAAACTTAATGAATATTAACCGTTGGATTCGTCGTCAGGAAAAAAATTGGAAATATTTAGATATTTTATTAGGAAAAATAGAAAAAAAGGGATTAAAATCATTGCCCACAGATCAGATTCGGGAAATGGCCAGTTTGTATCGTTCTGTATCGGCAGATTTTGCTCGCGCTAAAACCCACCAAGTGGGAAATATTTTGGAACAAGATTTACAAAGGTTAACCGCTCGTGGTTACACTCAAATTTATCAGGGAAACCGGAAGCAAGAATGGCTTGCAGTCTGGAATTTTTGTCGATGGGGGTTTCCGGCAGTTGTGCAAGAAACTTGGGCTTATATTGGGGTGGCGACCTTGTTTTTTTTGGTGGGTGGACTGGTGGCTTGGTGGTATAGTTGGCAAGATCCAGTGTTTATGTCGTTAATAGTGCCAGAATCTTTGATTTCTCAGGTGCGCGATCGCCAAGAATTATGGATGGGGTCAATAATTGGAGTTGAACCCCTGGCTTCTACTAATATTATGATCAATAATTTGCGGGTTTCATTTGCTGTAGTTGTTGGTGGTATTAGTGGAGGTATTTATACAATTTATTTATTGGTATTTAATGGATTATTAATTGGGGCGATAGGTGCTTTAGTCGGTCAGCATAATTTAGCATTCCCTTTTTGGGCATTTGTATTTCCTCATGGTGCTTTAGAATTACCTGCTATATTCTTTGCTGGTGGGGCTGGTTTATTGATAGGAAGGGGTATTTTATTTCCGGGTAAATATCGTCGAGTTGATGCTTTAAAGTTTTATGCTTTTCAAGCTATAAAGTTGATTTTTGGTGCAGTAGGATTATTAATTATTGCTGGAATTCTTGAGGGTTTTTTCTCTCCAAATCCATTAGTACCAAATATTTTTAAGTATATTGTTGGGATAATTTTATTGATGCTTTTATCTATTTATTGTAATCGAAAAAAAACATGAAAAAAAATTATTTTTATCAAAAAATATACAGCTAACAGGACTTACGCAAAGAAACCCGGTTTCTACAGTAAATCATTGTTTTTAACACATAAATATCTACGAGAAACCGGGTTTATCAGTTTGCCTGGGTAAGTCCTGACTAATTCAACTTTAGTAAAGTACATCTATCCCTGGCAATATACCCGCACTGGAAACATTTACAGCGCTTTTCAAATTGATGAACTACATCACCATAACCAAAACCTTGTAGGGAGATTTTGCTAACGCAAAGCTCCGCTAACGCTACGGGACATGTTTGCACAGCATTCCGTCAGGAAAAGGCATTTTTGTTATGCAACGTCCTTACTGTGGTCTACCGACATGAAAACTGCTGTAATTTTTAATATCTGTACTTTCTATGGGAGGTAAACCGACCGCGGGCAAGATGCCCACACATCGATCTAAAGTAAATTCCGAGATTTTAGATGCAAATATTTATCTATCAATTCTGTAGTGATCTGATTTGCAGGTGCATCCAAGACCAAAACTCCTTTTTGTTTCAATTCAGCAAAGGCAACCTCTCTTTGAGATAACAAATCTATTGCCACCGCACGAGAATAAGCAGCAGAAATTTTTTCATGTATCTGCTTATTTTCCCCGGAAACACTGGCAGCATTAGCCAACTGATCCACCAAGGGGTCGCGCAAAGTTACGCAAAACGGTAAATAACGAGGTCTTAATCTTGCCAATGCTGCCAATAACTCTCCTGAAGCAGTCCTATCTACAATATCTGTAATCATAACCACTAAAGCACGACGAGTTTGTTGATTAACTAATCTGTTCACGGCTTCCACATAGTCTGCTTCTACTAAAATGGGTTGAATAGGGGCAAGAGTTTCTATGAATTTTGATAACCGATGTTGACCTCTCTCTGGTGGTATCCAAGTGCTGACTTGACGATCGAATACTCCTACTCCTACACGATCGCCCCGACTCAACCCTGCTAAGGCCAACGATAAAGTGGCATTCAAACCACAGTCAAAGCGTTTGACGCCTTGCACTTGAGCAGTCATCAAACGACCTCGGTCAAGCAAAATAATTAAAGTTTGCTCAGTTTCTGGTTCCAAAACTTTTACCAGGGGGCGACTACGACGAGCTGTTGCTTTCCAGTCAATTAACCGGGGGTCATCACCAATACCATATTCCCGGAGTTCAGAGAATTCTGTTCCCATTCCCAGTCGTCGTTTTTGACGCATAGTGCCTGTGTTTTCTAAAGCAAGACGGATAGAGAGCGATCGCAACCCTACTAAATCTGGATAAACTGTCACCAGTTGACTTGCCGGAATTTGCCATTGGTCCCAAGCTAAACCCCACTTCCCCAATTGTCTCACCTGAATATTACCCCATTGAAACTCACCGCGCTTATTTGGATTTACACTATAAGTTAATTCTTGATTTTTGTGGGGTTCAAGTTTTGTTGACAAAGCAGGGGGAGAAATGGTAAAATCTGAGGGATAGTCATCGTGCAAGATAATATTGGCTTTTTGTTTCCCAGACTCAACTAATATAGTAATGTTATTATCACGACCAATGGAAAGTTTCTTTAAAGGATAACGGGTTATGTTAACTCGATGAGGTTTGACTCTTACCCCATCCCAAACCGCTAAACTACAGAGAATAAAATCAAACAGTGTTAGTGTGATTAAAGTGATTGGTTGATTAAATAAAATAGCAGTTACTGGGGCAACTGCCATTCCTAATAATAATAATAAATATAAACGTTTTGAGGGAATCATTTGAGTTGTATTTCACCAAAAAAATTTATGTCATTTTCTGTTGATGATAGCCATTGGGTATCTTTGCCTGGGGCTAAATTGTGGAGTGATGGAGTTATCCCTCTGAGCTCCAAAATGGGTGTTTAGAAA
>JAKQYF010000439.1 GCA_023356535.1 Trichodesmium sp. MAG_R03 | reverse complement strand
TTCGTGAAGGTAAATGACCAACTGGTGCCCAATTTCTAAATTTAAATCCGCGATCGGGAAAATGCAAATTATAAGTCAACCAACCAACCTGACTACAAAATTTTCCATAATCTTCATTCACCCTTTCATAAATCTGTTTTTGTACCCTAAACCCAAATTTTCCCCCACTATATTTTACCCAGAGGCGATCAATAGTCAGCAAATCTTCACAAGGCAAATTATCAATATCATCTTGAAACAAATAACTTTTTCTCCTTTTCCCCAAAGCCTCACACAAAACCACCCAAGTTTCTATATCTGCTGCCCGCCACTTTTGCACTGCCACCAAATATTGCAATTTCCCATACTCTACCCCCACTGACGAAATTAACTCATTTTTATCAAGTATCATAACTTGGGGAAGAAGCCTCCCCAGCAAACTCTGTACTGATGGCAACAAAGGTAACTTTTGATTTACTAACGCCAAAGACTTAATATTTTCTGGAGGTTGCTTAACAATACTAGAGCGAGACTCCAACGCCTTCAAAACTTGTTCCCCTGTCTGATAACGTTGACTCACAGAATTTTCTAACAACTTATCTAATATATTGCCAAGACTTTGACTCACACTACTCCCACTTGGCAAAAAATCTCGCCATCTCCAACAGTCATGGATAACATCAAACATATCCCATGGCGCAACGTTTGTCAGTAAATGAATGCAAGTTACACCCAAACTAAATAAGTCACTTGCTGGTAATGCTTTCCCTCTAGTTTGTTCTGGTGCCATATATTCGGGACTACCAATAATGGTACCAGTACGAATTAAAGCTGTACCTGTCAGCAACTTCGCTACGCCAAAATCAATTAATACAATTTCTCCCACTTTCCCTAACTTTTGCACTGGTTGATTTTCTCCTGGTAGGTGGGGTAGTTTTTGATAGTTAATAGGCGGGGAAGTGCGACGAATAATATTTTCTGGTTTAATATCCCGATGAATAATTTGATGTTGATGAATAAATTGCAATATTGGCAGTAACTCTCGTAAAAGTTGCCATATTTGTTTTTCTTTGAAGAGGCCTTCTTGTTCTAATTCTTGCTTTAATGTCAAACCTTGAATATATTCTTGCACTAAATACAAATTTTGATTGTATTGGAAATTTGCTAAAAGTAGAGGAATTTGTGGATGTTGCCCCAACTGTGATAACCGCATTACCTCCCGCCGAAATAGTCTAGATGTTGTTTGATAGCTTTCGGGGTCGAGGCTGGAAAATGACATTTGTTTAAGAATACATGGGAGCTTCTGAGGATGTTGTTCATCTATGGCCAAAAAAGTTTTGCCAAAGCTTCCCTGACCGACTTTTTTCACGATACGATAGCGTCCCTGGAGAATTAGGGGAGAGTGGCAAGTCTCACAATTGTTTGCTGTATCTGGATTTTCCGGTTTGGGGCATTGATGATTAATACAATAACTCATCGAATAGTCGATTTTATTTTTTATATTTTGGGCGAGGGGGTTGACAAATATAATTCAGCAATGCTATGATTATAAACTATGGAAAAAAATGCTATGGCGAGCGTAGCCAAGTGGTTAAGGCAGTGGATTGTGGTTCCACCATTCGTGGGTTCGATTCCCATCGTTCGCCCTTTTTAGAGGTATTGGTGTAATTTGGTGTGCTCTGTTATTGTAACACCAATCTGGGAAAATGACAACTATTATACAATCGGATTTTGTATCAAATAGTCCTTCAGCGTAAGATTTGAAGACCATTTAATATTAACAACCAAGTACAGGAAACCAGAATAATATTGTCAATGAATGTCCCATCGAGTCCGATTGATTAGGCCAAATCAAAGATTATGGTGTGAGGCTTCTCGACGATTTAGCTAACACTCAGTCCCTAAGAAGAATTAATATAAACGTAGTAACCCAATCTTGTCATGCCAATTTCATTGCCTTAGGGCAAACTACTTATCTGATCCTGAAAGATGAAAGAATTTCCTGAAATTACTGTAGCGTTAAAGTTTTAAACTTATAAAATCTTAATGGATGACTTTTGACTTTTGACTTTTAACTTACGTGAAACAGTATTAATATGAGTTATTGCTTAAATCCTCAATGCCAAAATCCCCAAAATCCTCAAGGGACATTATATTGCATCGCCTGTGGGTCAAAATTACTGCTCAGGGAAAGATATCGCCCCATAAAACCTATCGGAAGGGGTGGGTTTGGTCGGACTTTTTTTGCTGTAGATGAAGATAAACCTTCTCATCCTCCCTGTGTAATTAAACAATTTTTACCTCAAAATACTGGGGATCCAAAAAAGGCTGCTGAGTTATTTCAACAAGAGGCAGTTAGATTAGATGAACTT
>JAKQYF010000438.1 GCA_023356535.1 Trichodesmium sp. MAG_R03 | reverse complement strand
ATTAATTGGTTTTCCATTAACAGTAACTTCCGCTTCTGGAGAAGCTGTACCAATTAAAAAAATTCTGTCTGAAGTAGTTTGATGATTGGGTAAAGGATAAGCAATAAATAGAGATTTTTTTGTTGACTCGGAGTCCTGTTGAAGTTGATTATTATCTTCATAATTTTGTGACATGGCATTAGGAGACATGATACTTATTAGTCCTAAAAATATTATTAATTCTCGGGTAGATAAACCAATAATTTTCCTAACTACTTGAGAATTTATTGCTTGTCTTGTAGCCACTAGCAGATTAAAATTTGCCATATTACTTTTTTTTAGTTGATATTGCCTCATTTTACCAAATTTTTCTAGTTGGGCATTTGAGTTAAATTAAAATTTTTTTCCTTAGCTTTTTAAGGGCTTTGTGGCACAAAAGATAAAATCTGAGTGGGGCTGACTTGAAATATGCATTCCTTGAATGGGGCTGACTTGAAGTATGCTAATACCAATTTCATAAACTTAGACTACACTGCTTGTGTTAATATTTATCAAATGTTGACATATGACGTGTAGCTATACTTGAGGAAATTGGTATAATTTGAATGGGGCTGACTTGAAGTATGCATTCCTTGAATGAGGCTGACTTGAGGTATGCTGATTTGAATGGGGTTGATTTGAACTTAGTTAGTGTCGTTAATACCAAATTGAGCAATCCTGAATTTTTTAGGACTTACGGATGAAAACTATTGGTAGGGTTTGTTTTGCTTCGCGACATGAAAATCTCTAGCTTAACACACCTTGGCTCTATATATATTGCCTTTGCGTAAGTCCTGTTTTTAAAAGAAGTAAATCTTGACTTCTTTTTCCGTCGTAATTTGGACAGATAGTTAGAAGTAATTATTGAGGATGGATGGAAAACTTGAGAAGAAATCAAGAAGCTACAACAAAATTAACCTATCTTTTGGCTATGTAAAAAGTTCTAGTGTTTCCAGTGAACAATCCTTAGTTACAAGAGCAAAAAAACTTATATCATGTCCTGTTGAATAGGTATAAATAAATTAGGGTGAAGTAGGGGCGAATGGTCATTTTGCTTGGGCATACCTTCGTTAACCCTGCGCGACATGAAACTTCCCTACAGGGCTCAGGAGAGAAGAGGAGGAAGTTTTTGATCACTAATTACCCAGACATGATATTACAGCAGATTTCGGGCATGATATACAGGGTAAATGGTAAAAATCATGTAGTGCAGGCATGTTGCCCGCGTAAATGTACCTCATAACAAAGGAAAGCGCTGTAATTTGTAACTGGAGGGTTCAGCGCAGCATACATTTCTGCCATAGCTTTTTTGATAGTTTCTTTAGTAGTTTCAACTGTTTGATTATTAACTTTATTTGTCGGATATTCACTGACAATATCTTCGTAAATATTGAGTAACATTGATTAATAATTCAATTGCTTTTTTTTAAATGTTCATCATCCATTTTTATTCTTCAATAGGTTCTAATTCTTGGGTTGATTGCCATCCTGGTTGCCAAAGGGAGGGGTCTTTTAGTTGTTTAGCATTTAGCCAAAATCTTACAGTTGAGTCACAAGATGCTACCATTTCAGCAAATACCCATTGACCTTGATTTTTACGATTTACTACTTGGAAATGTCGCCATCCCCAAGTTTTTTGAGTTGCTGTCCATTTAGAACCAAGAAGATAAGGAAACTTTTGTTTTTTTGGCATTTTTCACCGAAAAATTGGGTTTAAAGCCTCGCCCTTCTAAGGCGACTTTTTAGTTAATTTTTTTTCACAGTTGATTCTATCATGCTTTTTAGTTCAAAAGTCATTCTATGAAAGCAAGATTTAAGTACCGTATATATCCAACCTCACGGGGTGACAAGTAAGCTTAATGGTAGATATAGTAATAATTTGAGACAATAAATTGAATAATAATTCAACTTAAAAAGGAATGGGATTTTGAGGTTGGGAGGTAGCGATCGCCAATTCACTCTTATCCACCATCTGGGTTGATTATTTATTCATTTAAAAAGTTTTAGAAATAGTTAAAAATATGATAAAAAAGGGTTGGTAATTACAAATAAAAATAAATAAAAGTGAATATGTTAGGCTTTTATAAAAACCATATTAAGCATCATATATTGGAAAACTTTTTCGACTGAAACGCGAGTTATAGCAAGAAATACTTGTATCAATCTAAATTAAAATAACTATATAATTAAAAATTTCTTTTCTACGCGTTATAGCTACTCCACTTTTTCCGCCTTTCATATCCCACAGCAAAACACTGCATATAATCAGTTATAAAATTATTATAAATTAACTCTAAGAAGTCTGACAGAAAGTATGCTATGGTTAATCTGAAAGTCATCA
>JAKQYF010000437.1 GCA_023356535.1 Trichodesmium sp. MAG_R03 | reverse complement strand
CTTAGTTCGTAATTCATGGTTTTCTAAAAGAGTTTTTAAACCTTCTATAAACTTCGGTATTCCTTCCATCCCCGTACCATCATAACGCCCTACATAAATGCCAAATTGAGAAACTACATTTTCCGGGTCTAAACAACTCAAAATAGGAGTTTCACATTTCAATGATTCCTGAAAACTGACAGGCAACCCTTCGTGAATAGAAGTATTAATTAAAACCCAAGCTTGTGAAAGAATCCGAATTTTATCTTCCTCCCCTACATGACCCATTAATTTCACATTATCAGGCAATGAAGTAGGTTGCCAAGCTCCCTTTCCTTGAAAGTGAGGTTTCCCCATAAAAATAAATTCCACATCTGGAAAATGGCGAGCTATTTCAGCAAATAACCAAGGACGTTTATAGGGATCAAGACGTGCTAAGAAAACTACTGTAGGTTTCTTACTTTTGACTACCTCTGCTGGTTCCATATCTATAATATTCGGTAAAAATCTCACCTCTGATGGTTTGACTCCATAAGTTCCGGGTACTTTTTCTTTTAAAAAAGGTGTTGGAGTCGCAAATAAAACTGACCGACCTAACAATTTAGAAACTCTAACTACTTGAGCAAAAGAAGAACAATCATAACATTTTAATCCTTGGGGATAGACATTTTCTACACCAGGAATTCTAACTGTTTCAATTTTGACTACATCTTCTGGTGGTCTAGGGTCTCGCGCCCACAAAACAATCGGAGTTTTTGGTAATATCCAAAATAAAGGACGATAGTTAGGACGATAGTCAATAGACAAAATTAAATCAATTTTTTCTGCCCAGATACGACGAATATATTCTAATTTATTGCCCTGACGAAGAATCAGTCTAGTATTATGAACTATAGGGTCTGGTTCTCCTGATTTGCCATAAGTTTCTCCAGCAATTAATACTACATCTATTCCTAGATTTGAGTTGGAGTTAAAGTAGTTTGTTACTTGACGAGTTGCCCATCCAAAACCACCCATTCTTCCTTGATAAAGTTCAAAGAATTCATTAGCAATAACTGCGACTTTAATTCTTTTTTTTTGAGATTTATCATTTGAGTTTGCCACTTTTTTACTTCCAAAAAAAATATTTTAATTCTTGCCAGTGACTTTCTAAACTTCCTAAATACATTTCCATTTGACTTGCAGCAACTATATCAGTTTCTAATTCTTTTCCATATTTAAGTCTGTTAATAATGACTTTTCGTAAATCATTAGCCATATATAAAGGGATTACCAAAGGTCTTTGCCAAGGTGGATATCCTAACATTCTAGTCCGATGACGACTTAAACCAATACCCCGTAATAATTTAATCAAATATTCTTTCTCTAAACGACTTTGAGAAATTTTATGGTAGATGTGCATCCCTGGATTAAACCAAATCTCCCACCCACCATTTCCAATATACAAAAGTGTTTCTATATCCTCTCCTTTTGCATTTAAAGAACCACTCACTGGTCCTTTTAATTCCAAATTAAAAGGGACATTTTCTTCCCAAGCTTCCTTTCTAATAACTATACCTGCCCCTGGTGGTAAAAGTCCTCCTTTTTTTTGGAGATTAAAACAAAATGGTTCTGTTTCCTTCCATTCTATAATTGCTAAACAGGAGGCTATTTTCTTGAAATTTTTAGGAGGTTCCCCTTGATAAATGGCATGAATTAGACCATTGTATGCCCCAGCTTGGGGATGAGACTGTCCAAAAACATAAGCAGAAGCTACCCAGTCAGGAGGGGGTAAGTTATCATCATCAAGAAAGCCCACAAGTGAACCTTTAGCTTCTTTCATAGCCCTTTGTCTAGCATAAGAAGCTCCCTGTTGAGGTTCAAAAAAATAATGAATTGGGTATAATTCTGACCAGTCTAACTGATATTCTTGAATAATTCTAGCAGTATTGTCTGTACTATTATTGTCAACAATTACTATTTCCCAGGAAATATTTTCTGTGTTGAGTTGCGATCGCAACTTTTCTAAAAGTAATGGTAAATATTTTTCCCCATTATAGATACGAATAGCTACACTAAAGTTCAACATAAAATTTAATATGTACAGGACTTAGCTAAAATTTCAAAATACTTGAATTTGATTAATAATCAAGGAACCCTAAATTATCTTGAAAGCCTTGTCAAAATTGCTTCTATCGATGGAGGTAAACGACGCATAATTTTCCCTTTTTCTCGGTCAACAGTTACTAATGTCACTTTCGCGGTAACATATAATTCCTTACCATCCAATGATTGAATTTCGTAATCCCAGTCTAACCTAACCCCTTGAGTATTTGCCATGCGGGTCTTGACCACAACTACCATACCCAACTTGACAGGTTCATGGTAGCGTAGGGAAAGTTCAACTACTGGTAAATCACAACCGAGGTTAACTAACTCAGC
>JAKQYF010000436.1 GCA_023356535.1 Trichodesmium sp. MAG_R03 | reverse complement strand
TCAACATCTGGCAAAAAAGATATTATCAGAAGACGAAAATAATCTTTTTATCCTCAGGCTTGCTATTGGTATTGGAACTATAGGAGGTACTTGTTTTAAAAGTGCTAATTTAACCGATGCCGACTTTAGTCATGCCATTCTCAAAAGCACAAATTTTCGATTTGCTAATGCCACTCGCACATTCTGGCGACAAAGCAAATATTTAAAATTTGCCAGAGTCGAAAACACTATATTAGTAGATATAAAAGTCAGAGAGTTATTAATAACCGGAGATGGTAAATACAAAGAATATATAGGAGCCTCCTTAAGAGGAGCAAACCTCATAAGTGCTGACCTAAGTAATGCTAATTTAAAACTAGCAGACTTAGGGGAAGCCACTCTACAAGCTGCCTGTTTGAACAATGCAAATTTAAGGGAAGCATTAGCAATAGGTACTAATTTTACTACGGCTCAAATGTCAGGAACTTGTTTAGAAGGTTGGAATATCGACCATACTACTATCCTCGATAATGTTGAGTCAAAATATATCTATTTATTAGAGGAAGCTAAACCAGAAACAGACGATAAAGAACGTCGCCCTAGTAGTGGATATTTTCAAGCAGGAGACTTTACAAAATTATTCCAAGAAGTCTTAGATACTGTGGATTTAATTTTGCGAAATGGAGTAGATGCCAAAGCTTTTATGTCATCTTTCAAACAAGTACAAGTGGAAAATCAAGGTATACCTATGAAAATTCAAGGTATGGAAAATAAAGGTGATGGAGTAGTGGTAATTAAAATTGATGTACCCCCAGAAACCGAGAAAGAAAAAATTCATCGGGAGTTTATGCAATCCTATGATAAAAATGTGAAAGTATTAGAGGAAAAACATCAGAAAGAGTTGGCAGAAACAGAAAAACAAATTACTATATATCGCCAACGAACTGAGCAAACTGAATATCAGAAAGAGTTGGCAGAAATAAAGAAACAAGATGGTCGTTCAGAAGAGCAAAATAAATACATGATGTCTTTGGTTAATCAGATATTTCAAAAATCAACCTCTGCTAATTATTTAGTTACTCTCAATTTTGAAGGGGGAAGTTTTGCCACAGGTTTTCCAGTTATTAGAGCTAATATGTGGTTAGATAGTCATCCTTTACCAATTTCTTCTATAGGTAACTTAACCCCCAAATTAGAAATTTCTAAACTCTATCAAGACTGGAGAGAAAAATATAAACAATTGGGAAAAAACTATCAAGATTTAAACTTACATCCTAGAGTCAAATTTCAGAAAAATCAGACAACAAGTTCTTCCCAAATAGAGTGGGAAATTCAAGAAATAATTAGTCAGATTCAGGAATTAGAGAAAGAGTGGCGGGTGCTCCTCAATAACTGGTTGAACGAACCTAATTTTCAAAAAATAGAAAAGGAGCTGCGAACTAGATTTAACCCCTCAGATAAAGTCAGGTTAATTATCCAGTCTGAAGATGTTTTAATACAGCGAATTCCTTGGCACTTATGGAATTTTTTATCAGATTATAAATCTGCCGAAACTGCCATAGGTCTGCCAGAGGCTAACCGAGTGGAAAAGTCAAATATTGCTAGGGAAAAAATCCGCATCTTAGCAATTTTTGGAAATGACGAAAGGATAAATATCGAGGCAGATAAACAATATTTTTCTAGTCTCTCTAGGGCAGCAGAAATTGTCTCTTTGTTGCAACCAACTCGCCAAAAATTAGATGACGAATTATGGGATAAAAAAGGTTGGGATATTATTTGTTTTTCTGGTCATAGTGAAAGCAAACCTGATGGTAGTACTGGGTGCTTTGATGTAGGAAATGAAACAAAAATAACAATTGAGGAGTTAGAAAATGCCCTAACAGCAGCTATTAAAAAAGGCTTGCAATTAGCCATATTTAATTCTTGCGATGGATTAGGTTTAGCAAGACAACTTGCTAGGTTACATATTCCGGCAATTATTGTTATGCGAGAAGAGGTAGTAGATCAGGTAGCTCAGAAATTTTTACAGTATTTTCTAGACTTATTTACTAGTGGTAAATCTCTATATATTTCTGTGCGAGAAGCGAGGGAAAAATTACAAGCAATGGAAGATAAATTTCCTAGTGCAAGTTTTTTGCCAGTTATTTGTCAAAATTCCGCAGAAATACCTCCTAGTTGGGAAAAGTTAACAGTTAACTGAATCAATAAATTTTCTACTTAAATTTTCAGGAGTGAATCTAATGTTAATATCAAGTCTGATTAATTAACCATAATAAATCAGTTATCTTTAGTCATCTTTAGATGAGTTCTGCTGTGAGATCATAAATTTATTTCTCGGGGTAAAAACAGAATCACTACTTAAATTTTTAGGTTCAAATATAATGCTAACTCATTCATATAAACAGCCACGCAAAAATTATCAAGGTCGTTCATTTAAAGAGC
>JAKQYF010000435.1 GCA_023356535.1 Trichodesmium sp. MAG_R03 | reverse complement strand
AAGGCATTGGTTTGGATAGGGAGTAGGAATTTTTTTCGCCCATTCTGGAAGTTGAGGTTTTCCCCCACCATTGGCCATAATTACTTGACGAGCTATGGTTGAGTTGCCATCATCTAGTTCGACTCGAAATTGAGGGTTCCCTCGGTAGGTTATGGGAGCAATTTTTGTCACTGATGCTTTGTATACTTTGTCTTCTAACTGCCAGCGACTAACTACGTCTTGGGAAAATTCTTGAAATAGTTTTGTTCCAGGTAAGTCGTAGGGGGGGAATAGTTCATTTGGGCGATTTTCCGCAAACCGACGCAGGGAATAGGGGTCTGGGTCCGGATGGTGAACGGCGGGCGATCGCAAATGGGGTATTTCTTGGGCTGCAAACTGTTGTCGCCACTGACTCATCCAAGTGGCACTAGGGTCAAATACTATTATTTTATGGCGATAGTTTTTCCGCTTTTGCAACAGATGAGTTACCAAAGTTAGGGCATGGGGTCCTGCACCTACGATGGCCATCTTGGTTTGTATTGGTAAGGACATGGAATTAAATAAAAATAATTATAAGAATAATAATCATTCTCATTTTAATTATATACCTGTAAGAACTAGAAAACAAGATTTTTTATAGTTCATGCTCCGTAAACAGCTCACATTAACTACAAATAAGCTGTAAGCTTTTTGATACCTAGATTAAAAACTTTAAAATATACAATGTTCCAACTGTGAAGACAAATCTCTACAACAACCCTCAGTCCACAAAGGCAAAGTAGTAGCAAGTAGTAACAATACTCTGTCAATAACATAATTTTTCAATTTCTTGTCAGAGATTGATGAAAAAGTTACAAAAATTAAAACAAGAAGTAGAAATTGATAATTAAAACTTTTAATTCTGGCGATCGCTGAAATAAGGAATGTTGACAATTTTAAAGATATTCTCAATGTTTTACGCCTACTGACTCTTAAATTTAGACGGCTGACTAATCACCAGACTTGTCTAACTTTTGATATAGCAAATGGTATTATTTACAGACTGAAGTGTTTTTTATCTGTTAAGGATAAAATTCTTCAATAAAAATATTTGCCTGTTCATCTTTCATCTGAATGCATATTGCTTGGCTTGGAAAAAAATATCCTTTTTGTGGCAACGTTACCTATTCCAGAGAAATGACCAATGCTCTATTGGATAGAGGTTATCAGGTTAGCTTCTTTCACTTTGCAACAGAAGATGCTGAACTTGACAAATGGCCAAGGTTTCAGGAAGTGTCTCTACCTTGTATCTACAAGTCTCAAGGCTATACTATACCTAGTCTCAAATCTAGCAAAGTTTTAAGTCAGGCTCTACAGAAACTTAAGCCCGACATTGTCCACGCATCTCTTACCCTATCTCCTCTAGATTTTCTATTACCCGAAATTTGTGAAGAGTTGAATATTCCTTTAGTAGCTACTTTTCATGCCCAGTTTGATAGTAAGCCACGGAATATTAAATCTGGAACTCAATTTTTAGCTTATCAACTCTATGCCCCTTTTCTGTCAAATTATGACCGAGTAATTATTTTTTCAGAAATGCAGAAAGATTTATTAATTAAATTGGGTGTTCCAGGCAAAAAAGTGGCAGTTATCCCTAATGGGGTAGATGTGGATAAGTATTCTCCTGGTATCTCTGATCTAAAGACTGAGTTAAATGCTAAATGTGTTTTTCTATATTTGGGCCGTATTTCCACAACCAAAAATGTTGAGTCCCTGCTCAAAGCTTGGAAACATTCTGAGATGGATAATAGTAATCATTTGATTATTGTTGGTGATGGGCCATTAGCTCCTTCCCTACAAATGTTTTATAGCGATGTTAAGGGAGTTAGTTGGTTTGGATATGTCAGTGATGAAAAACGACGGATAGAAATTTTGCGTGGTGCTGATGTATTTATTTTACCTTCTTTAGTAGAGGGTTTGTCTTTGGCTTTATTGGAGGCAATGTCTTGTGGTTTAGCTTGTGTCGCTACAGACGCAGGTGCTGATGGTGAGGTGTTGGAAAAGGGAGCTGGTATAATTTTAAATACTCATAATGTTACCAACCAATTACAAACTTTATTTCCTGTATTTAGAGATCATCCTGAGTTCAATATTCTTTTAGGACAAAAAGCTCGGCAAAGGGTTTTGGAGCGTTATACTCTAAGTCGAAATATTACTCAATTGGAAATGCTTTATGTTGAAGTTTTGCAAGAAAGAAATCTTAAGTTAGGTAGTTTGATTTAAAATTACATTCCCCACTACTCACTACAAGTATACAAAGTATTTGGTATTTTTTAGATCGATTTTCTTTTCTACAACATTCGCGATCGCGTAGCGGAACGGAGCTCTATCGCGTAGCGGAACGGAGCTCTATCGCGTAGCGGAACGGAGCTCTATCGCGTAGCGGAACGGAGCTCTATCGCGTAGCGGAACGGAGCTCTATCGCG
>JAKQYF010000434.1 GCA_023356535.1 Trichodesmium sp. MAG_R03 | reverse complement strand
TAAATTCTACAATTGCTAAATTTGTCTCAAAAGCTTGAGCACGATAAATCACATTTCCAGCACTATTAAAAACCACACTACAACCATCAAAAATTAAGTCATCATTTCCTCCGACTTGATTCACGTAAATAATTGGTATTTGATAACGATTTGTACTATGTTTTAACATTGCTTCTCGCAATTTTTGTTTTCCAGCTTGATAGGGAGAGGCTGACATGTTAATTACAAAATCAACTTGTTTTGCTGCTAATTCTTTCATGGGGTCATAAGTATAATTTCGTTTTCCCCAAAATGCTTCATCATTCCACAGGTCTTCGCAGATAGTTACACCAGCTTTAGCTAAATTTTCTGAGCTGTTGGGAGAATTTTCTAATGTGAAAAAATCTCTGGTTTTTCCTGGTTCAAAATATCGGTATTCGTCAAATACATCATAGGTGGGTAAAAGTTGTTTATGAAATGTTTGTTGGATTTTGCCATTGGTTAATAGGACTGCACTATTAAATAGTGATTTTTCTCCTGTATTAGGGGCTTGAGAATTGAAGGTTACAGTTCCTACTAAAACAGCTATTTCTGATGGTAAATCTTTGGCTAATTTTTCTAATTCTAGGGCGGCAGCTTTTATTAAACTAGGGTAAATTAATAAATCTCGTGGGGGATAACCTATTAATGACAATTCTGGAGTGATGATTAATTTGGCATCTAAGTTTTGTGCTTTTTGTGCGGCATCTAATATTAATTTGGCATTGCCTGAAATATCACCAATAATAGGATTAAGTTGAGCAATTGCAATTTTCATAATTTTAAGGGAAAAGTTGGGTCTGAGCGATTAATATGTTATCCTATTATTATGTTACTCCAGTAGGGTGCGTTCACGGAACCAAGTGGAACGTAACGCACCTGTTTTTATAAGTGACTAGAATTTTGAATTTAGAATTTAGAAGGGTTTTTCTCTGAACTGAGGTGTACAAGAATAAGTCGTTTAAATACACAAAAGCTTAACACCTAACACCTAACACCTAATACCTAACACTTGCCACCTAACAACTAATGGTGTAAAATAACCTCATCGCGTCGCGAGGGAGAATATATTGAAGGCCACTAATAGGAAGGCCATCAACATCCTCGAAGCTATCTCAAAATGGGAAATAAGGAGATGGAGATAAAATTCTCTAATCTTTAATATCTGTAGCCAAGTCTTAGAATTTAGAATTTAGAATTCAGAATTTAGAAGGGCTTTTTCTCCGAACGAGGTATACAAGAATAAGTCGTTTAAATGGACAAAAGCTTAACACCTAACACCTAACACCTAACACCTAATACCTAATACCTAACACCTAACACCTAACAAAAGATATCAACCAACCAATAACTAGAAGTGGACAACAAACGCAGAGAAGCATACATCAACCTGATCTACGAACTGCTAAATTCCCCCAACGGTGAGGCAGAAAAAATCCTCCAAACAAACCAAGAGTTGGTAGATGAAGGGTTACTCCAAATAATGGAACTTTGTGCACAACAACTCGCAGAAAATGATGACCAAAATGCTCAAAACGCTGCTAATTTTTTACGCCATCTCAGGAGTCAGCTTGCAGAAATACTAGAAATTTCAGAATTTTCTCCCTCAACTCATTACTCATCGGCAGAATATTTAGAGTTTTTGATGGAGGTATTGGAGGCAACCAGACAAAGCAAAGGTGACTCGAAAGTTGTCTACACACTCCTACAAGAAAACTTAGAGAAGCTTGATGATAGCTTTGCTGATATATTGCGAAACTGGGCAACTGCTATATTTTCTGAACCGGAGGCGGATGTAGCAGAATATATGGCTACAGATATTATTGCATTCAGTATCCTTATTCAGAAATTTCCTCTGGGCAACAAAGCCAACAACATGGAAATTAGTATTGCAGGTTATGAAGTAGTGCTGAAAGTTTTTACATATAAGAGTCACCAGAGTCACCGAAAAATTTGGGCAATTATTCAAAATTATCTCGGCGTTTCCTACAGAGAGAGAATAACCGGAAACAAAGCCGAGAGTATTGAATCTGCCATTAATGCATTCCAACAAGCTTTGCTGGTGTACACCCAAACTGACTTCCCCATGGAATGGGCAAATACTCAAAATAATCTCGGCGCTGCCTACAGAGCAAGAATAAGGGGAGACAAAGCCCAAAATATAGAAGCTGCCATTGCTGCATACCAACAAGCTTTGCTGGTGTACACCCAAACTGATTTCCCCATGGACTGGGCAAGAACTCAATATAATCTCGGCAATGCCTACAGTGACAGAATAAGGGGAGACAAAGCCCAAAATATTGAAGCCGCCATTGCTGCATACGAACAAGCTTTGCTGGTGCGCACCCAAACTGACTTCCCCATGGACTGGGCAACAACTCAAAATAATCTCGGCGTTGCCTACGAAAACAGAATAAGGGGAGACAAAG
>JAKQYF010000433.1 GCA_023356535.1 Trichodesmium sp. MAG_R03 | reverse complement strand
TCCTAATAGTTCTGCTGCTGCACCTATCTTAATGAATCTATTAGTCATCATCATAAGTTTTACAAGATAATCAGAGATTATAAGAGATAATCATAGATTTTGTCAAGCTGTTATTTACCCTCAATTCTCATCTCAAAAAGAATTTGGAGAGATTTATAAAATTTTAGGTTTGAGAAATAGATGAACTGTGAGTTCTGAGTCCTAAATTAATCTATTCTCAAGTTGAACGGCAAACGAGTATAAATCCCATAAGGATCGTTCATCGCCCTCAAACTAGCTAACTCCTCCTGTAACTTCTTAAATTCTGTAGTTAGTGGGTCTAAAGGAGTAGTAGATATGTCAACTTCCACACCAGAAAGGCTACGAAAAATTCGTAGCTCCAAACTACGAGACTTAGGATATTCCTGAACTTTCCAGCTATCTCCCAGCTCAGCTTTTTCTGCAGCAACTTTAATAGCAGTTTCTATCCCACCAATTTGATCAACCAAGCCTAACTTTTGAGCATTAGCACCAGACCAAACTCTACCTTGAGCAATTTCTTCTACTTTTTCTGGTGCTAAATTACGGGCAGTTGCCACATTTGTAATAAACCGCTCGTAAATTGAATCCACCATTTTTTGAATCAAAACTAACTCATCTTCAGTTTTAGGGCGAGAAGTAGTATTTAAATCTGCAAACTTACCAATTTTCACCACATCCCAAGTAATTCCATTTTCATTAGCTAGTTGTTGAATATTGAACAACACACCAAAAACTCCTATAGAACCTGTAATAGTATTTGCTTCAGCAAGTATCTGATCTGCATTCATAGAAATCCAATACCCCCCAGAAGCAGCTATATTACCCATAGATACAATCACAGGTTTCTCCTTACTAATAAGTTTGACTTCCCTAGCAATAACTTCAGATGCTGAAGCACTCCCTCCTGGACTATTAACCCGTAACACCACTGCTTTAACTTTGTCGTTAAGTCGTAGTTGTCGCAATTCCTTTGCTAGACGTTCGCCTCCTATACTTCTAGGAGTACTATTACCATCTACTATTTCTCCTTCAGCGTAGACTACGGCAATTTTATTGTTGCTTTTAAAATTCTTACTAAGAGTTTGTGCAACTCTTGGTATTTTGCTATAGCTGTTAAGACTAATTTGTGTGAAACTTTTATCGTCTTCTTCTTTACCAGTTAGTTCTTTAAGTTTTGTCAGAACTTCATCGTAGTAGGCAACTCTATCTACTAATTTACTGTTTAGAGCATCGTTCCCTATCAAGATTCCTTGATTATCAGCGATCGCCTGTAATTGCTTTGTTGTTAAATTGCGACTTGTAGAAATTGTTTGCAAATATTTACCCCATATATCCTGTAACAATTGGATAGTTTGCTGTCGGTTCTCGGGACTCATTTTTTCTAGGGTAAAAGGTTCAATGGCAGACTTATATTTACCTACTCTCGTTACCTGAACTCCGATACCAAATTTATCTAATGCGCTAGTCAAGAACATAGTTTCAGAACTTAAACCATTGAATTCTATAGCACCCACAGGATTAATCATAATTTCGTCTGCTACCGAACTTAAGTAATATTCTCTTTCTGTCCAGTTCAGATCATAAGCAATGATAGTTTTACCTGTTTCTCGGAACCGTTGAAGTGCTTGGCGAATTTCTTGTAGATTTGCGAACCCTGTTACCCCTGGTGTATTGCTACCTTTAATGTAAATGCCAATTATTTTGTCATCTTGGGCAGCAGCATTTAGAGTATTAATTGCTTTTCGGAGGGTGATGGTTGTAGTTTTGTCGCTAGATAAAGCTTCTTGGAGTGCTTCTCCAGTTGAGGAAATAGGGCGAGTATCTGTAATATTTGTAGCAAGGTCAAAGACTAAGATTGATTTATCTTGAACTTGTGGACCTACATCTTTTGTTTTACTCGCGATGGAAACGACAAAAAATATTAATCCGCCAAATCCGAAACCGATTATTAGAGTAATTCCTAGTATGTTGCCAATTAGACTGGCAAAGGTGTATTTTAAGAAATCTTTCATGTTTTTAGTGGGAGTTGCCTCTTTGGTAATTAACCATTTGGTATTAGTTAATTATCGCTTACGATTTAAATTTGTTGAATTTAATCCTGCAGTAGACTGTCTTAGCTAAAGTAGTGGCATATTTTTCAATTGATGCTATGGTTAGTACTTTATTTTTATGTTAATCGTTCTAAAGTTCGAGATTTTTTCAGTTCTAATAAATTGGCATTGCCCGTACAAAATAGAACTGTTGTTATTTCTGCTATTAATATATCTACTAATAAATTTAGAGATTCTTCTGATTCGACTGCTGCTTGGAGAAATGGCCAAGCTAACCCACCTAAGTCTGCCCCAAGAGCGATCGCCTTTGCCACGTCCAACCCATTTCGTAATCCTCCAGAAGCAATTAGAGGAATGTCTGAATTCACAGTGCGGATAGCGCTAATAC
>JAKQYF010000432.1 GCA_023356535.1 Trichodesmium sp. MAG_R03 | reverse complement strand
GGTCATCCTTGGGGTACATGGCATCCTCAAAGTAAAACGGATAAGAGAAATGTTGACTTTTGGCTTTTTTGGTTGGGGGAAGAGTTGCAAGGAAATGGCATAGATGTTAATGTCTGGACTTTTGGATATGATGTGCCTAGCTTTAAAGATGTTGGTGAGGGAATGCCTCGTTTTGACCAGGCAAGTAATTTACTGAAGTATCTTGAGGTTAATGATATAGGGGATCAACGCCCATTTATATTTGTAACTCACAGTATGGGTGGTTTGGTGGTCAAAGAAGTAATTCGTACAGCTCAAAATTTTCCTCAATATCAAACTATTATTAAACAGGTTCAAGGAATTGTATTTTTGTCTGCTCCACACACAGGAATTCATTTAGATAATTTAATTCAGAATATAGGTTTCTTGACTAAACTTACAGTGAATGTTGAGGAGTTAAAAAGACATTCGTCTCAATTACGAGATCTTAATGAATGGTATCAACAAAATGTTGAGAAGTTGGGAATTAAAACTGAGGTTTTCTATGAAACTCGGCCTATAGAAAAGGCTAAAAAGGTTTTGGTTGTGGATGAGGATAGTGCTAACCCAGGAATTAAGGATGTTAAACCTGTTGCTATTCGAGCAGATCATAATTCTATTGCTAAACCTGGAAAGAATGATTTGGTTTATCTTTCGGTAAAAAAAGTTTGTAAACAAATTTTTACCTTTTCTGGAGAGTCAAGGATAAAGGAAGGTAGCCAACTCTTAATAAGTATTCCCGATAATTTGAGTTGTCGGACTGGAGCTAATAAATTTGGCGATCGCGATGAGGTAATAGACTCTCTACACCAACAGTTTAAATTACAGCCAATTAAGTCTTTGTTTCTGGGTTTGGGAGTAAGTATTGTGTTAATTATTATAATTATAATAAGGCTAGTTTTTTTCTATGAAAAATCTACAGAAAATTTCCCTATTAAGACACCTTTGCTATCATTAAATACTCCTATTAATAATCTAGAAGAATATACTCAATTAACTTATCTTTTGGAACTTAAAGAATGGAAAAAAGCAGATCAAAAAACAGCAGAAATTATACGAATAAGAGCACATCGCCAAAAAGAAGGGTTTCTCAATGGCGAGTCGGTTAGAAATTTTTCTTGCGATGATTTACGAGTTATTGATAATCTTTGGAAAAAAAATAGTGATGAACGTTTTGGATTCAGCATACAAAAACAAATTTGGGAGGATGTTGCTAAAAATCCTGAAATTTTTGACCTTCAAACTTATCAAAAATTTCTCGAATATATAGGCTGGTACAAAAATAAACCCCTAAGTTACGATAACCTTATGTTTAAAAATAAGTCTCCGCGGGGGCATCTTCCCCATACTGGTATAGTTGGTATTTGGGCACGAGGAGAAGATGGAATTAGTCTTTTGCTAAGTTGTGATTTTAAGTAAAAATGAATCTCTGTGCGAGCATGTTGCCGGCGACAAGTTTACCTCACTAAGGTATAGTTGGCTGTAAAACCGTTGTTCTAATGAAGTTGCTTATTGAAAACTCAATTATAGTTGTGCTATTTTTGTGGATGAGAAATACTTAATAGAAATTATGAAATTTTCTAGATTGATTACCATTGGATTTCTAAGTTTAATTTTAACAGCATTCGGGATAGAAGCTACAAAAGCACAACGTTCAACAGTTACAAGAGACTTTGTCTCTTTATCGTCAATAATAGGAACATGTCGTAAAGAAGGATCTGGAAGGTGGTACTCTGACAGTGGAAATATTTCTATTGGAAAACGACTTTATCCCTATATTGGTGTAATGAAGTTGTACCAAAATAATTATACTCAATTGCGAATTTGTAAGATTAATCCTAGAGGAACAACAAAACCTTTTGGAACTTTTAGATTTACTTTTGGAATTGATGAATTTTCTGAAAATGTACCAATTGAGGTTAAAGTTTACTTAAATGGAAAGTATACTACCGGTCATACTGTAAGTGCTGGCCAAATAAAAACTTTGTTATTAGATATTTCTAATACTGAGGACATGGCTATAGAATTTTCCAGCCCGGGAGATCCTCCAAATTTGTTGATTCTTGACGATACTCTTGAACGATTAAAATAATTATGTTAAACCGACGCAAGTTCACAAAATTAGTCATCTTAGGCGGTACTTCTGTAGCAGTGAGCTCTGGAATATTCTTTCCAAAGCCTACTGAAGCTCAATCTTTTGATTTTTTGTTAAAACAAGAAGAATTGTTGAATATATTTTTCGATCTGGTTAGAGCTATTGCTGCGTACTTAAATCCAGAATTAGCCTCTTATATTGAGCCTACTGTTCAAGCTGTCAATGCAAAATTTATCCAGAACGGATATACGCAAAAGCCAACTCCCTTCGCTCAAAGAGGTGCTGGTGGTAGAAATAGTAATCCATTTTGGGGTACTTATAAAAATGAGAAAATTGCCCTTAATCCCGGATTAGCCACTGTAGGAGTTAATAATGATATATTAAGCAAAGCCATATTTACAGGTCCGACTACTGTAGGC
>JAKQYF010000431.1 GCA_023356535.1 Trichodesmium sp. MAG_R03 | reverse complement strand
GAGCAAATTGCCAACCAAAACCAACCTATTTCAATAGCAGAAATAATTAGACAATCACAACTATCTATTCAGGAAACTATCAACTTAATTCAATCCCTAAAGAAGCGGTTATTATTAGATGGGCAGTTAGAGAATAACTTGACAGTATTTACTCTTAATTCTATCTGGAAACAATACTTAAAAAATAAAAGGGAGTAGGATATAAATTTTGAAGTTGCCAAATACTATAAGTAATCTTGCTTAATCAAATAGATAGATACAATTAGTTTATCTGTAACCTGGTGTGATACAATCTGAAGAGTGGAGTGTAAATTTTAACGAGTCTAGAGACTTAAAAGCTCAAGTATAAGGAAAGCATAACTAATTATGTTAAAGAACGAATCAGAAGTCATAAGTCATCTTTGGCTTTATAGATTACTTTTATAAGTGTTGTTTAAGTTTATGAAATTGATATTAGTTTACTCAATTATTACTCCCCGCGCCAATCCTTTAAATTAACTTTTTCCTCACCATTTCCCAATAACAATATCAATATTATATAATAAAAGCTGAAAATTATTTGCAATACTTTTCAGGTTGATGACCTCAAGTTACAATCAAAACCTAGTAGAGACGTTTCATAGAACATCCCTACTGTGGTTTACTGAAATAAAAACTGCTATCAACTTTCTCACTATCACCTTTGACCAGATAAACATGACTACTTTTAATTTGACAAGCCAAAACCTAGAAACAAGCCTGGAGACAATTTTAAATCGTGCTCTCCAAGGTTACGACCTATCTCCAGCAGAGACACTTTTATTGTTATCCCCAACTACTAAACCTAATTTAGGAAAATTTGCCTTAACTCAACTTCCACCAGAAATAACTGCTATCCAGAAAACAGCAGACCAACTCCGACAACAACAAGCAGGTAATACGGTAACTTATGTGATCAACCGTAATATAAATTTCACCAATATCTGCGAACAACATTGTAGTTTTTGTGCATTTCGCCGAGACGAGGGAAATGCTGGTGCATTTTGGTTAGATATCAATCAAATTTTGGCTAAAGCTAATGATGCAGTGCAACGGGGAGCAACAGAAATTTGTATGCAGGGAGGATTAAATCTTCAAGCTAAAGTTGCAGGAAAATCTTTACCTTATTATTTGCAAATAGTCAAAGAGATTAAAAACCAGTTTTCCAATTTGCACTTACACGCTTTTTCTCCCCAGGAAGTGCAGTTTATTGCTAGGGAGGATGGAGTAAGTTATGAATATGTAATTGCTGCTTTGCGGGATGGGGGGGTGGAGTCAATGCCGGGTACTGCTGCAGAAGTTTTGGATGATGCAGTGAGACGAATTATTTGCCCAGAAAAAATTGATACAGGAACTTGGCTAGAAATAGTTGGTACAGCACATCGGTTGGGAATGCCAACCACAAGTACCATGCTGTGCGGTCATATTGAAACTCCTAAACAGCAGATTTTACATTTAGAGAGATTGCGATCGCTTCAACAAACTGCTATTGAAAAAGATTATCCGGCAAAAATAACAGAGTTTATTTTATTACCATTTGTGGGCCAAGAAGCACCTGCAGCTTTGCGTCGGAGGGTGGGACGCGACCAACCTGTTTTGTTGGATATTTTATTGTTAACGGCGGTGTCGAGAATATTCTTAGGAAATTGGATAATTAATCACCAACCGAGTTGGGTAAAACTTGGTTTGGATGGAGCAAAGGAGGCATTAAAGTGGGGTTGTAATGATATTGGGGGTACCTTAATGGAGGAACATATTACGACAATGGCCGGTGCTGTTGGAGGTACTTGTATGGCAGTGGAAAATTTACAGGAAGCTATTACAAGTTTGGGTAGAAATTATCAACAAAGAGATACTCTTTATAAGTATTTGTAGGTTAGGTTAAGGTACCGAAACCCAAGAAAAAAAGTAAAAATTATATCGGACTTACCCATGAACACCATTGGTAGGGTGTGTTTTGCTGACGCAAAGTTGCGCTAACGCTTCGCGACTTGAATTGCGAACTTCGTAACGCACCAAGACTCTATATATAGTACCTTTGCGTAAGTCCTGAGGGAAGTATGAAAGCTATCCTCTTTTAAGGAATGGAAGAAATGTGATGGGACAAGTTTTAAATTGTCGTATCCTTTTCTTTTTAATTCTCAACTATCAATTTTTTTAGATCATGATTTCCTCGCTATTTTCGGTGCCAAACCCAATGGGTGGGTAGCATCAGGAAAGAGGACAAAAAGAGGTTTATAAATCCTGTTTGCGCCATATTTGGGCAGGAAAAACTCAGTCAAAGATTAATTTTAACTTTATGTCAAGTTTATATTGACTTTTGACTTACCCTTAGGGTTATAAACCCAAATCAGCAGCAACTCTATGAGCACAAGCAAAACCAGAAAATGCCACAGCATTTAAACCTTGACCAGGGAATGTACTATCTCCAACACAATATAAACCAGGTATTGCAGTACGATTAAATGGCATTCCTAATAAACCTTTTAATTTACGCTGAGGAATAGGTCCATAAGTTCCATCTACACGATTTAAAA
>JAKQYF010000430.1 GCA_023356535.1 Trichodesmium sp. MAG_R03 | reverse complement strand
AAAGAATACCTTGACCTGTTAAGAGTTCTGTAGTGATGCCGATCACAAAACCTAACATTGCCAAACGGCCATTCCAAGTTTCTGCAAAGTTAGTAAAACCTAACTTTTTCTCTTGATTTTCTATGGTCATTATTCTTATTTTATTTTAAGCTTATGTAACATAGCTTAACTTAAAATTTTAAAGTTGGCAACATTATTTAATATTTCATGTAGGCCAAACACTGATGAGATTGATGAAACAGTTGTACACTAACTACAGAAGGATTCTTAAACTAATATGGCCTTCTTGCTTATTCTTTGGACAGTTGTATAGATTTTAAAATTTATAGTAGTAATGGCCTAAGTTGAGAAGACTAAGAAATTTTAGTAGGAAATAAAAAAATATGGAAGGTTGTACAGCTACGGATCTGAAGATTGACAGCAAAAAAAACTGTTATGCCCTTAATGCTGAAGCCATGGGCAAGATTCAGGAAGAAACAGCAGTTTCGACAAAATTAGAACCAGGGATATATGTAATTAGAATTCGCAGTGGTTCGTTTGGATATCAAAATGATGCAAATAATATTGGTGAACCCATTGTTATGTTGTGGATTTATGGTGGGAAGTTCATTAATAAAAAAACTAATTTGGAAGTTGAAGCTACTTGGTCAACTTTAAATGGTGATGATGATACATTAACTTTAGAAGTGCTAAAAACAACTAATCTTTGTGCATTTTTCTTTGATAGTTACATTGAAGATAATGAAAGAGAATTGATAATTTCAAGAGTAAAAATGTAAGAATAAACAACTATCAGCCAAGAATAATTATTTTTAAAAATTGTATTAACTGAGTTTTTGCTAATGCCAAAATTATTGATCATCAATTTAATATTCATTTAGCAAATTTTCAAATTGTTAGTTCATTAGTAAAAATCACTAATGGTTAATAGTAAGTTAATAGTTCATTTTAAGGCTAATTTATTAAAGTCAATTTAACCATATTTTGTTAACCTAAAAGCCAGGTAAAAATGTCTTCCTCTAGCAAAGAATTAGTTCAAATATTAGTAGTGTTGCTTACTTTAACTGCTACTGCCAAGCCCTTAGCAGCTAGCAATTTCTCTTTTTTAAGCAATACTATCCTAGCTCAATCAGTCAATTCAGATACTACTTACCCACTACCTGAATCACTACCAAGTGGCACAAAAATTAAATTGTCTAGCTCTAGTAGTATGGTAGTTATTAATCAAGCATTAAAACAACGTTACGAAGAAAAATATCTAGGTACTCAAGTCGAGCTGGTAACAGGTGATACAAGTCGAGTATTAGAAGCGCTTCTAAAAGGAGAAACCAATTTAGTGGCCATTGGACGTCGATTAACTGTTGAGGAAAAAGAGCAAGGATTAGTTGAAGTCCCCATTAAGAGAGGCAAAATTGCTATTATAGTTGCCTCAGACAACCCGTTTGAAGAAAACCTCTCATTTGAGAAATTTGCTCAAATGCTCCGGGGAAAAATTACCAATTGGTCAGAAGTGGGTGGCCCAAAAGCACCCATTCGCTTTGTTGATCACCCAGAGTTTAGTGATACGAGGAAAGCTCTCAAAAGCTATGATGTGTTTAAGAAAAGTCCTTTTAAGACAGGAAGTAATGCTATTCAGGTATCTAAGGACGATACAGCAGCAGTAGTTAAAGAACTAGGTAAAGATGGAATTAGTTATGCGATCGCAGACCAAGTTTTGAACAGGGAAAATGTTCGGATCATTCCGATGCACAAAACCCTGCCGACCAACCCTCTATACCCATATTCTCAACCCCGTAACTACGTTTATAAAAAAGAGGCTGCCCCTCCAGAAGTTCTAGCATTTCTAGGTTTAGTTACTTCTCAAGGTGGTCAAAAAATTGTGGCAGCAGTAGACCAACAGGGAAGAAGTGATTTAGCAACTGTTACCCCAGTTAATAAAGCCAAGCCTTCAGAGATAGTAACATCACCCAGTCCTGATACTCAAAAAGAAACGGGATTAAAAAAACAAGAGAAAACTGATTCGTCCACTGTGGGAGATGTAGCATCTGCACCCAGTCCCGAGACTCAAGGGGAAATTGGAGATGTAGCATCTGTACCCAGTCCCGAGACTCAAGGGGAGATTGGAGATGTAGCATCTACACCTATTGGTGATATCAACAAGGAAACAGAAAAAAAAGGATTTCTATGGTTGATTTTACCGTTGTTGGGTATTCCTCTACTAGGAGCATTATTATGGGGACTATTTAGAAAACTTGAAGATGAGCCATTAGAAACCGTTGCAACTAGAGTAGTTCCAGAAACAACTACAGATTCAGGCTCCACCCCCGTAGGAGGAACTCCTGTTGCTGGGGCTGAAGCTAGTGAGGCAACTGACCTACCAGAAACAACCTCAGAAAATGTTAATGAAGCAGCTGTTGGTACTCCCAGTATAGGTATAGCACCAATAGCAGGAGTAGCAGGAGTAGCAGGAGTAGCAGGAGTAGCAGGATTATTAGGAGCTTGGGCTAGGGTTGAAAAAAATAGTCAAATAAGTCTGAGTCCAGGGGAAAGTCAAACAGCATTAGCAAGTTGGTC
>JAKQYF010000043.1 GCA_023356535.1 Trichodesmium sp. MAG_R03 | reverse complement strand
ATTAGACTCTTATCATAAGAAAATATTTGAAAATTGTGTAAAAACTTCTGGATGGTGGTTATCAGCCAAGAACCCTTTCCGTTGTCCAATAAAAGAAGATATTCAATGGGGACAATTCAAACCTGATGACAATACCCCTATAAAAGAACAGTTGGATGGGGGTAAGTATAAATCAGCAAAGATTGATTCTTCAATATCAGATACATATTCTTGCCTGTTTTTAAATCCTGGCCAAAAGCAATGGGAGGAAATCGCTAAACTGAATGGGTTGAAGATGCCTAAGCTTAACCGTGAAGACCCAGATTTTGATAAGGGCCTTGCTTTCTGGCATTGGGTTGTAAAGAATCCTCAAATACCTGTCTACATAACTGAAGGTGGGAAAAAGGCAGGGTGTTTGTTCTCCCATGGACAAATAACAATCGCTTTGCCTGGCATTACGATGTGGCAAAAAGACCATGAGCTGCTACCTGATATTAAATGTTTAGCAAATTTTGGCCGGCATTTCTACATATGTTTTGACTCTGACGCTAAACCAAAGAGCCGGAATGATTGCTTTATCCAGTTTCAGAAACTAGCACAAAAGCTAGAGGAGTTAGGCTGCACCGTTTGGCACCAAGAAATTCCTCGTAAGATTGGCCAAAAAGTGGGCATCGATGATTTTCTAGTTGGTGGTGGAAAACTCAGTGACCTTAAAACAAGTAGTTGGAAAAATGCTATACCTCCTAACTTACCTAATGGCGTGAAATATATAGATGGGGTTTATAAGATTAGTAGTGACCATTTAAAAGTACCTATCCAAGAACTAATTGGTGACCTTTGTGGCCATAGAGTCCTTTTCAATTACTTAACAAAGGTATTCGTGGTGGACGGTGAAACCATAGAGGCACACCTATTACCTTTAGTCATGGAGAAAAAATTCAAAATACACTTCGTGAACGAGAAGCAACTATGTCAAGAACTAAGGACTGCGGTCCCCTCTTTCAGTCCTGTAGTCTCATACCTGGATTCTCTGTCAAAACAGGACCCCGATTATATAGAGGAGTACTTGAGGAAGACTTTGCATATCAGTGATCCTTTTCAACTAAAAATGCTCAGCAAAAAAATGATAGCTACCTACAAGCGTGGCTCCGCAGGAGAGAAAGTGTCAATTAAGGACGATACGGCCCTAATATTAAAAGGTCCACAAGGCGTTGGAAAGAGTAGCTTCCTACGGATTTTGGCTTCTCCAGAGTATTTCTGTGACAATGTTTATGATGTTGCTGACAAAGACCAATGCTTGAAGGCTCATAAGCATTGGATTATTGAGTGGGCAGAACTGGAAACATTTATATCTCGTCGAGATATAAGTTTTGTCAAATCATTCCTTAGTACAGAAAAGGACCAAATAAGGAGGCCTTACGGGACAACGGATGAAGAGTTTTATAGGCATTTCAGCTTCTTTGGTACTACAAATCAATCTGAGATTTTAACAGATAACACTGGTAATCGGCGGCTGTGGATTGTAGAAGTGAGTGAGAAAATCGACCTGGAATATGCTAAGGCTAACAGGGATAAGTTATGGGGGGCGGTAAAAGCTGCTGCCGAAGCTGATGAATCCTGGTGGTTTGATCATGTCGAGGAGGCTCAGATAGAGGCTCAAAACTACAAGTACACTATGAAAGATAGGGACTTAGAAGAAACTTTAGGACCTGTTCTTGCTGATTTACTCAACCAGGGTTTAGAGATTGTACATATTTCTTCTACTAGATTGAAAAGGTTGTTGGAGAAAAAAACTATAGAACTTCAAAATGCAGCCCAATTGAACTGGAAGGCACTTAAACATTTCATGGCCAATTTAGGTTGTCCCTATCGAACATCATTAACAGGTGAAGAGCGTGGGAAAAGAGGGTACGAAATAAGGCCCACTGAAAAAGTTATGAATTTGATTCGGAGCTTTGGACTTTCGGTGAAAAGTCACACAGAAACCCCCATTCCGAAACAAGAAATAGTAGTAGAAACTGTTCTTTATAGCGATGACAAAACAGGGAATGCAGCAGATGTTGCAGCAGATGTTGCAGCAGATGTTGCAGCAGATGTTGCAGCAGATGCAGCACGTACTAAGGTAGAAAATGACACTACGTGCGACGTCTCAAACCCAGACACAGAAAAATTTGCAGCACATGCAGCACATGTAGCACCAGTTTCTGCTAATTCTTCATTCAATGAAAAACAAGAGTTAAATCAAGTAGAAAAACTAGAAAATGAAGAGATAGAAAAGCCAACAGAAATAAATAATAAAGGGGACAACAGAGAGGATGAGGAAGGGGGAGAAGGGCTTATTTATTATCAGGTAGGTGATTATGTCCGAGACATAGGTGGCGGACCAAGAGTAGACCAGCCTGAACCAGAACGTATATATGTAGTAAATGAAATATTGGAAGAGCCAATGGCTGGATGTCCTGGAGCATATGGAAGATATATGATTGAAGACCTTCTGGGCAAATTCAGGGCCTACAGAATCGGAGGATGGTTCTTGAAAAAAGTAGCTCCAGATGACAAACAACTCTTAGAAATAAAAGATAAGAAAACACGTACTACAAGCAATACGCCTGTAGAGAATCCCTCTGAAAACGGGCTTGGGATGCAGCACGAAAGTACCACATCTGATGCTGCATCATCTGAAAAAGAAAATTCTACTTGTCCAGGGACCCAGGTAGAGGATGATTCAGGAATAGAGAAAAACTATTAGGGCCAATAGTAGGCTCTTAGGGGCCAAAGATTGGACACATAGAAAGATTTTCTGAATCTATAAACGGAACGTCACTTTTCAAAAATTGTTTTTTGGGAGTGATAGGATTGTCGTGGCTATAATTATTTGTGGAATAGGTTGTAGACCTTAGCAGTTCTCGTCTTTCTTATTTAGGGTCGATACAAGATTTCCTTACTATGAAAGGATTCTAGCTTCCTCATCTCCCTTTCTTTTTAGAAATGTTGTATATTGTTCCCAGGGTCTCATCGATTATAGTTGCTATAAACCCTAAGTACCAAAAATAAAAAAGTAATAGAAATAGTCGTTCCTGAGTTTATTCAATTTTTTCATCCTCTAAATAGATAGAAATAATTCCTTCGGCAAATTTTGCAGCACTTGCAGCATATGTTGCACGAGATGTTGCACGTATATGCTGTGCCTCAAACCTATATATAGTAGGAGTTTCTGCACATGTAGCACATGCAGCACGTGTTTTTCAAACTTTTGTTTTGAAAAATTTATTCTAAATTTCTCTGTAACAATCCTTAGATTTTAAGACTGATTTGAAACCCTAGATAACTTGAAAAAGAAGAGGTTTAGTCCCACATTGCAGTCCCAACACAATCTTCTGCCTTAGGGTGAGACAACCCTGTCTTTACTGTCTGTCCCAGGGACCTGGGATGATTATGGTGCTTTTCTCGTTCCTTCTAGCACACTTTCTAGGTGACCATATTTGCTGGATTTCTGCTGTTTTTCTCTTTCTTTTCATTAAATAAAAAGTTTGAAAAAACACGTGCTGCAAGTGCTACATGTGCAGAGACTCTTATTCTATAAAGATTTGAAGCGTAGCACGTAGTGTTATTTTCTGCCTTAGTACGTGCTGCATGTGCTGCAAAATCTGCTGAAAAAGAAAATTCTACTTGATCAAAAAGACAGATTCTACTTTTTAAGAAAACCAGGTAGCAGATGATTTAAATATCCAAAGGAGGAGTAGATTTTTCATGGCCACTACTTCTGTGAAAACTTCAATCACTTTTGAGGCGATCCTATAGCCAAGTAAATATAGTTAGGTAGTCATGAGCCAGGCCAAGCAGGTGTCCTCTAAGTAAACTACAAAAGTTGAATCAGCTATCTTAGTTCCTGGTTTTAGGAGATAAAAAAAATAAAAAGTTTGAAAAACAAGTGCTGCAAGTGCTACATGTGCAGAGACTCTTACTATATATAGGTTTGAGGCGTAGCACGTAGTGTTATCTTCTGCCTTAGTACGTGCTACATGTGCTGCAACATTTGTTGAAGGGCTAATTTCTATCTATTTAGAGGATGAAAAGATTGACTATTGAATAGACCCACACGAATATCATTCAGATGTAGATAACGACTGTTAGGGCCAATAAGGGATTTTTGTAGCTCTAGAATTGGACACGTAGAAATTATCCTCTGAACCTATAAACGAAACGTTAATTTTTAAAAAATGTTTTTTTGATAGAGATAGAATCATCGTGACCATAATTATTTACGGGGCAGGTTGACAATTTGTATTCTTTGATTTAGTATTAAAAGTACTGGTTATAGTATAAATAACCATGACAAATGAATAACGATGCTTTTAACATCACTTTTGAACTATTAAGAGTGAATTAAAGATAGTTTTTCATGATTGCATGGTACCCCACATACGCACCTCCAAGAATCGCTGAAACCCTTATTCTTTCGTTGACCTGCGTTGATGCCATACTGGGTAAGGGTTTGAGGGTCGTCATTTTGGCAAAAATCGTCATGTTGATTATTTCGACAAAGGGGTGCGTATATTGGGGGTATTGAAAGCCTTGCTGTGTCGTGGTTTAAAAACGTAGCTCCCCACCGCTTGGGTTAATGCGGACTCATTGGAAACAAAATGGACTTTTATATACCCATATCCTTTTTCGTAACCCCACCGCTTGGGTTAATGCGGACTCATTGGAAACTTTTGCCTCCTCTATTAAGAGGTTAGTAATGCCCCCCACCGCTTGGGTTAATGCGGACTCATTGGAAACAGTAGAGCATACACGATACCGCCCCTCCTTCTCCCCACCCCACCGCTTGGGTTAATGCGGACTCATTGGAAACTAAATACACGGACTCAGGTTTTTTTGAAAACCTTTCGTCATCCCCCACCGCTTGGGTTAATGCGGACTCATTGGAAACTCCTGTCTTTATGACAGTGGAACTATTTCTCGCTTTGACTTCACCCCACCGCTTGGGTTAATGCGGACTCATTGGAAACTCACTCTTACAGAACCTTGCACCGGGGGTTATGTCCACGCCCCACCGCTTGGGTTAATGCGGACTCATTGGAAACTTTACGCCGTGAATTGATTTCTAGAATCGATAGAACCCCCACCGCTTGGGTTAATGCGGACTCATTGGAAACAGTACTGTTTCTATTTTTATTCCTTCAATTATCACCCCACCGCTTGGGTTAATGCGGACTCATTGGAAACGAGTACAGGGTACTCTTTGACTAGGAGGTTGTCTACTAGCCCCACCGCTTGGGTTAATGCGGCCTTATTGGAAACTTTACGATATTCTTTTAGCCTAAAATTGAAATATATCTCCCCACCGCTTGGGTTAATGCGGCCTTATTGGAAACTCCTTAGACTTCTCGAACATTACGCATAGAATTTTCCCCACCGCTTGGGTTAATGCGGCCTTATTGGAAACCTTTTGGATTCTGTATACACTAAGGGTCCAACCCCCACCGCTTGGGTTAATGCTGCCTTATTGGAAACTTTTAAAATCCCATCTATGGGATATATGTCTAAAATTCCCCACCGCTTGGGTTAATGCGGCCTTATTGGAAACGGTAAGTGTAGTGAGGACTAGAAATGCCGTCAACGAGCACCCCACCGCTTGGGTTAATGCGGCCTTATTGGAAACGAGGCACTTACCTCAAGAACTCCATTCTCTTTCAAGCCCCACCGCTTGGGTTAATGCGGACTCATTGGATTGTACAAAACCGCTGAAAAGCAGGTATAACAAACTTTCTATGCCAATATATGATGCTAAAAACATATTCCAATAAGGCCCTTATATTTTTTGTGGAGTATTTTCTAGCTTGATGTATCTGTTGTATGCTGGAGAGTAGTACCCCGTCTTAGGGGAAATTGGTAGGAATGGTAGGGTACCCAGGATTATTTTGGTATAGGCAAATTTGCCGGTACCACCTTACCTGGGTACACGAATAGAAAAAATAAAAATAATAAATAAAAGCATCACAATCATATTATGTGATGCTTTTACATTTTGGCCTATGGGTATCGACTCAGGACCAGGGATAGCTCCATAGTAGCTATTTATAGTGTCCAAAAATGAGGTTGTAACTACTCATGAGTTTATGTTTTGTATTCTATATAAAGATTTAAACAAGATTTGAGTAATAGAGTTTTTATTCTCCACTAACAAGTTTTTCTATCTGAAGCAATAACTTTTCTAGTTGTCGTCTTTTTTTCTTATTATCCCAAATTTTTGAACTCTTAATTAAACGATAGGTATTGTCCAGACCACTTTTAAGTGTATCTTCTTGTTTTACCATCTGATTAATTTCTGCCACTTTTTGTCGAATCTCTGACAAAGACAGTGACTTTTCTATAACTTCTTTAAGTAAACTTTCTCTCATAGCCTCATCTTTCACTTTGGCTATTACTATGGCCTTTGTATAATCAAGTTGGCCAGAGCGCATCACCTCTAGAATATCTGAGGGCAACTTTAACAATGGAATGCGATTTTGGACAAAAGATTGCCAGTTCATTAGTCCCAGGTCTTGAAAAACTGATTCTACGATTTGAGCCTTTGGACTACCTATAACGTTATGGGTAACTTTTCCTTTTGCCTCATTTTGCATTCTATTTAAGAGTTTAACCACAGAAGGGATACTTTCATCGAGCTGAAGAACTAATAGTTGTAAAATCCCTTCAGTCTCTTCCAGAGGATTAAGGCCTTCTCTTAGTAAATTTTCTATCAAGGATAATTGCCAGGCATCCTCATCATTGAGAGAGCGGATAACCACAGGAACAGAAGTTAGTCCGGCCATTTGTGAAGCTCTTAAACGCCTTTCACCTGCAACCAACTCATATGAATTGTTCTCAATAGGTCGTACTAATAATGGTTCAAGTACCCCAACCTGAGAGATAGAGGCACTGAGTTGACTGAGTGTTTCTGCGTCAAAATAACGACGTGGTTGAGAGGAAGGTATAACAATTTCAGCTATGGGAATCTCTCTTTGTCCCATTAAATCTTGCTTCTGAACATCATGGGATATTTTTGATGCAGAAGTGTCTTTTGTTTCAAAAATAAAGTCGCGGAGGGAATTTCGTTTATTCATTTCTATGAAGCTTTGGACTTAGAAGTTCTAGATTTAGAGGATTTAGACCTGGATTTAGACTTGGGTTGAGTTCTGGACTTAGTAGGTTTAGAAGACTTAGTTTCTTGAGTGGAGGGTTTTATTTCTATTCCCGCATCAGAAAAGACTTCTCTGAATAATGAGTCAAACTCATCTGCTGAGGAATCAGCCATAGCACCCGACATTTGAAAAGCAGTAATGTTTTGTCCAGGAGCATCAGCCAGGCATTGTCTTTGATATATTACACTCGACAAAGTAGGAATGTCCAATTCTGCTAAAACTTGCTGAGATTCTCTAAGAAGTATTGTACCTTTAGTAGCTCGGTTAAGATAAAGAAAAGCTTTGGGCAAACCCTGGCGTAGTTCTTGTGCTTGGCGGATAAAGCGTAGAGTTTTATTACTACTGCGGATATCAAGACCAGATGGTTGACACGGTACTAGAGCAATATTAGAACGAGATAGAATAGATTTGGAAACTTCACTTATTCCACCAGGGCCATCTACCACTATGAAGTCATATTGATTGGCTAAATTAGGAAGATTGTCAAAGAGATCTTCAGGATCGCTAATAACCTCAAAAGGTATTTGAAGTGTTTCAGCCCAAATAGAACTACTGTTTTGAGCATCTGCATCAATAAGTAGCACGGAACCACGCTCCTTTAGCCAGTATACAAGATGAATAGCTGAAGTAGACTTTCCTGTGCCACCTTTTTGATTGATAAAAGATATAATCATTTTTTTTACATAGGTAGGTATTTGCTTTAATGGTATCAGAAAGTGGTTATATTTTACCTATAATGTTATGGGTAAGTTGATAAAGTAATGTTAAATTTACTGGCCATAGATTAAATTTGCTTAATTACAAGAAAAATAATTTATCTCAAAGTTTTTGTTGTTATCTCTCTTGTTTCGTCCTATAATTTTAGAAGAACTCTTGCGGTTAGTACAAAGCTGTATCGACTTCGACTTAGTTTAACCTATTTTCCCATAAACCCAGATAGTAAAATAAGGGTAAAGTTGATGAATTGAAGTAGTGTTAAATTTTACTGGCCATAGATTAAATCTGCTTAATTACAAGAAAATAATCATCCCGTGAACCAGAAGAGACTAACAAGTTTTAAGAGTTTGCGAATACTGTCGAGCAAGCTGTCGAACAGAAAGAGTATACTGCCTCGCAAAAAGAACGTTAACATACTCCCGACGTTGCTATACGCGAGACACCCCTAATATAGCAATCCTATTTTGTTCGTGACAAAAATCCTACTGCTTTTTAGGGAACAGGAAACAGGGAACAGATAACAGGTAAGAGTTTCAAAAGTTTTATTTACTTTTTGATTTGTCGCAACCTATTTAGGATTGCTATAGTTCTGCTGCTACAACTATCTTAATAAATCTGTTAGTCATAATCTCTGATTATGACTAACTGTTAATTGCACTTTTTTTCTCACTTTTATAGCCGGAGCAAAGCATCATTAATTATTTGAATTATGAGGGTGTCTAGTCAATGTGTCTACTATTGACAAGACAGTATACAAAAAGATTGTAAATAGATGCTTTTTTATCAAATAAATATTATTTATTCTTTTCTATCAACTTATTTCTACTTATCTGAAGTAGTTAAATTTCCATGATAATTTTCTTGACTCTCCAAGCTGTTGTACCTCCTATTTTTCCTGCTTTGATGAATTGCCAACTACCACGTTCATAAACATTAGAACCTTTTTTGCAATAAGGTTTTACTCTTATCAAATGTTTAACTTCAGATGTAGAAAGCAACCATTCCCCAATAGCAGCTTTCTCTAATTCGTCGTGGTACCAAATTGGACTTTTAGCTTGAATATTAGCAGCGATCGCTCCAACTAGCTGTTCCAATAATTCAAGAGATTGATTTTCATCTGGATATTCCAAGTTTTTTTCATTGCTTTGAGTAATAGATGTCCCATTAGAGGTTTCTAGTGGGGTGTCTACTACTTGCACGACACCTGTTGGAGATAATGGCACAAAGCTACTTAATGTAGTGCCGGGAGTTCTGAGGTAATCATGAAGTTGATCTAACAAATTAATTTGTTCAGGAGTGGCATAGCTATGACCTCTGGCATCTTTTGGTAAGACGATGTTTAAACTCTTGACGCGATCGTAGAATGCCTGACGAGTTTTTAATTTGTATCGATTTAATAATTCTGTAACTTTCATAGTGGCCCTTTTGTTGACTGTCTAGTAAGTAATGATTGAGTGTCTAGTAGGTAGTAGACACCTCTTGTTTTTACTGTCTAGTAACTACTGTCTACTAATATATCTAGTAGTATGTCTAGTGTACTATCTATGGATATCTCTGTGAAACATATTTTACAGAAACTTGAACATTTAATTTAGTGTCTACTATACTATCTAGTATACACTATCTAGCAGAATGTATACTAGACACTAATCAAACATGTAAATCAAAAATTTATTTATTGATAATTAGGCCAGTTTTCCAGAATTGGGACAAACGATCTGACAATTATGGACTGAAAATGATGTCCTAAAAACTAGGAAGGTTTAGTTCGGGAATATCTACTCGATAAATGGCATTCAATCTTCCATAACATATTTGCCGTTTCCTGCCGACGTTGATATCAAAGTATGCAACGCGGGTCTCCACGGAGATGTTAGATGATTTTTTGGCGTTTCGCTTTCGCTTTGCGATCTGAATGGTGACATTTTTTTAATGTCTGCCAAGCTTTTTTTTGCTTTCTACCCACAATCAGCACTTCAAAACGTAGCATAAAAAGCTACAAGACAATATCTATTTAATTAAGCATAATTATTTATGGTCTTTAGTCACTTCAAGTGAGATCATAAAGCTGATGATTGCATTCTTATTGAGTATCAAAAAATGTCTTTAATAGAAGAAATAACAGTTAAAAATCTTGACCACCTAGGAATAGTTGCAGGGTTAATTGATGAGATAGGAATAGTGGAACTAATTAATCAAAAATTTGCAAATATAGGTTATAACAGTTAAAAATTAGAAATAATCTTTAATGAAGAAAGAAATAGTTGCTTAACAATTATTAATTCTTGATAATTTTGAAAAAACATATGCCTATAGATTTGAGCTTATATCCCAAAGATTGGAAGCAAATTGCTTTATCCATAAAACAATCTGCAAATTGGAGATGTGAAGGAAATATTGTGAAGATTCCAAAACCTCAACGCTTTACTTTGACAACTGCTCACTTGGACCACAATCCAACTAGTGAAATCTACAAGGTTTCTTGAGATATGTGGCTTATCTTTTTCATTTTGGTTTAGTCTCTATTTGTTTTGGAGTATACAATAAGAACATAAAACAGACAAGAAGAAAAAAACTAAATTCTTGCCTATTTTTTTTTTATATTTACAGGACTTGCAACAGCACTATTTTATTTAGTTATTCAGTTAGCTCATTTTCAAGAACTTCAATATACGCTTTAACTAAACATTCTATGTAGATACTGTTTTTTCCTAAACCAGTCCAATAATTCTCTTCATCTGTAACATGATTGCAAGTATATAGCCAATCTTTACCACCCCTGTCCTTGACGGATTTCAATAGATCAGGATTAGAGAGAAACTTAGCTTTCAATACAGCAGTCATCCATTCATCTTGTTTCCAAGAATCAGATCCCCAAAAAAGTAATTCATCTTCAGGGTCTACTACAGTCGCCATGGCTTCGCTGTCTTTCCATAAGACTATAGCACCTTCATAGCTTTTGCCATTAAAGTTTACAGGATATTCTTTCTTGATTTTTCCTGTTTTTCTTGCAGCTACATCATTAATGCTTAATGCACCGCCTATTCCTGATGAATTAGAACTAATGTTAACTCCTTCATATAAAACTATAGACTTTTTGGAGTTATCTATGTTTCTCTTAGTTCCTTTACTGATACCATCCCAAACTGCTAATAATTCATCTGAGTTACCCAACATAGCAGTATCTCTTTCGGTATATCTTAAGTTATAGTTCTTGGGCTTGACATACTCGGTTTTCCAATCCAAATCTTTTCCAAGATTATGTTTGGATTCGCCCATAACATACCAAACGACAACATTGGTATATTCAAGGTCTCTCAATATAGATTGAACTATATAATCAATACCACTAACATCTCCAACATAAAAAGTTACATTATCACTAGCATAACTTTTTATGCAATTTCGGAGAGTATTAACAACTAAAGACTCGGGAGAAATAGATTTAGAACCACAAATGGCAACAATAGTCATAGTTAATAATCTTTGACACAAAAACTACCCATGCCGCGGAGCGAGAACACCTAGCCGTACATATTTTAAAAATCAATGTAAAGCCTTCTCACAGGTGCTTGTGGGAAAGGATATGTGGTTGTGGTTGTAAATTTCTGCAGCGGAAACCATATTTATACCAATATATTCTCATGCGGCAATCTATGTTGGGGTGCGTCGCTCGGGGGGGTTACACATAACATAGATTCTCCTAAACCCAGGAACGGTTAAGTTAGTTTGTACCTATCAATGACATCAGGATAGTGTTCTTCTATAACGCTGATTATCCTATCGTTATTGTTAGTGGAAAGGAGAATTTTTACCCGCTTATTGTAACCATAATTAAGGCTAAGTTATCGAATAACTTTGGGAAGTAACTTATCAACATCGAACTAAATTCTTCCTTTGTCATGCACCGACGTAATAATGTTTTAGCCTTTGTTTTTTTTTATTTGTTATATCATAATATTCAGTAATTTTTATCTTTGACACGGAGTGGAAATTACCTAACATTTCCACTATAATACAAGTGTATATAATAAAAATTATACCTTATGAAACTAACAATTGTTAAACCAACTTGGTTAAAGAAAAAACTAAAAAGTTCTACGGAGTTACTAGATAGTCAGAAAGTGTTTATGAGACCCAATGAAACAATCGGCGTTTATGGAAAAGAAATCGAGAGTTATCAACATGTGAAAGTATATTTGAGTGAAGACTGTGAAGATTTTGCTTACTTCTACTTACCGCATGTCAACATACAAGAGTCTGATATTGAATCTAGTGAAGATTGTATGATATTGAATGTTCCCTCTTTCACTCAGAATGACAATGATAATACTTATCATGGGCCTGGATATAGACAATGTAACTTGACTAGTAACGCAATGATGTTAGCATATCTGAAACCAGATTTGTATAAGTCGGTGGAAAAGGAAACTCAACGAGAATTTGAGACTTACTACGGAGAAATATTGAACAGATATGGGGATTCGACCGACCATACAGCAAACACTAAAGCATTGAGGGATTGTGGAATAGAATCTTATTTCTCCACTAGCTTAACTCTCAACGACATTGTTGATAGTATAAAACTTAAAATTCCTGTGGTGTTAGGAGTAGCGTATAAAGCTTCTGGGCATATCATAGTTTGTACTGGTTATGACTTACCTAACCAAGTATTCTACATGAACGACCCATATGGTGTGAGGTTTGGAACTTCAAATCAATATGAGGTAGGCTCTGCGAAAGACGATGTTTATTCGATAAATACAATGGACGCGATATGGAGAGACTTAGGTCCTAACTCCGGGTGGGGAAGAGTGGTTACTTCTATTGATGGAGAAAGGACTGGTCTTACTTAAACCCAACTAAATGGGAATTTCTTTGTGGCTAAAATGCCTTTGATATAACGAATATTTTCATCATAATAATCAGGGCGTTTGATTTCATTATATTGATGCATATTATTCATTGCATTTTTCAAATTTATATTTGAACCATATGCATTATGAGTCCACATTATCAATGTAGTTATTTCATTAATACCCTGAATCACTACAATGTAATTGTCAACTCTGTGAAATTTGATTTTGAATTGTGATTGGTCGTCATATATACAACTGCATATGAAGTTTAATGCATCATCTTGAGACCAAATTCCTTCCAAAGCATAACTTGGTGACCTTCTAATCATTTCTTGGGACATAGAGTCAGGTTCTAGTTGCTCAATATATATATATAAATGATTCTTCAATGATTTGATTCTCATCTAGATTGGGAGTTTTTTCGTAAGTTAAGAGAAAATCTGTGTCAAACATTGTGATTAATTCATTTCTTTAATTATTTTATCTATTGTTACGGAGTAGAGAGAGATTCCAGAGTGAATTCCTGCGAGTTCGCGAGTATTAAAAAATGATAATAAAACTAAATATTTTTAGAAAAAAAAATAGTTATTTAATCACAAAAAATTATAGTTAATTCATACAAAGATTTATATACTATATTTGCAGAAGTATTTGATATAATAGAAACAAATTTTTGTTAGCAAAAAATATTGTAAAATAAATGCTTAAAATACATAGATTAGCAGAAATATTTCCACCTATGGTTCAAAATGAATTTGAGAACCTAAAAAAAAGTATTTATTATAACGGTCAAGAAGTTCCTATTAAAGTTTTAAAGTCAACTAATGAAATTATTGATGGGAGACATCGATACAAAGCTTGTCAAGAATTAAATATTGAACCTTTAGTTGAATGGATTACTGATGATTTGAAAGAAGAAAAAATATGCTCTCTAATTATTAAGCTTAATCTGGAGCGGAGACATTTAACACCGTCTCAAAAAGCCTGGATTGCTGCTGGTTTTTCTTCTATAAAAAAAGGTGGTTTTCATGGTAATCAGCACACTAAAGCTTCAAATTCTGGTATGCGCAAAATTGCGCATACCAAAGACCTCCCTGGCAAAACCCAATCTGAAATTGCAAAATGGTTTGGCTTATCCGTAAGGACAATTCAACAAGCAAAGAAAATCAGACATGAAGCTCCCGAGTTAAGAGATTACATACATTTGGGAGATATTAAAATCGGTGATGCTTACCGCTTAATATCTGAAACTCCAGCAGTTAGGCACCAGGTATTGGAGAGATTTGATGAAGATAAGTCTTTGAGTAAAAAACCAAAAAAGCTTTGTCAATATAAAAATGAAATACTTAAAAAACAAGCTCAGTCTAATATACAGAAAGCGATCGCCAATAATTTTGTAACAGAAGTATCAGAACCACTACTAGTCCAACCAGGAGAAACTTGGCAGCTTGGTAGACATAAATTAACCTGCTGTGACTCTTCTGCATGGAATCCTCCTTATGCAAAACTAGCCTTTGCCGACCCACCATATAATTGTGGAATAGCAGAATGGGATTTTCATTTTGAGTGGAGACATGACTGGTTAATTAACAAAGCTGATTTAGTGTTAGTTACACCAGGAGATGAATCTTTAGCGGGATTCCTCAAAAAAACTGAGATGTCTTATAGATGTACGATTAGTCACTGGATAAAAAATGGTATGAGTAAAGGAGCAATGGGCTATGGTAATCATATATTGGGATTAGTATTTTGTAAGGAATCTACTCCTTACAAAGTTACAGGTGTCAGAAACCAAAGTTTTTCTACTGGTGTAATTAAATTAGATGAGAATAATAATACTAATCATCCTGGCAGAAAACCCCTGGATTTCTTAGTCACTTGGATAGAAAAGTTAACTAAACCTGGGGATTTAATTATCGATCCGTTTTTAGGCAGTGGTACTACTTTATTTGCAGCAGATGCAACTAACAGAACTTGTTGTGGAGTGGAGATATCCTCTCAGTATTGTACAGAAATAATAGGTAGATGGTTGTTATCAAATAAAGAAAAGCCTATTAAAGCTTAAAATTAGCAATTATCTCAATTCTCGAATATATATCGTCACATCTTATACAACCAGGACTTACGCAGTGCCACCATAGATAGTGTTTTATTGAACAAGTAGTGCCTTTGCGTAAGGCCTGACTTGGTGACCTTCTAATCATTTCTTGGAACATAGAGTCAGGTTCTAGTTGCTTAATATAAATGATTCTTCAATGATTTGATTACCATCTAGATTGGTAGGTCTTTCGTAAGGTAAAAGAAAATCTGTGTCAAACATTGTGATTAATTCATTTCTTTAATAATTTTCTATAATACCATACCGAAGGTCGAAAACCCATTGAAAATAATAACTCTTACTAGTGTTCTAGCAAATCTCTGTTGACCCGCGAGAAACAAATCCTTGAACTTGAATTTATTCAAAGTATCGAGTAGCTCCAATTTAGTTAGTTCAAGATTATTGCTCATGAACTTCTCTATAGTCAAGAAAGATTCACCTCCATTAATTATTGTCATATCATCATCAGGACTTACGTATTGCTTCTATATATGGTGTCTTTTTGGTAATTATTTCCGATATTTACACTACAATTAGTGTCTTTGCGTAAGTCCTGTTTACGTTAGAAATCCTCAATGTGGTGTAACCTGAGTAAGACTGTACACAGGAGAAATGAAGATTGCCTTCCTCGTCACGAGTGGCAAAGAACTTATCCTTGTAATTAATTCCTCTGAAAAAGAAAGGACTATTAACTAACTGATAAATCATTAGTTCAGATTCGATTATTAAGTATTGTAAAACGTAATGATATCTATAGATAAATCTCAATTGTACTCTAAAGTATGAAATTTCAACAACAATCTTAACTTATCTTTAACAGATCATAAATATGCTGTAGGTGCCTAGCTTTTTTTTAAGGTCAATAAAGTATGATAAGTTTTGCTAACAAACATTCATACCCATTTATGACACAAATCAGTAAACCATCGTCATTTGACAAATACTTAGATGAGTTCAAAGAGCATAGGGACATTTATCAGGAGATGCTTTCTCACAAGCGATCGCCCCAAACAAAGCGGGCTTATGCTAGTGATATGAAAGATTTTTTCGGTTTTTTTGATATGGAACCTAGTCCAGTAGCTATTAAAGATTTCTTAAGTTTGACTAAGGTTGAAGCGACTGCGCTCGTATTGAAGTGGAAAAACCATCTCATAGAGCGTGGTCTAAAGATGTCATCAATATCTCGGAAGGTAGGTAGTATTAAAGCTTTTGTAAAATTTGCCAACGATATAGGAGTTTGTGACTGGATATTATCATCAGAAGCTTTGGTATGTAGCAGAGGGATTCAGAAGTGGAGAGATACAACAGGTGTAACTCCTGAATGGATTAATAAGATGTTACACTCTCCTGACCGTTCAACCTTAATTGGCAAGAGAGACTATGCTATATTACAACTTCTATGGTCTAACGCTTTGAGGCGTTCTGAGGTAGTTAGTATTGATATATCTGATTGGGATGGCGATCGCTATTTATGGATATTAAGTAAAGGTAGACTCGACCGTGAACGCATTACATTAAACACTCAGACAATAGAAGCTTTGAAGGTTTGGATGTATGATAGAAAACGATTTGTAAAAGATGATAGTAAAGCCTTGTTTATTAATCTAGACCGTCTTCACGAGTTGAAAAGACTTTCGGATCAACATATCTATAGGATTGTGGATAATGTAGCTAAAGCCGTAAATTTGCCGAAAAAGTTTAGTCCTCACAGAATTAGGCATAGTGCTATTACTGCTGCATTAGAGGCAACAAATGGAAATATTAGAGCGGTACAAAAACTTTCTAGACATTCCCAGGTTGAGATATTGATGATATATGATGATTGTCGGACAAATGTACAAGGAGATATTTCTGATTTACTCGGGGATTTATGTTCTTAGGTTAAATTAGATTAATATTCAAATACTTTCTTAATTTAGAAAAATATGACTTAAAATGATAATTTAATCACAATATTAGACAGGACTTATGCCACGACATTAATGATAATTGTATTATAAGAAAATAACAATTTTTACACTATAGAATGGTACTGCGTAAGTCCTGTAAAACATTAAAGTTAAAACCTCAAACTATAAAATATCTAAATATGCATCTATTAAACAATTAATATATAGACTTTCATAACCTTCTCCTTCCCACATCTCTCTAACTTTTGATGAACTGTTGCTTTTTATATGTTTGCAGCGACGTAGAAAATCAATTCCACCTTTATTTCTAATTTCATCATGCAGACATTTATTGCTTATAACCCTTTTCTCTTTCCCTTTTTGTCCTTTGCCCTATTTTATTTTCTCTTTTGGGCCTCGCCTTTGGCTGAGTCGAAATATTTTCTACAAGGCTATACTACTTGTGTAGTATGCAATGGGTGTATAATAAGGGCCCATTAGAACTTTTCATCGTATTAAACACAATATGTAGGGCGAATGGTATTTACCCTCATTTCGTCTAGTGTCCGTGGACAAGTCCTATCTATGATATGATAGAATTTTTGTTACAACAATCTATAATAACTCTATCTATGATATAATAGAATTTTGTTACAACAATCTATAGCCATGTCATATCATAATAGAGGAGGAGCTAGAGAGGGCGCTGGCAGACCCTACAAAGCACCTACTAAAATAATAAGAATTGAAGAAAATTTGGCAGATAAAATTAAAAAATTAACTGCTGAATTAGAGTCTAGTCATATCTTGGAGAAGTGGGGGAATGTAGAACTTTTTCTGCTACATAATCAAAGCCTCCCAAAGCAAAACAATGAACTACCTCCAAATTTATCAAAAGCTTTGGAGGATAAAACGTTAGTTGAATTACTAGATAAAATATTTAGTAAATTTTCTCCCGTTGACTTTATGGCCTATTGGGAAGATATTGACCTTGCGGAAGTAGAAATAAAACCTACATCAGAAAGCCAGTTGGCAACATCAAAGGCGTTATGTGAGGCTACCACAGAAACCCCATATACAGAAAACGCTTTAGGTGTTGACTTAGCTAAGAATTCGAGCCTAGAAAAACCAGAAGTTGTTTCTGTCGTTGAATTTTCTGACTATAAAAGTTCAGATGAAAATCTACTAACTAAAGAGCAGTTTAATATATTAGAAGCTGTGCGCGATTGTCTCACTCAAGCCAAGAAAAAAGGATTATTAATTGAAGCATTAGCTGGCACTGGAAAAAGTACAATGCTAGCTGAGATAGCTAAACTTTTAAAGAATGAAAAGTTATCTCAAGCAGAATGTAGATTTGTTGTGTTTGGCAGGAAAAATAAACAGGATTTAGTTGATAGATTAAGTGAGATAAAGTGGGAAAAGTCAGTACAAACACTCAACAGCTTAGGGTATGAAATATTGAGAGATGCACTAGGAAAAAACCATAAACAATTTAGACTAAATAATAGTAAATATGAGAAAATAGCCCAGGAGAAAGGTTATTTAAATTCTCATAACAAATGGGGCGAAAAAGTGCCAGGCAAACTTCAAATTTTCAACCACAGTAGAGAGTTGGCTATTAAGTCAAAGGAGAGCTTTGTAGATTTATTAGATAAAATGAGACTGCATTGCTATTTTGTAGATAAGATTAGTAGTTATGATATATGGGAGATAGCAAATAAATATGGAATTGAAATATATAAAAATAGGTTGGGTGAAATAACTGAAGCTATTTGTAATGTTTTAGAAGCAGGTTTAGATGATGGAATTAATAATTTAAACATAGATTTTTTAGACCAAATTTGGTTATTGTGGCATGACCAAAATATGTATAAAAATGTATTTAACAAATGGTCAAATAAGCTGAAAGTTATTTCTATAGATGAGTGTCAGGATACAGATTTATTACAGATAGAGTTTATAAAATTACTACACAAATCATCTAATAATTTTATAATCGCTTGTGGAGATAAAAACCAGGCTATTTATAGTTTTCGAGGTTGCTTAACAGATGGAATTGATGTAATTGCTAAAAATTTTAACTGCGATAAAATGCCATTAACGGCCAACTGGAGATGTGGCAAAAAACATCTAAAATTAGTCAGAGATATTTACCCAGATATAGATATTAAACCATCTCCTACGGCACCAGAGGGTGAAATTAGAATTATCAAAGAAAATCACTTTTTAGAGATATTTGATAGTGCTGATAGAAGTTTATCTTTCTTTGGTATTTGTAGAAAAAATGCACCCTTGTTAATTTTTGCTATTAGACTTTTAACTGCCGGATATCCTGTTAGGATTAAAGATAGAAACTTAGGGGTAAAATTACTGCATAAAGTCAAGGAAGTTGTAAAAAGTAATTATAATGTTGATACTTTTTTGAGCCAGGTTGATAGTTGGTTTGAATTTCAAGCCAACTCTATTAACAAAAGCCAAGAGAAAATTCAGGAACAAAAACTAATTGAACTTAGGGATTATCGCGACTGTTTAGTAGCTTTATTTGCTAAATTTCAGCCAAAATCATTGGATAACTGGAAAACAGGGATAGAGAAGATTTTTAATGAATTAACCACCACTAAAAAGATAATTGAGTTGTATACTATTCATAGCGGCAAAGGTGGAGAAGGAAATTATACTTTTATTCTTTATCCTGAGAAGATGCCGATTGAATTTGAGAAGCAAAGCAAAGAAGAAAAGCAGCAGGAGCAACACATGATTTATGTTGCATTGACCCGCTGCCTTGCTTATCCTAAAGGCGGTATCTTGTGGTTGGTTTTGGAAAACAAAAAGGATGGTGTTAGTTATCCTAAATGGTTGCCCCATGAGTATTGTAAGCTATGGAAAGATGATGAAGTTAAGGATTCTGAGTCTGAATTGGAATCTTTAGAAGATGAGGATGATATTGAGTTTTGAATATCTTCAGGCTCACGGGGTGACAAGTAAGCTTAATGGTAGATATAGTAATTATTTGAGACAATAAGTTAAATAATAATTCAATTTAAAAAGAAAGCTTATTGAGAAGAAGGTAGCGATCGCCAATTTACTCTTATCCACCCAGGGCAAACGCATTTCAATCATAGTAGTTTCTACCGTTCAGGCTTCAGAAGTAATGAATATAGATGCTCAGAAGCCTAAATTTTTACCCTGTCAAAACTTTAAAATAAGATGCGTTTGCCCTGCACTACACCCCAATATTTCTCAATAAGCATTTTCTTTTTGTTGAAATATTCTTCAGCCCCCGAACACAACTAGCTTGTCACCCCGTGAGAAGAAAATAACAATTTTTACACTATACAATGGTACTGCGTAAGTCCTGTAAAACATTAAAGTTAAAACCTCAAACTATAGAATATCTAAATATGCATCTATTAAACAATCAATATCAGGACTTTCATAACCTTCTCCTTCCCACATCTCTAACTTTTGATGGTCTGTTGTTTTTAATATGTTTGCAACGACGTAGAAAATCAATTCCACCTTTATTTCTAATTTCATCATGCAGACATTTATTGCTTATAAACTTTGCTTTCATTATGTCTCGCATGAATAATGGTAAGAGTTCATAAATGTTATGTTCGATTTCACAATTTAGATATTTATGGTAAAAAATTAGAATCTATCAGTATGTCTAAGTTATTCTACTATCAATGAAATAAAGATGCTTTCTTTGAATGTTCCTTATTTACCCAAGAGATAATGATGGCTTCATCTCAAATATTTAATGGCACTTATTAACTAATTCTCTATATGTGGAGAGGAATTTTAAATCCGAAAAAAAAACTTTAAAATATGACAACAAAAGTTGATATATTTTTATATAGCGTATTATAATGGTCAGTAACAACAATATTAAATATCTGCTAACAATGGAAAAATACAATAAAACTCAGCTCATTCATAGTGTTTATGAAGCACTACAAAAAGAAGACAAACCACATATAACAAAAGATGAAACTGAACGAGTTATCAATGAGTTTATTCAGCGAGTAAAAACTGCTATTATCTCTGGTGAAAAAGTTTTAATCACTGGTTTCTGTGGTTTCTCCAACAAAACTTATAAAGGTAGGGAATATGTGAATCCTCTCACGGGGGAACCTATAAAAGTTCCTTCTCGTAATCGACCACGTGTAAAATTTTCACAGGTATTTGTAGATAATGTTTCAGACGCAAATCCTATAAATAAAAAATCAACAAGATCGGATAAAAAAGCAGCATAGTTGAATGAGTCAATATAGTTGAAAATGTGTATTGGGATAGAGAAATACTTTTTATAAGGAAACTTTGAAGATTTCAATAATGTTTTTAACATTGATTAACTAATCTCCATAACCAAAAACTTGTAGGGACGTTACATCAAGATCCCTACTTTATCTTATAGACATGAAAACTGCTTAAGTCTGGAATTCAGCATTAAATGGAGAAAATAAGAATTTCTCCATTTTAAGTTTATTGAAACTTGAACTACTGGGTTTCTTTCTGTACGATTGTATCAACTTCCTGTTTCAGTTTGTTGATTTCTGTGATGTAATATTCAGGTAAGTAAGGTTTATTTTGTGTCGGGGTATTTTTCACAGCACCTCTTTTGCTAATACTACCTGTTTGATAATAAGTTACTACATCACCCGGTTTTCCAATTCCAGCTGTCACTAATGCTTTGTTGTTCACTGGAATTCTTTGTGTCACTTTGAGTTTCTCTAAATCAAATTCTCCCGATTCTAAACTTGTGACTAATTCTTGGTAATATTGATTTGCAAGTTCATTTCCAGAACGTAGAAGTCTAACATAATTGGGAACAAAATCTTTTAATAAAGCACATTTTGTTCTTGATTTGAATTTGCTTCCCTTCACAATTATTTTGTTGTCGTCATAGATTATGTAGTTTTTCATTCGAGGACAATAAATGTCAACTCCTTCATACTCTAAATCTATTCCGATTCCTGTTGGTAATTGCTCTTGTACTTTCTCATATATTTCCTTTTGATTTTCACCACTGAAATATATTCCGTCTGTGTCAACTTCTATTACATGACAGTTAAGTTCTTCTAGAATATCGACCATCTTTTGGACAATCAATCTGCCATATGCTGTAACTAATGCTGCCGTTTTCATGCAGTTATATGGATATTCGCCTGTACCACTGAATCCATAACCACCATTGTTTAATATCTTGTATGCGTTTTGCATTGCATTATATTTCAATGATTTAGTTCTTTTGTATTCAGCTTTCAGTTTTCCTCGCTCATTTGTCAGAAAGTTTAGAACTGCGAGATATATTCCAGATTCATCTTTTCTACTTTTTAATTGATAGAGCATTTGTATGGAAGGATACATCCCAGAAACATCTATCTTTGCACATTGACGATATAATCCAGGATTGACTGAAACTAATCCTCCTTGATATTTAAGTTTCCTATCAGCTTCAGGCAATAGTGAGTCACTATAGAAATGTTCTAGGATTTGTTCCCATTTCTTTGCTGGGCTGGCGATCGCTAGTCGTTGTAATGGAAGATTTGGTACAACCATTGATTGATAATAGATTTGCGGGAGGAGAAGATTACAAATTAATTGTGTATCTTCGAGGTCATATTTTAGGTATTCGTCGATTATTTCCCAATTACCTTTGTTGTAATTATCCATAATCTCTTCATATCCTAATTCAGTCCTTCTCTCTTCTCTTAACTTGAGTTGGATTGCACAATTCTTTAGTCCGTATGAGGAAAGAGAATTGGTCATTTTGTCGTAAATTCCAACTAGATGATAAGTATCTATTATATTTACGCCTTTCCAATTGATATTGAAAAATGATATTGGTTTTCCATTTACTGAACTTGATGTGATGTTTATTTGATAACTTGTTTGAGTGAATGGAACTTCGAGCCCTAGGGAAATTGCTCTTTTCTCAATGAATGGTAAGTCAAAATTGAATATGTTGTGACCTACTAGAATTTGACATTGAGATTCTCTCATAAGTTTGAAGAATGTACAGATTATCTGCTCTTCTTCCATTGACTTTCGACTCAAGATTAAGTCTTTGTCACCCATTCTCATTCCTATGGAAATAATTTCAGATTCATTTGCATTTAAACCAGTTGTCTCAATATCTAGAATCATGATGTTCAAACCTTCATATTCTCGTATTTGACGAGGTCTAAATGTGGGAAGATTCATTCTTTCGGGAATGTGGTAAATATCAAGCTTGTCTTCATCAACTTCAACTCTTCCATCTTGTATGGAAACAGCTTTATATGGATTTTTGAATTTTATTGGCTTTACTTTCTGCTCTTCAATTTTTAACTGAACTTCCTGAGTTTCCTGAGTTTCCTGAACATCTTGAGTTTCTTGAGTTTCTTGAACTTCCTGAGTTTCCTGAGTTTCTTGAACATCTTGAGTTTCTTGAGTTTCCTGAGTTTCGTCAATACTTTGAATTACGCTAGCATTTAATAGGGAATCTTTATCTACCACAGGACCATCTTTGTCTTCAGGCTGATGTGGGATGGGAGTAGGAGATTTTGGATCATCATCGTTATTGTTATCTGGATTGTCTGGGTCCTCTTTAAACACTAATCCTTCAAATAATGTTAATCGCTGTTTATTTGTCCGGGTGTTTTTTATTTGACATTTTGGGAATAGTTCAGAGAATCGTTGCTTTACTTGGTTTATAGCTTTAATATTGGCATCTTTGGGGTCAACATTGTCGTACCAAACTTTTTTACCCATATCGTCATCTTCGATGTTACCAACTTCATAATACCATTTCAATAATCTATCCCATATTTGCCTTGTGGAAGTTTCACCTTCGCCATATTGAAGTTTTTCATCTTCTATAAATCTCCATAAGTGATTGGAGTTTTGTTGAATTTCTGTGATGTTCTTTTTGACTGGCGAATAATCAATTCCTTCTTGACAGACTTTCAAGAATCCATTTATCATGGCATTTAGGAACGCTGGACAAACTTCTTTGTTTAGGAAATTATCATCGTATCTGAATCTTGGGTCAGCTTCTATTTCATTAAGTCTTTTGTTTGGATTGACTGCGAATGTTTTGCCAAACTTTAATACACAGAATCTACTCATTACTGCATCGCCATCAGTTTTGATTGTGGGGGCTTGGTTCATGTTGAATAGGAATATAGTGCCACAATTTGAAACCTTCTCTTCCAAGCCTTTCTTTTCAATTGAAATCTCTTCCCCTGTAATTGCAGCTTTGAGGGATTGAATATTCCCTAAATCTACTGCGGCATTCTCTGAGCACCAGTTGATTCTTTTACCAGATAATTTTGATAATCCAAACTTTCTACCCTTGTCATATTGTTTGAAGTCTGCTAAAGATACAATTCCTAGATTCCCACCATATAATAGCTTCAAACATTGTCTTAATGAATCTTTTCCGTTTGAACCGTATCCTTGCATGATAAAAGCTTTCAAAGTTCTACCTTTGAGAGTTCTTACTTTATCGATGTCTATAGAAGAACCAATTAGTCTGAAGAATAAATCAGCTTGATGAGGGTCTAGACATTTCATCAATCTGTCAAAATTTTCTGTTCCAGCATTGGGATTATAATTAACTTCGTTTCTATATGTGAAATAGAATTCTTCTGTATGGGGAATTAAATGAATATCAGGAACTGTTCCTGCTGACCAATCTATTTTTAAAATTCCATTTTTACAATTGATTCCACCTGTATTTACAACGGATGGTTCTTTATAAAATTTATCGCGAGCTATTTGCAACACTTCTCGGATTCGCTTTGTGGTTGGGTCAAGAATCATCATCTTTTTGCCGTTGACCATCCTTTCAATGGGATGTGTCTCCATATGACAAAAAATTATGTGGCGTATAGCTTCAGTTGGAACATATTTGTAATAAGTTCCCTCCCACATATAAAAGTCATCGTTAACTACGATCGTTGGGGTATTGAAGATGAGCTCGATATCTTTCAATGCGTTATTGCGTGCTTCTTTTTTTAGTCTTTCTTTTTTATCATACACGCCTTTCATTACCTCAGTACTAATCTCAAGGCAATTTTCAATATATTCTTTGTCGATACCAAATGGACGTAAATATTCAATCCAGTCGTGGACATCTAATCCACCAGATTCCGGGATGTTTGCCCACATCTCATTCTGTGGGAAGGGTATTAGCCATTGAACTTTTTTTCCACGGTTCAGGAATGATTTCTGAATGGCACTCATTCCCTTGACACCAGGCTTATCACAATCCGGTACTAATACAACCTCTTTGTCCATTAACAAACTGGTATAATGTTCTCGCCATTTGCTCGCACCACCTATATATGTAGTAGCTGCAAAGCCAAGTTTTGTTAAAGCATCAGCCGCTTTTTCACCTTCTGTAATGTAAATTTTTGTTTCAGAGGTTTGACGGATTAATTCAGATTGATATAAATTAATATTATCTCGGTTTATGTTTCTTAAACCGAGAGACCACTGATTATTGACAAATTGGTATTGCTGAAAATGTTTACCACCTTTGCCATCATCAGTTCTAATGATTTTTACTAGAGGTTTTCCAAAGCAGTCATTGTATATATAACTTGTCTTACCGGCAGGTGAAACGTACTTTTTGGGCAGTCTCTTCTGGAGAGGAGTGCCATCTTTATCGGTTGAATTCAACATTTTCCAAGTTGGATCATTCAGAAGGAGTTCTCCTTCTCTTTTGCAGCACAGGATTCGATCACTGTTACTGAGGAATTCGTAGCACCAGTGATTTTCGTTGTTTTTTCCGCATGAAGGACATGGTTCTGGAAACACTAGCATATTATTTTTTTTTTAATTTCTCTTTATAGATATTAAATGTCGATTGGTAAAATATCGACATTTTTTTGTTGACTTTTGTCATTATTATATTATATTATAAAATAATTCTTTTTAACAATTTTAAACAACTAAATTCTTAAAAAGATATCATTTAACAATAGAGTCGTTGGGAATTAAGCCCTTATTCAATATAGGTTTATAGCACTTTTACCTTGTGAACAGCTCTAATAAAAACTATCGTTAGAAAAATAAAATCTACAAATTGTAAGGAAGCTTCGTTGATTTACCATCTATTGAAGTGGCTATTCTTCCCCAGCCTTTTTCGTCTCCCATATCAACCCAAATTCTTTTCAACAAATCAAAGGTGTATGGGTTAAATTTAGCTTCTACACCTATTTCATATATATCAGAAGAGCCGTATCTAATTTCATATGAATCGTGTACGTATATAAACTATTTATCCAAATTAAACCCAGTCGCTATTATAATATGGCCTGAATTTTATAGGCTACGCCTAGTACCACTGAGTCTTCTGTTGTAAGCATAGCACTAAATCAACAATTGACAAACTATATGAAAAATAACTTTCAATACCTAACTCTTCTAACGCTTGAGTTTGTGCAGAATGGTCACTTGTATCTCCGTAATTTGACAATATATCTTCATAATAAGAGTCAAATTGTTTATATCCCAACTCATGGGATATACTTAGCAAGCTAGGCTTTAAATAAGCGGCATACATTACACAAGCTGTTAAATTGCACTGACGACTTCCTGGTCCAAATAGATGAGTTTGATTATCTAATTGAGAAAAATAAGGAACGTTTAATAGCAATTCTCTTTCACTATTATCGCTTATTATTTCTAAATGTGGTGTATATCCATATAAAGTTTTGTATAATTTTGTACCTTTTTGTAGCGATTGATTTAATGTTATTACGCTGTGTTGATTTTCAGTTGGTTTGATAGACTCGACCGAAATAGTAGAACCTTTTTGGAATAGAAACTTTTGGTTATCCCCATAATTCACTAGATTGAATAAGTTTTATTTTAACCAAGTTGGGGTGATAGTTTTAGGGTAGACATTTAGATAGATAAAAATTGCATTTGTATATTTATTATAAACAAAATTAAGCCAGGCAAAAACCTAGCTTAATTTTGTTTTTTACTTGCTATTTTTTGATTATGTATATTTAGTTAGTGTTTTGTCTAATGAGTTCCAGTACTTCCAAATCCATTTTTATTCTCTTGTGGTAGAAAATTTATGGATATTGTCTGTTTGATTTCTCATTCATAACCTTCGTCAATAATTCCTGACACATTTAAAACAAATATATTATGATGAACGGCTACAAATAAGTCCTACTGTGTTTCAGGTAAGTTGGTTTTTACTCCAGTCAAAATAAGTTCTGATTCACCTGGAGGTATAGTTACATTGTTGATAGCTTTGAGGTCTATTCCTGCGTCGTTTTTGTGTGCTCTTGTTGGTTCGTGTGCTTCTTCGCTTAGGAAGAATTTTATAGTATCCATTTAATATATTTTCCCTTTCTTTAATTATTGAATAAATTGTTTCGATAGACTCATCAGTTATCATTGAATCAACCAATGGTAATATAATCCATCCTTGTGAAGCTGAAATTAATGTTTTCTCACAATCGGATTCTAAACCTTTTCCTGAAGTATGACCTCCTTTAATCCATCTTCCTCCTTGTATCTCAATTATTGTTTTAGATGGGAGGTGTGCAAAGTCAGCTCTAAATCTTCTTTTAGGAATATGTTTATATTGGCGTTTTAGCTCTATTTGTGGGTATTTTTCTATCCATAGATTATTAAAAATCTCCTCTAAATAACTCATTGATAATTTAACTTAAAATTACAACAATATTTATTATACAGGTATCTTAATTATATTTAATTCGTAATCTGTAAAATATATGATATCTAAAATAAATTTAAATAACTTCCCATATACTTTATTATAATATATTTTTGTTATTTAAATAGTATATTCTACTATTATCCATTACTTTTATATTTTTGCTATAATCGGGGGTTAAGTTTAGATTATTCGACTAGATTTGTTTTTTTTTTAATGTTAATATAGCTTCGCTCTGATGGTGAAATTGCATTAACCTAAATAAACTAAAGATTAAATATGGAACAACATCCTGCACAAGGCATGATTTCATTTTCAAAAGTTCAAGGAAATCGTGATTGTTTTGGCTCCGATGTTAGCTTGGGGAGCCATATCATTTTAACAGTCAGCACAGCGATAAAACGCAGGCATACTAATAACAATTACTATTCAATAGACAGAAATATAGTAAAAGTTAGGATGACTCATCATCAATTCGCAGAGCTGATTACGAGTTTAAATAATGGAGATGGAATTCCTTGCACAATAGAATGGATGAATAACAAGTCTGTAGAAGATTATAAGAATAATGACTCTACTATAATTGAATTTAACTCAGATTATCAGTCTACATTGAAAGAATGTATGGAACAACTAAACAGTATTCAAAATAATATAGACCAGCTGTCTAAGTCATCTAGAGTAGGGAAAAAAGATATAACCAATCTTCAAAGATTAATATCGAATCTATCTACGAACTTAAAAAGTAACTTACCTTTCTTAGAATCTAGGTTTCACGAAGAAATGGTAAAGAAATACAACCAAGTTAAGATTGAAGCTACTACCTGGTTAGATAACAAATTATACAACCTAGGCCTTAAACAAGCGAATGATAATTTGACTTGTAGATTTTTAGAAACCACAGCCGAAGTGTTATCGCAAAAATCTGACTCTGAGAATGAATGATTCTATGAGTGATGGCTAGATTTTCTTTAATTAATCAGGACTTACGCAGTGCCGCTGTATATGGTTATAGATTGTGTTTTCAAGATATTGCCACTACAATGTTGCGTAAGCCCTGTTATTTATATTGTAGAAGTTTATTTTATTAGCTTATCTGTGTTTTAGAGAGAAAAATAATCTAATTTTATAGAGATAAATTAGATTATTTCATAATACTTATATTCGGTTTACTGCATGTTTGCTTTTATACTTTATACTGAGAAATTGCAAAATATTAGTCTATTTTTGACATTAATTTGGGTTTGTGACACACGATCGGATGTTGGTCTTGAGACGACTGTCACCTTACCTATGAATTACTTTGAGACTATTTGCATCAGGAAATATCAATATTTCAACTTACTCTCTAAAAAAAAAGTGCTGTAGGGTTTTTACGTACGTAAGTAATTATTTTTGTAAGGAAAAAATTATTTTTTATATACTATTTAAAAATTGAAAAATATATATTTAAAATTTATTCAGTTTATTTTATTAGCTTATCTGTGTTTTATATAGAAAAATAATCTAATTTTAGAGAAATAAATTAGATTATTTCATAATACTTATGTTCGGTTTATTGCATGTTTGCTTTTATACTTTATACTGAGAAATTACAAAATATTAGTCTATTTTTGATATTGATTTGAGGTTGTGACACACGATTGGATGCTGGCTTTGAGAAGACTGTCACCTTACGTATAACTGACTTTGAGGTTATTTGCGTCAGGAAAATATTGATATTTCAACTTACTCTCTAAAAAAAAGTGCCGTAGGGTTTTTACGTACGTAAGCAATTATTTTTGTGAGGAAAAATTTACTTTTTATATACTATTTAAAAATTGAAAAAGATTATAAATGTATTTTACACATGCGCGCGCGTATTTAAATTTCATTCAGTTTATAAGAAGCTGTTTGAAAATGGATGGGTGTAGCTAATTATGCTAAATGCTGAACCATGAGACGAATCATGGTATTTGACATCCTCTCTGACCTAAAGGTACAGAGATTCCCATCTATTATTCAAACAGACTAAGCTGCTTAAATGATTCAGAGCGGGTTGACACATCATTGCTATCAACTACTTTTTTACGA
>JAKQYF010000429.1 GCA_023356535.1 Trichodesmium sp. MAG_R03 | reverse complement strand
TAAGTCCTGTGAATATTTTTATCCATTACCATAAGGAGTAAATTGACGCTTAAAAGCAGAATGAAAACCTATAACTATATCTGAACTAGGTACACCCATTTCCACTAATCTCTGGGCAACAGACTCTTCGGTACCATTATATTGAATCCAAATTTTGCCATCTATAATATCAAAGTGCATCACAGGACCAAATACCCGTTTATCCCCTTGCCAACCCACATAAGCTAGTTGATAATGGTCATGTTGTCTATCAAATATTAGTTCTGCCTTTACTGTATCAGTAGTAGTTGCTATTTCTGCGTGTGAACTCAAGATTTGCTGAACAAATTGTCGATATTGTTCTAACTTATCCATTGAGAAATCACCTCCAATTTAGGATTATAAATAATTAGTCTGACTTGATAGCGTTTGAGAGAACGTTGGATAAAAGGAAGTTGAAAAAAATCTTGATAAGTTGTCACGGGAATAGCTAAATAAACAATTCGGTCTGCTTCTTGCTCTTCTAATGCTTGACAATAGTTAAGATATTGACCCAAAGCAGTATGAAATGAGCTAATATCTGAGTCTGCTATAAAGCTTTTAATTTCTACAGCAATTTTTTCAGAACCTCGTTCTGCGGCAATGGCATTTTCTGCTGCCAAATCAATTTGTAATTTGATAGCTTCACTAATCCGAATTATGAAAGGATCATGGGTTATCTTCCATCTATCTTTAATTAAAGCATTTTTAACCTGTTGATGGAAAATGTCTTTAGCCATTTTGATGATATGAGTATTTGTAAGTGTTAATAGATTGGGCCTTGGTGATTTGGGTTATGATTTTTACAGGACTTACGCAACGACACTAATTATAGTGGCAATATCTTGAAAAAGACTTATTTCTGCCCCATATATCGCGGTAATGCGTAAGTCCTATTTTATTGAAATGGCGATTGCCCAACTCCTAATTTCAAAGCATTTTGGTCTGAAAACTCTGGATGTTTTCTGACAAGTCATTGAATTCAATGACAGGAATATTTTCTGCTTTGAGTTGAGCGATCGCTTCCCCATTCTCATGTTCCAATTTAATCCTACCTTGTAACTGAGGAATTAAAGCAGACCACTGTATTTGACTCAACTCCCCAAGTAAAACAATTTCAGGTCCCTCATCTACCTCTAATTCTTCCTCCATTAACAAGTTCATTGCCACGCTAGATAAAATTAAATCTGCATCTTCAGCAATAATATTGCTGTTATCTATTAATAAAGTCATCTTAGCTCTATCTGGATGAGTCACTAGACTTTTAATTACTTTTTGTAATTCTAATCCCACTGTTTCTTCTGGTTGCGTCCAGTCTGGGAAAATTATCAGATTAAATTGTCTGAATTTTAACTTTGAATGTAGCTCGTCTTCTTTAACCACTGGCTGATTTAAAAAATACTTACTATTGAGATAACCTTTGATTCTTTCCATCGCTGGTAAAGCACCCACTCCCTCCTTAGCCAAATTGTAGAATTGGGATAAAACCTCTGCTATGTTGTTGGCAAAATTGTACTTAGGATTATCACCATACTTCCAAGTTAACCACTCCAGGGCTTCCATTGCTACGTCAGGAAATTTTAGGATATCGGCAATACAAGCTAACTTTAACAGCTTTTCTGGAGTCTTATTACACGATTCCTGAGCGGACGACTTTTGAATCAAATCCTGAAAGTAAAAAGCATCTGTCCATATTAATTGACCGGGATGCTCTTGAGAACATATGGAACTTCTGCGACGGGAATCTCGAGCCAAAGTTCCAAAATCAAATAGGGTAAAGCCTTTTTTCCTCAGATACAAGTCAACATCCCCAAACAAAGGTTGATTATCATAGAGACTCGTAAATTCTACCTCTACATTTAGTGACAAAACACTTTTTAAAATTTCCTTAGCACCTTCTAAAATTTTGAGTTCTGCTCCTTGAGTATCAATTTGTATAAAATCAATTTCACTGATTTCCTCAGAATGACAAAAATCATCTAAAGTTGTTGTTTGAATCTCTTGGGTGGATGCTAATTCCATAAGTGGGGAATTTCCAATAAAGCGATCAATATATGACTGACTTGGAGGGTACAAAGAACTACAAGCAGGGAATTTAGTAATGTGCAAAGTAGCAGTTTCTACAGAATCCCAAAGAGCCAAGGGTATGTGTTTTTCTTGATGGCTGATTTGTTGTTCTTGCAGCTTTGTGTTCATTTTCTTGCACGCGTCTTGATCAGCATCAAAACCGTATATGGTCAGATTGGGGGACATTAAACCCCATCCTTGATTGATATATTCTTCTTCAAACTGTTCAAGCTTTCTAGAACCTACAATGGCTATGGTTAAATGAATATCATCTATTTTTCTATTTTTCTTTAAGTTATCAACAAATATTGGCATCCTTAAAATTTCCTCTTTTGTTCAGTTTTTTTACTTTAACTATTAGCTAAATCATTCAGACTTAGAGCAGTAATATGACTTGCTTTTGCAGAAGCGATCGCTTCCCCATTCTCATGTTCCAATTTAATCCTACCTTGCAACTGAGGTATTAAAGCAGACCACTGCACTTGACTCAACTCCCCAACTAAAACAATTTCTGGTCCCTCATCTAC
>JAKQYF010000428.1 GCA_023356535.1 Trichodesmium sp. MAG_R03 | reverse complement strand
TATTGTTCTTGTTTAACCAGAAGCTTTCGACCCTCTGGCAAAGTCACCAATAAATTAAAATTCTTAGCACTAATTCGCTCAACATTACTCTGAGATGCCTGGGAGGGATATGGCTCCCCTTCCTGTAGGGAATCACATAAACCATTTTCTACTAAATAGTCGTAGACATTTCGAGAGTTTAAGACAAACTTCATTTCAACTCGCCTCTAAATTAAATAGATAAATCATTAGTTACCACCTATCTATTCATACTGACAAAATTTTACTAGCTTGACAAGGGTTTTAATGAAATCAAAAAGACATAACTGACATAATTATGTCTTTATTTACAATAAAATCAAAAAGACACAACTGACATAATTATGTCTCTATTTACAGAGAAATCTACATTCGGTCAAGTTTTCTTTTCCTCAAGACAAAAAGATGGCATAAATAAATAAATCATCTCAAGATGACTTAACTTAAAAACCTACGGATTTCAATTCTTAGCTTGGGGAGCCATCAGATATAAAAAAGTTGAGATCCTCCCAATTAAGTCAAAAATCAACCCACCCCCCTTACAGAAGTAAGTTTTTAATAAACGGAGTGATTAATCACTTTTATTCATAGGACTTACGCATGAACGCTATTGGTAGGGTATGTTGTGCTGACGCCAAGCGGAGCGAACGCTTCGCGACTTGAATTGCGAACTTCGTAACGCACCAAGGCTCTATATATAGTACCTTAGCGTAAGTCCTGATTCAGTATCAAATATCAAAGAAAGTGTGCTTTTTTTGATATGATCAATGGCTTAATATTTCTCCCAGCCTTCATCTTTTTAAGGTTTTTTGATCAAATTTTACATCAAAGGTAAAAAAACTTAACCTTCCTAAGGGATTTAGGGATCAGTATCCCACTCTTTAAAAAGACTTGTGCAGCAAATCCTAATTATTAGCTACAGTTTCCATCAAAATTTTATGGGAAGCAAGTTCAGGAGAATTATCAGTAGAATGACGCTGAATATACTGACCATCTGGTTGCAAATCCCAAGCTTGGCGGTTGTCAGATAACAGAATACCCATAATCTCTTGCAACTCTTTCGTGATTTCAGGGTCTTCCACAGGTGTAATAGCTTCAACCCGACGATCAAGATTACGAGGCATCCAGTCAGCAGAACCAATATACACCTCCTCTTTACCTTGATTATAAAAGTAGAAAATCCGACAGTGCTCTAAATAACGCCCAATAATACTAACCACCTTAATATTATCACTAATACCTTCCAAGCCCGGACGCAGACAACAAATACCACGGACAATCAAATCAATTTTTACCCCTGCTTGGGACGCTTTATACAAATAAACAATGATTTCAGGGTCTACCAAAGAGTTCATCTGGGCAACTATACGACCTGTCTTTCCATCTTGGCAGTGCTCAATTTCCCGACGAATCAGTTTAATAAAGCGATCGCGCATATTCACCGGTGCAATCAACAATTTCCGGTAAGACTGCTGACGGGAATATCCTGTCAAGAAATTAAACAAATCGGCTAAATCTGCGCCTAATTCTGGGCGACAACTCAACAAACCCAAATCAGTATAAAGTTTAGCCGTTCTAGGATTATAGTTACCAGTGCCAATATGAACATAGCGACGGATATGACTTTCCTCCTGACGCACCACCATCACAATTTTAGTATGAGTTTTTAGACCTGCTAAACCATAAACCACATGAACACCAGATTGTTCTAACTTTCGCGCCCATTGAATATTATTTTCTTCATCAAATCTAGCCTTCAATTCCACCAATACTGCAACTTGTTTATCGTTTTCAGCTGCAGCAATCAAAGCATTGACAATAGGTGAATTTCCAGAAGTTCGGTAGAGAGTCATCTTAATCGCCAATACATTAGGATCGTGTGCTGCTTGATCAATAAAACCTTGTACCGTACTGGTAAAAGAATGATATGGATGATGTAGCAATAAATCTTTCTGGCGAATTACTTCAAAAAAGTCGATTTGATTGTTATCATTCAAGTCAGCAGTTCCTATCTCATCACCATAATGTCGTAACCGTTGTGGCATAGTAGATATCCAAGTTGGCTCTTTCAGGTTAGGGAACGGCAACCCTAGCAATGACATTAAATCTTTTAAATCAAGTAATCCATCTACTGTATAAACATCTTTTTCCGACAACTCCAACTTTTCCATTAATATCTTTTTTAATTTACTTGGCATTGTAGGATTAATTTCCATTCTAACTACAGTACCACCAATACGCCGTTTTCGGAGTTCTTTCTCAATCACTAACAACAAGTCATCACCCTCATCTTCTTGGACTGCTAAGTCAGCATTACGAGTAATCCGAAATAGGTGATACTCCTGAATATCCATACCATGAAACAGAGAACTCAAATTGTGAGCAATAACTTGTTCCAGAGGAACTCCCATCCAATTTACAGTTTTATCCTTTTCTTGTCTTTGTAATTTTTCTGGTAAGCGCAAAAATCGAGGTAATATTTTTGGAACTTTAATTCTGGCTAATAAATCTTCTTGAGTATCTGGATTTTTCAGCATTACTGCTAAGTTAAAACTGAGATTAGATAAATAAGGAAAAGGATGGCTAGCATCAATAGCTAGAGGA
>JAKQYF010000427.1 GCA_023356535.1 Trichodesmium sp. MAG_R03 | reverse complement strand
CTACTGACTCTAGCATAACAAATAGTAGGACTGTCTCCATCTCCTAAATTGATAAGTTTAGAGGAATCATAGAATCTAGTTCCAGCTTGACTTTTTCGGTCTGGTATCAGCTCTCCAGATATTTCCCATTTTCGGAGGGTATCAATGGACACTCCTAATAGTTCTGCTGCTGCACCTATCTTAATGAATCTATTAGTCATCATCATAAGTTTTACAAGATAATCAGAGATTATAAAAGATAATCATAGATTTTGTCAAGGTGTTATTTACCCCCTCATCAACAGTAAGACGAGGTAATTCCGCAGCTAAAACAACTCCTGATGCAGTAAATATCAGAAAAATGCAGCATTTAGTCATCTTTAGATAACTTTTGCTGTGAGCCAAGAAATTTATTTCTTGGCGGATGACAAGGTTATATCATGTCCGGATAATTAGTGATAAAAAACTTCCTCCTCTTCCTTCCTAACTCCTGTAGAGGCGTTTCATGTCGCGCAGCGTCAACAAAGTATGCGCAAGCAAAACGGCCCTTCGCCCCTACTTCTTCCTAATTTATTTATACCTATTCAAGGGGACATAATATTACACAACTTTGTACCTGATGGCTCGCCAACCAAGCTCGCTAAGGATTGAAATCCTTCCCTGATAGCTTAAGTCATCTAAAGATGACTAAATTATCTATAACCATCTTTTTGTGTTGTGGTTAATTAATGCAACCTGATATTACAGCACTTTTTTAAATTGATCAGGACTTATGCACAGGCACTACACGAGGGTGAGGGCGAATGCCATTTTTCCCTACATATGGCGTTTTCAAGGTGAAGCGTGCGTAAGTCCTGATGATATAATCTATCAAACTGCTAAATACTATTAGCCCAATTTTTTGCCCATTCCAAAGTTTGCTTAACTTTCTGCGTATCGCTAGCTTCACAATACAGTCGCAAAACAGGTTCAGTACCACTAAATCGAATCAATAACCAACGACCATCAGCTAACCGAAACTTATACCCATCTATAGCCAAACAATCAACCACTTTTTGTCCAGCAATCTCCGTTACAGGGTTATTTGTTAATTCCTCCAACAGGCGTGATCGCACTTCCATATTAATCAAAGGTAAATCTATCCGATCATAAATAGAGTTAAAACCAGTTTTTTCTTGCAGTTTGCCATAAATAACGCTCAAATCTTGACCCGAAACTACCACTGCTTCCAACAAATAGAGTGCCGATAACAAAGCATCCCTTTCTGGAATATGAGTACCATAACCGATACCCCCAGACTCTTCGCCACCCACAAGTACCTGAGTTGACAACATTCTGTCAGCAATATACTTATAACCAACTGGAGTTTCAAATATCGGCCTTTTGTATAATTCTGCCACTTTAGGGAATAAATCAGAACCACTAATAGTCTTGACTACCTCCCCACTAAACCCATGGCTAGTTATTAGATGTTCGATCAGAATTGGAATTAAAATTTGAGAACTGAGAAAATTACCCTCACCATCAACAGCAGCAATGCGATCGCTATCTCCATCAAACACTAATCCAATTGCTAAACTTCCTTGATTTCCTGCTCGATAACTTTTAATTGTCTTAAAAAGCTTACTTAAATAACGAGGTAAAGGTTCAGGAGCTCCACCATCAAAGAAAGGGTCTCTATTACCATTAAGCTCTTCAATTTCTACCCCCAATATTTGTTGTAAACCCCCAGCAGCAGCTCCGTGCATTACATCTGCAAAAACTTTTAACCTACCTTCATTAATCGCCAACTTAATTTGATCAATATCTACCATTTTTTGTAGAGTTTCACAATAACTCGTCCAAGGATTAAAACTTTCTATTTTACTTCCTTGAACCTGATTTTTTTCAGTTTCAACTATTAATAAATCTTCTATTTTTTGAGTTATTTCTAGACCCACAGAACCACCAAAAGTACCCTTTACTTTTAACCCTAAATATTTCCCTGGATTATGACTAGCAGTAATCACAATTGCCCCAAGAGCTTGTTTTTGAAATGCTGCCAAACTAAAAGCAGGAGTAGGAGCATAAGTATCTGTTAACAAAACATCAAATCCTGCATTTTGAACAGCTTTAGCAGCTACTTGAGCAAATTCTTCAGCCATAAACCGACGATCATGGCCAACAATTACTGTTTTACTATTATTAGTAGAATCAGCATAATTTTCATCCAAAACTCTAGCAGCGATGGAAGCAACTAGAGCAACTCGTTCAAATGTAAAATCATCAGCTATAACACCGCGCCAGCCATCTGTTCCAAATTTGATTGGTTTAGCCATATCATAAATCTCTTGATTTGTATATTTTTTTTCTAAGTTATTTATAGTGTTTCTCAAGTTACTGAAGTACAGTTATTTTTCTTCTTTTTTTACTTCCTATCTCCTGCACAACAAACGAACTTTGTACCCCACCAACAGGGGAATTTTATACTTTAAATCTCAACTTGTCAAATCTGGTTTCCTGTAAATAATTGTAGAAAAGAAGAAGAATATCATGAACCTATCCCACTAATAATATGCGATTAATCCAAATATGTATAGTGGCGATCGCTAAAAAAGCATCAAAGCAAGCAGAAATACGTTCCCATCGTACAACTAGACGACGATATTTAC
>JAKQYF010000426.1 GCA_023356535.1 Trichodesmium sp. MAG_R03 | reverse complement strand
TCCAGATGACCTTAAATATTATGAGACCCATGAATATATGAGAATGGATGGGGAAATTGCCACTATTGGTATTAGTGCTTATGCTGTCGACCAGTTGGGGGATATTGTATTTATTGATCTTCCAGAAGTGGGAGACTTAATAGAAAAAGAAAAATCGTTTGGCACTATTGAATCTGTGAAAGCAGTAGAAGATCTTAAAGCTCCTATCACTGGTACAGTAATAGAGCGTAATGAAGAGATATTAGAAGAGGCAGAGAAATTATCAGAAGACCCATACATAGAAGGTTGGTTATTGAAAGTGCGTGTTAAAGACCCTGATAAACTAGATGGAGATGATTTTTACTCTGCTGATGATTATCGTGCAATGGTAGAAGGAGAGTAGTTCACCTTGGATAATCATCAATATTAAAATAAAATGTAGTGTAATACCCCCTCAAGAATTTTAGGTTGTCTAGGTTTGAGCCATTTTTAGCAAGAGCTGTATATTTCCCTTGCCTCAAAAAGGCAATTAATAGCATTTCCCCCCTTGAAAAATGTCAAAGTACGGTATTGCATTAGTCCTGATTATATAATTTCATTCTTGAGTATAATATTTAGCCATACTTGAAGAAATTAGTATAACTTCTGAGTTTTGACTTGCTAAGACGTATTTTAAATTCGTCTTAGCTTATAAGTCTCTTGCTCTTTGCCTTATTCATTTTTTCTGTTCCCTTGCATTAAGTTATGAATTTTTGTTACAACTTAATGATAAGTTAATTTCAGGGAGTTTAAACAAAAGTGGTAGCAACACATAAATCTTATACAGAGTCAAGTCATCAATTACTACAACTGGCCAACCAAGGTAAAGGGCAAAAGCCAAGAGACTTTTCCCAACGACATATTGGCCCTACATCTGATAAAATCCAACAAATGCTGGAAATATTAGACATTTCCTTCCTAGAGGACTTAATTGAAAAAACGGTTCCCCAAAAAATTCGATACCAACAACCCCTCAATTTGCCCAATTCTTTGAGTGAAAGTGCTGCCCTTGCCCAAATCAAAGAAATAATCTCTAAAAATCAGGTATTTCGTTCCTTTATGGGAATGGGCTATTATGACTGTATTACCCCACCAGTGATCCTCCGCAATATATTAGAAAATCCTGGTTGGTACACTGCTTATACTCCCTATCAAGCAGAAATAGCTCAAGGACGGATGGAGGCATTACTAAATTTCCAAACTATGATTATCGACTTAACTGGTTTAGAAATAGCTAATGCTTCCCTGCTTGACGAAGCTACAGCAGCAGCAGAGGCAATGAGTATGAGTTACGGTTTATGTAAAACCAAAGCAGAAGCTTTCTTTGTTGACTCTAGCTGCCATCCTCAGAATATTGAAGTTGTCAAAACTAGGGCACAACCATTGGGAATAGAAGTAATAGTCGGCGACTTCCGAGCTTTCACTTTTGACCAACCAATTTTTGGTGCACTCCTACAATATCCTGCTACTGATGGAGCAATTTATGACTATCGCCTATTTGTGGAAAAAGTTCACGAGGTAGGAGGTTTAGTAACTGTTGCTGCTGAATTACTAAGTTTAACCTTACTCAAGCCTCCTGGAGAATTTGGTGCTGATATTGCTGTGGGTAATACTCAACGTTTTGGCGTGTCTCTTGGATACGGCGGTCCCCATGCTGCTTACTTTGCTACTAAAGATGCTTATAAACGACAAACTCCTGGACGTATTGTTGGAGTTTCTCAAGATGCTAATGGCAACCCAGCGTTACGCTTGACACTGCAAACGCGGGAACAGCATATTCGCCGGGAGAAGGCAACTAGCAATATTTGTACTGCTCAAGTTTTATTGGCAGTTATAGCAGGTATGTATGCAGTCTATCATGGTCCGGATGGTTTAAAAGAAATTGCCAAAAATATTCATAATTTGACTTTTAAATTGGCAAGAGGTTTAAAACAGCTTGGTTATCAAATTGGTGTAGAATCATTTTTTGATACTATTCGGATAAACTTGGCTGCTGACTCTCCTGTGAAAAGTGCAAAAGAAATTATTGATACTGCTGAAGATGCAGGCATTAATCTCCGAACTATTGATGAACATACGGTTTGTATTTCTCTAGATGAAACTACCACCGATACAGATGTACAAAATCTGTGGCAAATTTTTGCTGGTGAGGAAAAGTTCCCAAATAATAGAAATATTTCCCCCTTTTATCAAAGTTCTTATGCTCGTACTAGTAGTTATTTAACTCACCCAGTATTTAACAATTATCATTCTGAAACTGAACTTTTACGTTACATTCATCGTTTGCAGTCAAAAGATTTATCTTTGACAACATCAATGATACCTTTGGGTTCCTGTACAATGAAACTTAATGCTACAGCAGAAATGATACCTGTCACTTGGCCGGAATTCGCTCTTATTCACCCTTTTGCTCCCACTTCTCAAACTCAGGGTTATCAAATAATGTTTCAGCAACTAGAGGAATGGTTGGCAGAAATAACAGGTTTTGCAGCAATTTCTCTACAACCAAATGCAGGTTCCCAAGGAGAATATACGGGTTTATTAGTAATTCACGAATATCATGCTCACCGTGGGGAAACACATCGTGATGTTTGTTTGATTCCTGAATCTGCTCACGGTACAAACCCTGCTTCGGCGGTGATGAGTGGGTTAAAGGTTGTGGTTGTTAAGTG
>JAKQYF010000425.1 GCA_023356535.1 Trichodesmium sp. MAG_R03 | reverse complement strand
TCATTCAAAAAGATTGGCAGAATTGGAGGGTTGTTTTGCAGATGAACACTTTACTTTTTTAGACAAAGATGTGGCTTTTCCTCCTTCAAAAAATTTTTATGACGACACACTTAAAAAAGCACTGGCAAATTTATATCAAGTTGATTTTGAATCTTATGGTTACGAAAAAAACATGACGTTATAAATTTTGTGCTGCAGGAAATGGGGTGAATTAAAAATTCATAAATTCCAATCTCTAATATTGTTTCTCAAAATTTCCATGGATATCTTTATTATAGAACAACACTGAAAATACTATCAATTAGAAAGGAGCAACAAAATGGTAACTGTTTATCTTCATATAGGTCTTACCAAAGTAGGTTCAACATCACTGAGCTATTTTTTATCTCAGAATAGAGATACTTTGCTATCTCATGGATACTTATATCCAAGAACAGGGACAACATGGAGTAAAGGTAGAAATCATATTAGTTTAGCACATACACATGTTGTTCCAGATAAGTTTCAAGAGAACAATAGTAATTACCGTTCTCAAGGAACTTGGGAAGATTTATTTGAAGAAGTAAATAATTCTATAGCTGATAAAATAATTATAAGTTGTGAAGGTTTTACCGGATTCAATGAATCTAAAATATCACAGCTAAAGCTGAAATTAAATAAATTTAATATCGTTAAAATAATTGTATATATAAGAAGGCAAGATATTAGGATACAATCACTGTACAAACAACAGATAAGAGGTCATGGTATCTCAGAAAAAATAGAAGAAAGATTAGATATTTTAAAATCTCAAAATGATTACTATAGACTGTTAAAACCTTGGAAAAAAGTATTTGGATTAGAAAATATAATACTCAAAAACTTTGATAGGATCACTGAAGATAAAGATAATTTATATTATGATTTTTTGAAAACTCTAAAAATTGATAAATTTGAAGATTTTAAAATTACACAAAATCAGAACATTAGCCCTGGATGTAAAGTCGTAGAAGTTATGAGATGTATGAATAAAATTATTATTGATAAATTAGGATACTCTCAAGAGTATTGCTTGAAAAAATATAAAAGACCAATAATTAAAGCACACGTCCGTCAAAAAATTTTATTAGATGATGACAAATATGGCCTACTTTCTACATCTGTAATCCAAAGTTTATGGCAAGAATTTGAAGCTTCTAATAAAAAGGTGTCTCAAGAATATTTAGGTTTAGACAACGAGCCATTATTCACGTCACCATCAACATCAGAAAGAAAAATCTTTAAAAGTGAAGATATAACTTCCTATGAGTGGCAGCAAATTATGCAAATTATTCTAGAAAATATTGAAAAAATATCTGAATAGAAAGTTTTGGTAAAAGATGAGCTATAGTCATTTTAATTTAGATTGAGACAAGTATTTCTTGCTATAACTCGCGTTTCAGCAGAAAAAGTTTTCCATTCTTATCTGAAATGACTATATAAGTTTTTGGTAGTGGTGTACAAGTGGTGATTTTTGCAGTTAGAGTCCTGAGAGTGAAAGAGGTTTACTTATCAATATCACTACATCTACGGGACTACCCGAAAGTCACATTGGAGCAATTTGGTACTTCGTTCACCATTATAATGCATCCTTACCTGTTTAGGACTACCGATTTTTAGACTATACATTCCTTTACTAAGTATGTGTAATTAATTTTCCACAACTACTTATTAAATTTATCATGATAGAATATATAATATATAAGTAAATAGGTATGAAAAGGCAAAGCTTAGCTATATTAAGATTTGTATACTAACTCCAAGCTCGTCCAAACAGTTGAGTTGATGATTTCTTGACATTTTGTTAAATAGGGACAAAAGGCAAATAGAGATAGAGTTGGGACTAAATACGAGCAACTTTGACGATCTAAGAAAATCCGGACATCATTCAAAGAGATTAGCAGAATTGGAGGGTTGTTTTGCAGATGAACACTTTACTTTTTTAGACAAGGATGTGGCTTTTCCACCTTCAAAAAATTTTTATGACGACACAGTTAAAAAAGCAGTGGCAAATTTATATAAAAAAGTTGTATAATAGTTGTCATTTTCCCAAATTTGTGTTATGATAAAACTCACGGGGTGACAAGACAGATTTTTGACGATATTTCTGTTTTTTATAATTGAGTAAATTATATGTTTTTACGCTCAAGATTTTGGTTATTTTTTGGTTCAATAACAGTTTAGTTTCACCGAAATTTACTTTTAATTCTGAGAGTTTACAATATTTTTTACCTCGTTTAATCATGGTTGATTTTTTTTCTCAGAACAAAATATACATCTGGACTCTGATATTTTTTCAACCAGTGGGATAGAAAAATATAGTCATTTTAATTTAGATTGAGACAAGTATTTATTGCTATAACTAAGTTTCAGCATAAAAAGGTTTCCATTTTTATTTGAAATGACTATAACTCTCATTTTTACCCCTTAGTTTTCAAGAAAAATTAGGAGGTTATAAATGGGAGTTTTTCCCTATTTGTAATTGTCTTTATTTTGATTAATTTAATTTAGATGGGACTTGCTGAAACTTACTTAGAATATGGTAAAAACTACTCTGATCAAGGAAAATGGGAAGAAGCTATCTTCTATTATAAAAAACTTACTGAACTGCAACCTAATAACTGGGAAGTTTACCAAAATTTAGGAAATGCTTTGTTGGAGATCGAAAGTTGGCAAGATG
>JAKQYF010000424.1 GCA_023356535.1 Trichodesmium sp. MAG_R03 | reverse complement strand
TGATGGTCGTGAGTTTGCAACTTTGAGTAATAAGGTATTACTTGATGTTGATGACTTTATGATCATAGAGTAGCTGAAGAGCACATTACAGTGCTTTTCAGATTGAGAAACCACATGGTCACAACTAAAGCCTTGTAGGGACTTTGCATGTAGGGACGTTATATAACAAAAATGCGTTTCATGTCGCATTCGCGTTACGTCCCTATTGTGGTCTACCGAGATAAAAATTGCTTTAATTCAGAAATTACCCAGGTTTCACCTAGGTCCAACCTATGTAGCGGCTTTCTGGCATTTACCCTCAGGTTCAGGACGTTCCTGGGTATAAGTCCTGTCTGATAAAGAAGTCTGCTATGATAGATAGTTGTTATGGGTAAGTTTTGGTAATATCAAAGGTAAAATAATTATGCTTGAGTCTTTTGCAATGGTGGCCAGTGGACCATTAGTGGGTTTTTTCACTAAGGAAGTTCTGGGAAAGTTGGGTAAAGAAGCACTTGAAGATTATGTTAAAGATTTTTTTAAGCAGTGTATTACTGATTTTAAAGATAGGATAGGCGATCGCGAAAAAAAGCATTTAGAAAAAGCTAGTGCAGACGCTATTAAAGAATTTTTAGACTTAGTAGAGCAAGAATTAGAACTTGCTGAATTCAATCAAAATAAAATTCAGGAATACATTAAACCTTTCAAACTATTTCTTAAAAATAAGTTAGTTTCACAAGCTCTTGGTAGCCCATTTCAGAAGGATATTAAAGTTTTAGAGACTAAGAAATTAGTCACAATATGGAATCAAATAAATCCATACTCACCAGTTTTACCAAGAACTTTTAATTGGGAAGATATAGCAACACACTATCTGAAAAAAGTTAAACGTATTAGGTTAAAGTCTAATGAATTACAAAAGATATTAGATTCAGAAAACCTCGATAAACTAGCAAATCAAAATTATGAAATTAGACCAAATTTTGACCTGAAAAAACATCAAGAAGGAATCCGAGAAGAATATGGCAATCTCAAATTAGAGAGTTTAGATACCAGTGGTTATGGTTATAATGAACTTAAATTATGGGGAATGTTTATTCCTCAAAATGTTCGGGAATCTCAAGAATTTATGCCTCAAGTATATGAAATTCCTAAGGAATATATCCAACGATTAAAAGAAACTGAACAGTTAGAAATAGAATTCTCTCCAGAACAATTGCAAACTGTCCGACGCAGATATTTAGAACAGCCAGTTCGCTCAGTTATAGAACTAATAGAAAACACTAACTATAAATATTTAGTTATTTTGGGAGATCCTGGTTCTGGCAAGTCTACTTTATTACAATATATCGCTTTAGAATGGGCAGAATTACCTCTCAGAGATTTGCCTTTAAAACCAATTCCTTTATTAATTGAACTACGGACTTATGTGAGAAATCATGAGACTAATAAATGCAAAAATTTTCTAGATTTTCTCGAAAAAGGTAGCGGTGTAACTTGCCATTTGCCTCAACAGGAACTTGATGCAAAATTACAAAATGGTGATGCTATTGTGATGTTTGATGGATTGGATGAAGTTTTTGATCCTGCGAAAAGAAAGGAAATAATTTCTGATATTCATCGATTTACAAATGACTATAAAAATGTCCGGGTTATTGTTACTTCTCGAGTTATTGGTTATAAGCCACAACAACTCCGGGATGCTGAATTTTATCATTTTATGTTGCAAGATTTGGAGTCGGAACAAGTTGAGGATTTTATTCAACGTTGGCATGATTTGACTTATCAGAATGAGTCGGAAAAAGAGCGGAAAAGGGAAAGGTTGAAACGGGCAATTAAGGATTCTTCAGCTATTAAGCAGTTGTCGGGAAATCCTTTGTTATTAACTATGATGGCTATTTTAAATCGTCATCAAGAATTGCCGAGAGATAGGGCGGAACTTTATAATCAAGCTTCTCGGATTTTATTACAGCAATGGGATATGGAAAGGGCTTTAATTGATGCTAAGATTGACCCGATAACTATTGACTATAAGGATAAGCAGGCAATTTTGCGCCGAGTTGCTGATTTTATGCAGCAGAATAAGGAAGGTTTGGCTGGTAATTTGATTCATGGAAATGATTTAGAAAATATTATTAAGGATTATCTAAAAAGTGTAGATATTAATGATGTGAGAGTTGTGGCTAGGGCGTTGATGGAACAGTTGCGGGTTCGGAATTTTATTTTGTGTTTTGTTGGGGCTGGATATTATGCTTTTGTGCATCGAACTTTTTTGGAATATTTCTGTGCTTTGAGTTTTGTTTGGCAGTTTATGGTAACACAAACTCTGGGAATAGATGGGTTAATAAATGATGTTTTTGGTGACCATTGGCGGGATGAAAAATGGCATGAGGTATTACGGTTGATTGCTGGTATGATTGATGCTAAGTTTGTGGGAGATATTATTAGTTATTTGATGGAACAAGATGGGGAGGAGGAAAAGTTTCTGAATTTATTTTTGGCGGGCAAGTGTTTGCTTGAAGTTAGGAGTCGCCTGGGTATTGATGATGTGGAGTCTCGGTTATTAAATAGGTTAAAAGATTTGACTCGGTATGACCTTGGTTATTTTTATGAAGTCTATGGAACGTATTCTCGGAAAAACAACACAGACTTATTTCTTGTTTTTGAAAAGACTACTCAGAGAGAAATTTATCAGAAAAATGTAGACTTAGTTCGTGAAATTCGTACTCAAGCTGTGGAAATAGTGGCTACAACCTGGAGGGATG
>JAKQYF010000423.1 GCA_023356535.1 Trichodesmium sp. MAG_R03 | reverse complement strand
TCCTTTTTGTTTCTTTTGGATGATTATAAATATATTCTAATACATTATTCATTTGGGGACAGCATATATATAATTGGGCACTACAATTTTACCTTAATTTCTATTTTGGAGAGGTCTAATAACTTTCCATTATCTAATTATTCTTTTTAACTCTTTTAACCCCAAGGTTACTTTTTTTCATCCTATTACACAATAAATATCTTTGTCGAGCAAGCTAAATTATATAGTAATATGTTATTGTACAAACTGTTTATATAATTTAAACTTTTTAATAAATATAACAAAATAACAAAATTGTCAGAATAGCTCTACTGCCTACTATTTTAGATAAATACAGCGATCGCAAAGGACCATAAATTGAAGCTTAAGTACAATTATCAGTAGATAATTTGAGTTAATGGCACTTAAAGATTTTCTGGTCGAAAAGATAGGTTAAAGTCATTCATGACAAGGAAATTACGTCGTGGCCCAAAAAATGCCTAGAACCCGCGCTTATTCAGGAATTCCATATTTTTGAGGTAAAAGCCTTTGCCCCTCTATATTTGAGTCTTTTTTCTCCCTCTATTTTTTTATGTCCCATTAAGAGATTTTGTGTGTTTCCCTATTAGTTTTTGTCAGTTGGGTTAAGCGATCGCCTACTTAACAACAACTTCTATCTGTAAACGAGCAGTTTCAGAGATTCTTGGAGTGCCATCAATTATTATATATTCAGGACTTACACACGGGCACTACAGGAGGGGGAGGGCGAATGCCATTCCCCCCTACATATGGCGTTTTCAAGGTAAATTTGCGTAAGTCCTGATATTTTACAAATCATAGCAAATATTTGTTTGAAATGAACTTATACCTAGGACTTGATTTTGGGACTTCGGGAGCGCGTGCAGTTGTTATTGACTCTAATCTTCGGGTTAAAGCACAAACAAAGTATATTTGGGAAACTACCAAGGAAAATAAATTACCTCATGTTTGGCAAAAAGCTCTGTTTAGTCTCATTTCCAATATTCCCCAGGAAATGCGAAGAAAGATTCGAGCGATCGCTATTGATGGTACTTCGGCAACTGTATTATTGTGCGATGGTGATGGTAAACCTGTGAGTGAAGCGCTTCTTTATAATGATAGTAGAGGGGTAGCAATGATGAATAAATTGAAAAGTATTGCCCCTTCTAATCATCCAGTTATTAGTGTGACTTCTAGTTTAGCAAAGTTGTTATGGTTGACTGAAAATACTTCTGGGTTAAATCAAACTTATTATTTTTTGCATCAAGCCGACTGGTTAGGGTTTTTGCTTCATGGAAAACTAGGAGTGAGTGACTATAACAATGTTTTGAAATTAGGTTATGATGTGGGCAACTTATCTTATCCAGACTGGTTAAATGATTTTGTTAAATCTTTGGTTGGGAAAAATATCCAGTTACCAGAAGTAGTTACACCAGGTGCGACCGTCGGCAGTGTCACAACAGAAATAGTTAATAATTTTGGCTTGTCTCCTGAATGTGTTGTTTGTGGCGGTACAACAGATAGCATTGCAGCTTTTATCGCCAGTGGTGCTAATAGTCCTGGAGAAGCCGTAACTTCTTTAGGTTCAACTTTGGTTTTGAAACTATTGAGTCACACTAGAGTTGATAATAGTAAATATGGCATTTATAGTCATCGCTTCGGAGATTTGTGGTTGGTGGGAGGCGCTTCAAATACTGGGGGTGCTGTTTTGCGACATTTTTTTACTGACACTGAGTTGGAAAGTTTCAGTAGGGAAATAGACCCCAATGCTGAAAGTGGATTAGATTATTATCCTTTGTTGCAGAAGGGCGATCGCTTCCCCATTAACAATTCGGAATTATCACCAAGATTAGCACCTAGACCAGAAAATCCTAGACTCTTTCTTCATGGTTTACTTGAAGGCATTGCTAAAATTGAATTGCGAGGTTATGAATTGTTGCAAGCATTAAGCGCAGCTACCCTCAAAAAGGTTTATACAGCCGGAGGTGGTGCCAAGAATTCTACTTTTACCACAATTCGGGGACGTTATTTAGAAGTACCTACAATGCAAGCTGTTCATACAGATGCAGCTTATGGTAGTGCTATTTTGGCAACTCGTCAGTTTATTTGTGATCAAACTAACTTACAGGGCTTTTCAAGTGAATGAACTACATCACCATAACCAAAACCTTGTATAGACCTTGCATGCAACGTCTCTACCGTGGTCTATCGATATGAAAACTAATGAGACTCTCAGAATTATGTTCAACTTGAGTAGGTTCCTATTCTCCTTTGAGAACAAGCTTTCTATCCTAACTATATACTTACACAAACCTCAAACTAACTTTTCAACATTCAGCTACTTTCCAGCAAACACTTCTACCTGTTTTAAGAAGTTCTAATTAGTTGTCTCTAGTTCTAACTCTAATAATTGTACCTTAATTCATGACATTACTACAGGACTTACGCAAAGGCGCTATATATAGAGCCTTGGTGCGTTATAAAGTTTGCTTTTCATGTTGCGAAGCGTTCGCTCCGCTTTGCGTCAGCAAAACACACCCGACCAATAGAGTTCATGTCTAAGTCCTAATAGTATTAGTATTTTTTAATTAATCATACTATTTGGATAAATTATTGAACTGGCAAGAAAATAGTCATAATTTCTCCCTTAGTTGGTCGTTGTCGAATTACTAATTTTGCTCCTATTGCTTGAAACAAATTTTTAGTCACTTTGAGATTCAAACTAAGACTACCTGTTTCTGGTTGAAACATTAATAAAG
>JAKQYF010000422.1 GCA_023356535.1 Trichodesmium sp. MAG_R03 | reverse complement strand
CTGTACATCATTTGCCCGAAATATACTGTATTACCTTGGCACTGGAACTTGTTTCAATATAGAATTAATTACACTATCAATTATTATCCCATCTAACTGTGATTCTGGTTTCAAAATTAATCGATGACGCAACAGAGGTAATGCCACTATTTTAATATCATCTGGAGTTACATAATTTCTGTTATTTAACCAAGCTTGTGCCTTACTAATTTGTAACCATGCGACTGCTGCTCGTGGGGAAGCTCCCAAAGCTAAATCTGGATGTTTTCGGGTTTGCTGAACTAATGCTAATAAATAATCTAATATTTTTTCTTGAATATTAACTCCTTCTACTTCTTTTCTGGCTATAATTATTTGTTCTACTGTTGCTACAGGTTGAAGTTGATTTAAGTCGATATTTTTAGCGGCAAAACCTTGTTGAGCATTTAGCAACATTTGTTTTTCTGCTGTTGTCTGTGGATAGTCTATAATAATCTTAAATAAAAATCGATCTAATTGTGCTTCTGGCAGAGGATATGTACCTTCAAATTCTAGGGAATTTTGAGTTGCAACTACCCAAAATAAATTTGGTAATGCTAAAGTTTCTCCATCTAATGTTACTTGTTGTTCTGCCATGGCTTCTAGTAAAGCTGCCTGGGTTTTGGGTGGGGTACGATTAATTTCATCTGCTAATAATATCTCTGTAAATACTGGACCTTTTTTGAGGGTAAAGTTACGAGTATTAAGGTCAAATATGTTAGTTCCTAAGATATCGGATGGCAGGATATCTGGAGTTAGTTGAATTCGGCGAAATTCGGCTTTAATTAATTTTGCTAAAACTTTAACTGTAAGAGTTTTTCCTGTGCCGGGAACTCCTTCAATTATTACATGACCACCTGTTAAGAGGGCGATTAATAATTGTTTGATTGGTAGAGTTTGACCGACAATTATTTGGCTGATAGCTTGATAGAGTTTGGTGAATATAGAGTTAGTTTCTTTCATTAATATACTTTATTTTATTAAACAATTATAGCAAATTTCAGGTAACTGACAAAATTTGCTGCCATTTATCCAACCAAGTTACTAATTCTGATTCGGTAATTTTTTGTTTTTGAGACTGAATTTTGAATAGTTTTTCTAGTTCTGTTGAGGGCTGCCCAGTTTGTTGTATCCAAGCATCTATTAAAATTTTGTCATCAAGTGGAATTTTTCCTAATCCTAATTTGTTTTGTAGTTTTATTTTTTCTTTTTTTCCTATAGTTTCTAAGATAAATTCTCGACTTTCTGCTTTTTCTAATACCGTAGCTAAGGCTTGGATATAGGCTTGACTATTATCAATTATTGGGGCTGATAATTTTATGGGTTTGGCAAACCGACGATTTTGGGCAAAAATTAGGATTACTAAGATAATTAATCCTTGGATAAATACTGGAAATAGGGGAGTTTTGACTAGATAATTTATTAGATTTGTTCCTACTTCTTTTTCAATTATCTCTTTTTCTTTATAGCCATGAATATATTCATCTACTAAAATAGGTTGTTGATTTTGAGTAACAAGTTGAGCTAAAAATTCATAGTTTCCGGTTATATCTTGATAGGCATTAGCGGCTAAATTTTGAGTGGTTGCTTGAATTATTTTTCCTTTATTGAGTTGTTTTTCCCAAACTATAATACCGTAGCGATCGCCTAATAAAATCTTGTCTTTTTTTGGCTCTAATTTGATTGCTCTACGTCTGGTCTCAATTTTAACTTTTCCCACTTTTGTATCATGGAGAGTAGTAAAATTTGCTTCTGTTGGTTTTTTATTTATCCCTAAAATTACTAAAATATTTCCTTGTTTTACCCAGTTTTTTACCTGAGGAGAAATTCTGGGATTTTCGAGTTTACTGTTTACCTGTAATAAAGTGACTGAGGAATTAATTTGTTGACTATCTAATAAATCTGTAAAAGGTTTTTCCCATCGTTGAATTGCTACATTTTTTTTTAACATAAAATTGTACCATGCACCATATCCATCGGGAGCACGACTATAAGTGGAACCACTATTTAATTGATTATTAGCTGGTGCTAGGAAAAGGCTAATTACTATGATTGAAGTTATAGCGATCGCTCCAAATAACCATGATTTATTATTTTTATTCATCTTCAATTTCTTGATAAGCTTGTTGGCATTCTTGAAAGACGGAAGCAGAAATTTCTAAGTTGGCGAATAATAACTGTTGATGAGTCATGAATAATTTTTGGTATGGTTGAGGTTGAGATAAATTTTGAATTAATTTTAGATATTCTCCATCAGTGCGACTGTATTGGTGGAGAATAATTTTTTTATCATTTAATCTCTGTAACATTGCCATATATAAACAACGAAAAGCTTCTCTGTAGTTGCCTATTTGTTGAAATTTTTGTGATTCATTTAACCAAGCTGTAATGGATAATTCTGGCTCTAGTTTTTCTCGAGTTTTTGTTGTTAAGTTTATAGTATTACGGATATCATAAATATAAGGATTTAGAATTCTAATAATTTTTATCCCTAGCCAACTCAACAAACAAGCAAAAAGTAGCCAAGTAGCTATTTTAGCTATAGTTAATATTATAGGGTTATCCCACCATGAAGGCAAATCTTTTTCTGATATGTTAGGGACTATTTGAGAAGTATGGAATTCCCACCATTCGCTAATTTTTTGTTGTAGTTGTTGGAGTTGCCAGCCTAAATTATTCTTTTGAAATGAGTTTTCAGACATGGTTTAATTGAGGAAGTTTTTTGAGTGACATATTCCCA
>JAKQYF010000421.1 GCA_023356535.1 Trichodesmium sp. MAG_R03 | reverse complement strand
TATTAGAAAATCAATGGACTGGTTTACTATCAGGAATAATTAGTATTGTTGTAATTTTTGCCGGATTAGGATTACGAACTAGAGCATTTCTGTATGTAGGAACAATTACATTGATCATCAACGTTTTTAATCAATTAATTATACTAAATTCCCTGTACTCTTTTTTCAAATGGGTAATAAGTTTAATTGTAGGAATTGCTTTTATTTGGATAGCTGCCAGTTTTGAAACTCGGCGAGAACAAATTAATAATTTATTACAAAATTGGATAGAGGAATTAGAAAAGTGGGAGTAATTTGGATGATTTTAGTGACAGCAAATTCCAAGTAGTCGTTTCTTTGATTTGCTAGCATTTTTAGGTAAAAGCCAGAATATATAGTAATCTTAACCTAGTTTCGTCCATTTTTTTCTAAAAGTTCAGTTATTTGCAATTTAAAAGCTGTGTATTCTCCACCCAAAGCTTCAACTATTGTCTGAGTATTAGACACCAACATTTTAGTATAACTATCTCCCTCGCTCCCAGGAGCACCAATAGAATCAGAATACAACTCCCTAGGTGCTAACTTGACCCCAGCTTCCTCAGCCACTGTCGTAATTAACTTAGGATTAATAGTAGTCTCCGCAAAAATAGCAAGCACTCCAGTTTTCTTAATTTCCTCCACCAAATTTTTCACCGTCTGCGCACTAGGTTGCTCCTCAGTACTCACCCCAATCAAAGTTCCAGTCATCTCTAAACCATAAGCTTTCCCATAATACTCAAAAGCATCATGGGTAGTCACCAGTCGGCGCTGACCTTCTGGAATAGTCTCTATTTGTTTCCTCATCCAAATATCAATCTGCCGTAACTCCTCAACTAATTTGGTAGCATTCTCCATAAATACTTCTTTATCTTCCGGTGATAACTCAATTAAAGCATCCCGAATACCTTTTACCATTACAATTCCATTTTCCGCATCACCCCAAACGTGTGGATCTGGTAACAACTCTCCCTTCTCCAGATTTTGTAAAGGCGTCACCTTTTCCCCCACTGCCAACTTTTGAGCCTTGACACCCGCAGCATTCATAAGTTTAATTAAAGCAGGTTCCAAATTATAGCCATTATAAATAATTAAATCTGCTTTCTCAAAAGCTATAATATCAGTAGGCACTGGTTCATAAATATGAGGATCAGCTCCCGGTTCCATAATTCCCTGATGCTCAATTTCATCCTCACCTATTTTTTCTACCATATCAGCAATGATAGTACTTGTAGAAACTACTAAAAGTTTATCCTCACCTTCAGCGACAATATTTGAAGATGGAGCAGCACAACTACTAATCCATAATCCTAATAAAATTCCTAATACTGACCACATATTTTGTTTCAAACCTTTAGTAGAAATATTAAGTAGGTAGGCAAAATTATTTGTAGATTTACTACTCGGATATTTTTCCTGTTCCCTGTTCCGAGTTAAGCCTTTTCTAGCTGAACTATTAGTTAAATAAATTTTGGACAAATACTTGCTAATTTTCATTTTTAATTTTGATTTAATTGACAATTTTTTATCTTCTTTTCATAATTTATATCATATCGCTTTCATATTTCTCAGATTCCAGGGTAAAACTTTGAGACCTATCTCTATGAGTAAGAAGATTTCAAAGTATCATGTTTGGTAATTGATAGGAGTTATAATTAATGAATCAGTCAGACAAAATTATAGTTAATCATTTAGGAGTCCATTATCGTACCCTTGAGGCCTTGCGAAATATTACTCTACAGATACAAGCAGGAAGGTTAACAGGTATTATTGGCCCTAATGGTGCGGGAAAAAGTACCTTATTAAAAGGAATGCTAGGATTAATTCCTGTGAATAGGGGTTCTGTAATTTACAAAGACAAACCACTTCAGGAACAGTTAGGAAGAATTGCTTATGTGCCTCAGCGATCGCAAATTGATTGGACTTATCCTGCTACTGTCTGGGATGTGGTAATGATGGGTCGAGTCCGTCAGACTGGTTGGTTTTGTCGCTTTTCTAGGATGAGTCGCCAGATAGCATTGGAGGCATTGACAAGGGTGGGAATGGATAGTTATCGCGATCGCCCCATCGGTCAACTTTCTAGCGGTCAGCAACAACGGGTTTTTTTAGCGCGGTCTTTAGCTCAGGCAGCAGATATTTTCTGTTTTGATGAGCCCTTTGTTGGGGTTGATCAGAAAACTGAAAATATTGTTTTTGAGATTTTTCACGAGTTAGCTGAAGCTGGAAAAGTTGTTATAGTTGTTAATCATGATTTGGGAGAATCTATTACTAATTTTGATGATCTAATTCTGTTAAATAAGGAGTTAATTGCTGTTGGCGATCGACAAGTTGTATTGCAGAAGGAAAATTTGTATTGTGCTTATGGGGGTAAGGTTGGTTTCTTTTCGGAGTCTTTAAGGGAAGTTGCTTGAATGTTCTAGATTTTGTTTAGTAGGAAGAGCTTCTCACTGATTTTTTTGATTATGATTATATTTTTACTTGTTATATGATTTTTGATAATTTGGTTTTTAACAAGTAATTATTGAAGCAGCAACTATCATCAATTAGCTAAATTTATATCTAAAAATATTTATTTAAATTTAACTAAACTGTGAGGCGCACTTATTAAATACTTTTCTTTTTATCAAATTTAGTTCTATCAATCTTTCCTTCTAAATCTGATTCTCCAATATGATTTTTACCTGTGTTATCAAAAACTTCCAAATGAGCAGATTTTCCATAATGTAGATTATCCACATACCAAAGAT
>JAKQYF010000420.1 GCA_023356535.1 Trichodesmium sp. MAG_R03 | reverse complement strand
TATTTAAGTTATTGTAGTTTTGGTTGAGGCAACGAAACCCAACCTACAATAATTTATTCCAAAACCTCGTCTCTAAACCTATATTTATTTATTAGCAATAAGTGTTATAATTAAACCAGAAATTTCTGTATATTTAATAAGTTAAATTGATGTTAGTAAAAGGAATTAAAAAAGGAAAATTTATCGGAAAAATTATCGAGTTCTTAGAGGAAGTAAATTTATCAGATAACCAAGAAATTTTAATATCAATTAAAGAGGTTAATCATTTTTGATCAGCCTATAAAAAATTTAGGGCAAAAATAGAACAAGAAGGAATTACTTTTGATAACTTACGAAAAAAATCACCATGGAGAGAGGTTGATTTATAAATGTAAAGTGTTTGCTAGACACTAAATAACTTGATATAACAATCATATTTATTCTATTAACTTATAGTAATCTTTTTATTCCATTAGCTGTTGTATTTAATTTAATGGTAAATCTACTGCTTCAGAAATTTGTTGTGCGGTTAAACCAAGTTTAATTAATTTAGAGGCAGTGTTTAATTGTTTTTTATACAAGACATTTTTAATGATAGGTTGGTCAAAATTTGTGTTTTTATAATCTGATTTTTCATTAACAAAATCCCTATTTTTCAATTCAGTTGTTTCAGGATTATTACATAGATTAATATTACCAATTTGTACAGGATTACCAATAATTTGATGTTGAGAATTTGTGAATTCTAAACGTTCAACTGCAGCAACAAAATTTGACTTATTTAACCTCTCTCCAAAAATCTCTGATAAGAGTTGCCAGAGTTCATATCCTTCATCCTTGACATGGCCGTTGGAACATTTATATTGTTCTGCAATTTCTCTATATTTTTCATTATTCAGTACACCTTTTAAAATTCCCATTTGCAGATTACTTAGGTGTTTTCCAGTTTGCTGAAAGACCAACTCATCAATTGAATTTAAAACTGTTTTCCAGTCCATGATTTTACAGTTAATTTTTGTTAAAATTTCTTCCGCCATTATCCTTCATAATCCGTCTTTTTTAGATTTTTTTAATAAAATCTCCGTTTTTATCCGCCCTTGTCCGACTGGTCGATACTAATATAGCTTGGTTAGAATGAGAATGCATTGAGTAATTGATGAATCTGAATGTTCAAGAATAACTAAAGTTAGGGTGTATTTTCTTGAGACAAAAAAAGACATTTCTCACAAATCTTAGAGAATTAAAAGAAAATGAATACATTAAATGTAACTAACAATACTATTACTTTGGACAACAAAGTTTACCAAGTTAGAAATATTACTTCTGTTGGAAAGTACCGAATTAAACCAACCTATTTTTTTAAGTTAAGTTTTATATTTGTTGGCGTAATTCTCAGTTTGGTTGGAATTGAATGGGTGAAGAGTAATCCAGATGTAAAGTGGTTGACATTTAGCGTAATTTTTTTGACTGCATTGGGGATCATAGAGCGGTTTACTAAGGCTAAAAGATATGGTATTACCATAGAGACAAGCGCTGGAAGCACAAAATTACTCACCTCTAAGAATGAAGGTCTCATCGACGAAATTATTAACACAATTGCTAAAATTATGAATAACCAGGATAAAAGTGCTAATTACACCTTCAATGTTTCTGATGGAGACATCATAAACCAAAACGGTTCCTTTGAAAATGGGGTTCGAGTTGGGTAGCTAAAACATAGTATTTACTTAGATTATATGGAGAGTAAAAAGTATGAGTAATCAAGGAAAACCAACTAATCATAACTATGCTAAAGGAGACTTTATTATCCAAGAAGCAGAGTATTTTGTGACTGGGGTTGATAAAAGAAAAATAAGCATGCGTGACAACATCGACACCCAAATTAATAATCCTCAAGACCTAGCACAAGCAGCTAAAGAAATTAAAGCTTTGCTAAATCAACTTTCAGAAGATTATCCTAATGATAGTGATAGAGTTGTGAGTGCTAAAGCTGTGGATGAAATTGATAAAAACCCTCAGTTAAAATCTCGAATTATCCGAGGAGTAAAAGCAGGAAGTTTAGCAGCTTTAGAAAAGATGATCGATCATCCTGTTGCTAAATTTTTTATCGAAGGTGCAAAAGAAGTCTTGAACCCTTAAATAAATTATTGAGATAGTATTTGTAGGTTGGGTTGAGGTAAGGAAACCCAACATAATAATTTATTCCAAAACCTTGTCTCTAAATCTATATTTATTTATCAACCATATAGGGTTTTTCTGACTAATAAACCACATAGTTATAATCAAATCTCTGTAGGTGCGAATGGCTATTAGCACCTACTTGAGTCTACTGTAAGTACTATAATTTAAACAACTAATTATCTTTAAAAAAACTATGTTTAATAATCCTTATTAAAATCTTAACTGTTGACGAACAAAATATAATCATTAAACTCGATAACAAAACAACCTATTATCAACAACTAATACAACTACTAAATCATCTTGAATGAGAGGCAATAAGTCAAGGTAAACAATTCACTGAAGAAGTAGCTTTTGAATTAACAAATAAAATTGACTCTGCTGTTTGGTCAAAAGTCAAATCTAAACTTTTCAACTCATAAACTATGACTAAAAATTAGTATTGGTAGACGTTTACAAGACCCTTTAGCAGAACTTGTAAAAATCGAACCGAAGTCTATTGGAGTCGGTCAATATCAACATGATGTAGACCAAAAATTGTTGAAAAAAAAGTTAGATGAGACAGTAGAAAGTAGTGTTAATTATGTGGGAGTAGATTTGAATACTGCTTCTAAAGAACTACTAATT
>JAKQYF010000042.1:17585-29598 GCA_023356535.1 Trichodesmium sp. MAG_R03 | reverse complement strand
TGCTTTATTTGGTTTTTTTCCTTGTTATCGTCAAAGTCCCTTGAAAACCCCTTGGAATCGTATTTTGCCAGTGGGTGATAGTAGTGGAAGTCAGTCTCCTCTGAGTTTTGGCGGTTTTGGAGCTATGGTACGTCATTTGAAACGTCTAACGGTTGGTATTGATGAAACTTTGCAAACTGAAAATTTGTCTGCAAATGCTCTGGGACTTTTACAACCTTATCAACCTAATGTATCAGTTACTTGGTTGTTTCAGCGTTCTATGAGTATAGGGGTAAATCAAAAAGTTGAACCACATCAAATTAATCAATTATTGGCAGGGGTGTTTCAGGTAATGGAAAAATTAGGTGAACCTGTGCTGAAACCTTTTTTGCAAGATGTTATCCAGTTTCCTGCTTTGGCGCAAACTTTATTTGTTACTTCTTTAAAGCAACCAGGTTTAGTAATAAAAATTATCCCTCAAGTTGGTTTGGAAAATTTGTTAGATTGGATGAGACATTATTTCAACTTAGGAATTTATAGTTTGTTATATCCGGTTGGGGGAATAATAGAAGGTTTGATGGCAAAAATGTCAGAGGAGCAAAGGTATTATTATCACCGTTGGATTGAACAATGGCAATATGGTTCAGGAGGGGATTATTCTGACTAAGGAATAATTTTATTATACTGAATAAGGTCATAATTTAGGAAACATTATCCTAAAGTTATTGATCGTTATCTCAAGTAAAGTAACCAAAAAATTAGAGGATAGCTCAAAGGCAATATAGGTTGGCAAGGAAAAGAAATAAATATTTCACTAAGATACTCTGCTATTTTTTCATAATTTTAGATATCTCAACAGAATGAGGATTTTGATAACCTTTTCTGGAGTAGTCTATTTTAGATACAGCGGATTTTACTTTCGTGAGGTACACTTCACCCGACATTCGGCATATCTTCATATATCTTTATGTATATTTACATTTTCCAAGAGACTTATAGGAAAAACCTTTATTCTATAACTCAATATCAATAAATTTTATCAATAACTAATTTTTTATGAGAAAATTAGTTATGCCAATTTCATAAACTTAAGCTACACTACTTATCTTAATTAATCTATAATCTTGAGATATGATGTGTTGCCGTACTTAAGGAAATTGGTATTACAATTCTTTGTCACAGTGAAAATTGATGTCCATAGCTATAAAGCTTTCAGGGAGAGCATTCGGGGTGATAGATTAATAAAACTTATCAATTTAATGTTAAGAAGTGCGGAATGCGGGCTTCACGGGCAAGATGCCCGCACTAGAATATTTTCATAATTTATCCTGTACCTCATTTACCCGAAATATGCTGCATAAAACTTTGTGGCATTACTAGTTAATCAAAATATTAACAACTTTGTTAAGTGCCACAGAATGAGAAGCTTTAAAAAGAACTCGATCACCTGGTTGTAAAAACTCCTGTAAATGTTTTGCTAAATTCTGATGAGCATCATGAGATTTAATATCTTCTATCTTTATAAACTGCAAACTAGCAGCACCTATAGCCATTGCTTGTGCTTCTTCAAAGTTTGCCAAAATAAATAAACCGTTGATCTCCAAATTTCTTACAACATTACCAACTTGTTGATGAAATAAAATTGATTTATCTCCCAATTCTTTCATAGTTCCCAACACAGCAATATGACGTTTACCCGGAGTTTCAGCTAATAAATTGAGAGCAGCTATCACCGACTCTAATCCAGCATTATAACTTTCGTCTAGAATCACAATATCATTCTCTAGATTAAATCTTCTTGCTCTACCTTCTGGTAATTGAACCGATAAATTATTAGTCAAAGATTGAAATAGAGTTTTTGCCGGAATATTTTTTCCATGAAGCACTTTCAACACTGCTAATGCTGCCAAATAATTAGAAGCATTATGACTACCAGGTAAAGGTAAAGGTAAATCTACACCCTGAACATTTATAGTTTGAGAATCAATTAATTTTCCTTGTAAATCTCCACCTTCTAAACCATAAGTAAAAGTTTCTCCAGACCAAACTTTAGCTGCAGCTTCTATTAATTTTTGATTATCATAATTCAGAATAGCAATGCTACTATCAGACATTTCTCTTAGTAATTCACACTTAGCTTTAGCAATAGCTTCAACAGAACCCAAACGACCAATATGAGCAGTACCAACATTAGTAATTAAACCAATTGTTGGATTAGCAATATTTGTTAATTCTGCTATTTCTCCTGGTCCTCGCATTGCCATTTCTACTACCGCATAATTATGATCAGCAGAAAGTCGTAGTAGAGTTTTAGGTACACCTATTTCATTATTATAGTTCGCTGAAGTTTTGAGAACTTGACCCTGAGTTCCCAAAACTTCAGCGATTAATTCTTTAGTAGTTGTTTTACCTACTGAACCTGTGACTGAAATCACAGGAATATCAAATCTATCTCGCCACCAACGAGCAATTTTTTGGTAAGCTTTTAAAGAATTTTCTACCTGTAATATAGGTACGTTATTGGAAAGTTGTTTAACCTCATGATTTAAGGTATATTCTTGTTCAACAATCACAAAAGAAGCTCCCTTTTCGATTGCTTCTGCGACAAAAATATGGCCATCAAATTTGTCGCCTCGTAATGCCAAAAATCCTTCACCAGGTTGTAAGTTACGAGTATCTGTATTTATGCTTGTAATTAATGTTTTTTCTGGAATCTGAAAACCTGTAAGTGTTGTAGTAGTTAATATTTCGGTCAGTTGAAATAAGGTAATGCAACAAATCATAACTATTAGCAGTTATCCTAAAAAATATGTAATAATTATATAAGGGTACTTTTTTTAAACTCAATTCAGTTTATTTTCTAGGAGCTAACTTAAGTAACCAAGACAAAATAACAAGTTTAAATAATTATCACAAGTATAGATAATTTTTTTGAAGTTAGGCAAATCTTCTCAGAATTTTTAACTGAGGTTAGGTAAAGTATCTCAAATTATCTGACTCTAGTTTCAAGCAAAATTATGAAAAATTGGGACGTTGTTGGTATTTTTGCTGAACCTCCTAACATCTACCACTGGATGAGATTTAGTATGATTTTAGAAGTTAATATTATTTATGGCTAAATATTGACCAAAACTTTATGAAAATTCCGGGTAGTGCTAAGGGTAAGGATGAATAAAATACCAAATCGCACCAATATTATTTTCAAATTAGCTTGAAAATAATATTGGTTTTTCATACATTTCCTGAATACTTTTTGTCTTCAGGCATTATTGAATCATTCAATGTTAAAAATTTTCCCTGTTTCTCTTCCTACTGTTTGATATTGTTTATTAGGTAGAAAAGCACTATATGCAGTCCAAAAATTAGTTTATGCTATCCCACACTGACAATAAACAGCAGGTAAGGACTATCATAATTGTCTTGCAGCTTTTCCCACTCGTGAATTTATATAAACAGCAATAATCTCACGCATCTCTACTTATATTATAGCAGTCGAAGTATAGCACTACGGGTAAGTAAGAAGTCAGAAGTAATCTCTGACTGAATTTCAGCATTTAGTAATGTCCTAACCTTTGCTTCGACTGCTATACTGGCCAGGTCCACTGCTTGTTACCTTTGTTGTCCACATCCTGACCAGAATTCATCACATTGAATTGTCAGCTTCCTCCTTTTTTTTTGCTGAACCTTTAGCTTTATTGATACTTGTGCATATTTATCGTTGAACAAAAAATCAGATCAATGCACAAAAACCTTTGCTTACCGTTGGAAAAATGGTCATCTTTGAGTATGATGTGTAGCAAAATTGTAGCAAATTGGTATTACTAAACTGTATAATTACACCATGTATCAGGGTACTAGAATGCATAAAAAATAAATTAGGAAATATATAAAATGAAACACTTTATAGATAAATATGAAACAGAAAAATCCCAGTATGAACAGTATATTTATAACCATTTTATCCAATTAATAGAGCTAGAGTCATCAGAAGAGATAATTCAAAGGTTTAGAATTTTATTTATTAATCATTCTGGATATCCTGATCAAGAAGTATCTAGAGCATTAGAGAGAATTATCTCATTATTGCAAGTTGAGGAAGAATTTAGTTTTATTCTCAATCGCTGTTGTCATATAGTGATTAATAGAAAGCGACCCTATAACTATAAAAAAGATGTGTTGCTAAACTTAATTAAACTGTTTGATAGTATCGAGAATAAATCACTAAACCCCTACTACAGTTCTCCTAGTAGTAAGAGACTATCTAAACTGGTTCGGGTATTCACAAAAAGTGAGCAGTATTTAACTTTAAAACGTTTTGCAGAATTAATAAACCAAGAAGTAAGAAGTTATAGAAACACTGATAGTGCTTTAGCTGAACCTTTGAGAACTTTAATTCCACGTTATCCTTACTTATACCAACATTGTTTAATTACCTTAGATAATAGCTATGAACATCAGCAAGCTATTAAAAAGATGCAACGACAAAAACAGAAAAAATTTGAAATAGATTTATCCCACTATGTAACTCATAAAATTAGAAATAGGGTAACAACTACTTCCAAATTTAAAGATTCAAAGTTTACAGAATATAGTTGGGAAAACACAAATAAAATTCAAAATCCTACTCTTTTGAGCCAGGATGAATTATTGTCAGCTATTAGACAATTTGTAGGTAAAGTTGAGAATGGAAATAATTACCAAGATTATGCTAAAAGTTTCCTGATTTATACCAGAGAATCTCAATCCTATAGTTCTTTTAAAGAAAGCTTTTATGAATACTTAAGCACATCATTTAATGTAAACTCTAGATATGTTAAGCATCAGTTCAAGGAAAAACTATATAAGCAACTCAAAAATACAATGCCTTACAATGATGATAAAAAATTGAATGACTTTTTACTGATGAGAACCTGTAACCAAATATTAGGATTTTTAGTTGTAGAAAGCATTCAAAAACCACAGCATTTTTTATTTCTTAACCTGATGTCTAATATTGGTCCAATAGCAACTACTAGTCTACTTCTAAAAATAGTTTTAGTTTGCTATAGAGTCAAACCATATTTAGAAAAGCGATTTGCCATACTATTTAACCATTATGAAGCAGACACCAGAGAATCAGTTACGTGGTTAGTAAAAGCATTAGAAAATCTACAAGTTGCATTAAGCACCAACTTTGGTAGAATCGATCTATCTTTCATTCGTTAAAAGATTTAAAACGTTTGTGACATACTCCCACGTTAACTTTACAAGGCTATAGTTAAATAGGATTTGCTGAATAAATCTGAAAACGGTTGACTTGTTATTCAAATAAAGCTAATGATCATAAAAAATTATCATCACTTATTCAAGTATAAGCTGAAATCATAACTAATTCAACTATAAATTGAAATCATTAAACACAACACAAAAAAAGTATGTAATTTTACATCATGATTGAGGATTGCTATTACTGTGTAAGTAAGTTATTAAGCATTTAAATGGCGTATTATAAATTGTACCAAAATAGCAAAATGTTTACTGTAAAATATTTATGCTTTAATTGGTTATTATTATAATAAGCAATCTAAATAATTAAGAGCTTATACATTAAGATGGGTAAATCATGAAATCATTTAAATAATTAATTGCAGACTATTTAAAAAATCATTTATTTTTTAATTAAAAATACCTGAAAATGAATCTAGATCGAGAACTAGACAAAGCAATATTAAACTTTGCAGATATTCAAGCAGAACTTAACATTTGTAATGCTAAAGATGCTTTAAAAGAAATTGTAATTAATCTGGATTTAACTCCAGAAGAAAAAGCAGGATTAGACTCTGAAATTTCTGGGTTAGAATCAATGTTAGACAAGTTAGAAAAAGCTTCTGTTTATATTGCTGTATTTGGTATGGTAGGCCGAGGTAAATCTTCACTTCTCAATGCTTTGTTAGGAGAAAAAGTATTTGAAACTGGCCCAATTCATGGTGTTACTAAGACTACAAAAATTAGACAATGGCAATTAGGTAGAGATGATTTAGCGGAAATAGAATCATCATCTACAAATTCTCTAATTTCTTACAGAATATCTCAAGTAGAATTGATTGATACTCCTGGTATAGATGAAGTAGATGGACAAACTAGAGAATTAATGGCCCGACAAGTAGCAAAACAGGCAGATTTACTTCTATTTGCTGTAGCAGGAGATATTACTCAAGTAGAGTATGAAGCTCTTTCTTTCCTACGAGATGCTGGTAAACCAATTTTGTTGGTGTTTAACAAAATAGACCAATACCCAGAAGCAGATAGGTTAGCTATATACAATAAAATTCGTGATGAGCGAGTCCGTGAATTACTTTCACCAGATGAAATAGTTATGGCTGCAGCTTCTCCACTGATGGCTAAAGCGGTGCAAGGTTCGGATGGTAGCCTTAGGGTAGAGATGGTGCGAGGAGAACCTCAAATAGAGGATTTAAAGCTGAAAATATTGGAAATTTTAGATCGAGAAGGTAAGTCTTTAGTGGCTCTCAATAGTATGCTCTATGCTGATGATGTGAATGAGCAGTTAGTACGCCGGAAAATGGAAATTCGCTCCCAAAGTGCAGATCGGGTCATTTGGAAGGGAGTAATAACTAAGGCAATGGCGATCGCTCTCAACCCTGTAACTGTGTTGGATCTTCTTAGTGGGGCGATAATTGATGTCGCTATGATATTGACTTTATCAAAGTTGTATGGTATTAATATGAGTCAAAGCGGAGCAGTAGATTTATTACAAAAGATAGCTATTAGTATGGGTGGTATAACTGCCAGTGAATTAGTGGCAAATCTGGGATTAAGTTCTGTGAAAGGATTATTGGGTTTAGCTGCACCTGTTACTGCAGGGTTGTCTTTAGCACCTTATTTATCTGTAGCAGTTACTCAAGCAGCAGTGGGAGGTTTATCATCTTATGGAATTGGGCAAATAACTAAAACATATCTTGCTAATGGCGCATCTTGGGGAGAGGAAAGTCCCAAAGCTGTGGTGAATAATATTTTGGCATCTTTGGATGAAAATTCCATTATGGGTCGTATTAAAGATGAGCTAATTAATAAGTTGAAAATTAAAGATTTCAGTTTTGAAAAAGGAAACAGGCAAAAGTGAAACTTATCATATCCGGTAGCACATTTATGTCCAATAAGTTAGTTGTGCAGAATTAATTGTATATTTTAATAATAGAATTTGAGAGAAATCCCTTCAAGTTAAATTTTTACCTTATATTAACTTGAATTACTGCTCGTGAGTGATAACATAACTAGGATAGTTAACAATACTTGTGCTGAGGAATCAAACTCTTAACTGCCCGCCATAACCCACCGAACATAGGGAGTATTAAGCCAATACCCTAGCCAGGGTCAGTTATCTTAACAATCATTAACAAATAGTATCTTTTTTGTTCCTATTGCCCTGAAAGGTTTTTACATTAATTTAGTAACGAAAATACATTCCAATTGTTAAGCAAGAAAACCGATAATATGAAAATTCTGTGATGTTTCTAATTCCTTTAAAAGCTTGTATTGCAAGCAGGTCATAAAAATATTGATTTGTCAATAAAATTTTAGATGACCTTGCCCTGATACGCTACCTTAATCAATCATCTTTGCTTGTATATTCAGTCTCTTAAGGTTATCAGTTATCTGTGAATCTTGAGGATAATTGATTAAATATTTTCGTAACTCTGTAGATGTAATAATTGATAGTCAAAGAGGGAGAATGAGTTATGAAACTTTGAGATTTCCCATTCTCCCTGGTCAAAAATTTTGGCAGAACTTTTAATGACTATTTATTCTTACTTTTAAACTGTTCTAACCATTGTTGAATTTGAGAAGAAGCAATATCTCGTCCTCCCAAGCCAAAAGCTAAAGCAATAGCTATTGCCATTGCTCCCATGAAAAGTCCAAAAGCTAGATTAACAATACTAGTAGCAATACCCATTTGTTGCAGAGCCATAGCTGAGACTAATACAATAATTCCTATCCGAGCAAGCTGCCCTAAAAGTTTTGCTTGGGAACTACCAGAACTGGTAATTAAGTTATAAGCAAGGGTAGCTAAGTACAAACCTATAGCCAATACTAATAAACCATAAAGAACTTGGCCAGCAATGTAGATTAACCGATTGACGATTAAACTCAGAGCCTCAAGTTCCATAATCTGAGTAGCTGAAACTGCAGCAAAAAGAATAATACCCACAAAAGCTACAAGGCCAGCAATTTCTGATGGAGTCCTTGTAGTATCAGATCCACTCTCAATTGCAGTTGTATTTGTGCTTCTCGATGAGGAAGATGGTGGAGTCGAAGTTAAACCGAGCCAATTGAAAAGGTTATTAAACCCAATACTGGTCAGAAGATTAGTAATTAAATCTTTAACAAATTGGCCAACAAAGTAAGCAATAACAAGAACTACAACAGCAGCAAAGATTTTGGGGACAAATGTTAGAATATTATTGAGCATCGCCACTGCAGGAATAGTAATGGCTTCAATATTCAGAGCGCTGAGAGCAGCGATCGCTACAGGAATCAAGATCAATACATAGACAACTGTACCAATAATCCCAGAAAGATTTTGACCACCACTTGTTTGAGTCATACCCAACCTACTACCCATTTTGTCTACACCGGTAGCAGCAAGTAAATTAGCAACAACTTTCTTAACAACAGTAGCAACTAACCAACCAACTGTAGCCAAAATAACAGCCTTAAGAATCCTAGGCAGAGCTTGTAAGATTTGATCCACCATGTTTTCCACTGGTTGTAGAGCCATCTGTAGTTGCAAAGCTTCCAAGATTAATGGCAAGAACAGCAAGAAAATTAGCCAATAAATAGCATTAGCAATGGTATCGCTAATATCTACTTGACTTTTTGTTTCTTGAGCACTGACCTGCTGATTCAGGCGGTCATTTAAACCAAATGTTTTAAGTCCTCTGCTTACTGTTAATTTAGCTAGACTTGCTACTAACCAGGCAATGCCTAGCCAAATCAGGGCACCAGCCATCTTAGGTAAGAAGCTAGTTATTTCTGTGAGGAAGGCATTTAGAGGTTCAGAAACTGTTGTGAGGTTAAGCTTATCAAAAAAGGCTATCAGAACAAAGACCATAATGATCCAGAACACCACAGAGGAGATCCATTTCTCCACAGGTAAATTCTGGCCTTCTTCCTGACTACCTGTCACCCAACCAGCAATTTTATTATCAATACTGGTCTTCTTTAATAGCCTTTTAACTACAAAGTCAGAAATAAACCAAGCCACAAGCCAACCTATGAATAAAATTCCAATAGCTATACCAATAGCTAAGAGATTTTCCACCAAAAAAGTATTAACACTTTCGAAGATACTTTTTTCTGTAGAATCTGAATTTCCATTAGCTTGTGCCAAAATATTTGAGGCTAAGATTAGATTAGCCTGGATTTGCTCATTGAAGTTGATTGATTCTGTAATAATTTGCCAAGTGCCATTCATGGTTTTCTTGGGTTAATGTGAAATAAATTAGCAATCATCAGATTGCATGTATATGTCTAATAGCTTGAAGGTAACTATGCCATTTAGTCAAGTTTTCGAGCAACATATTTTCATTCGTGCTAGTGCTACTACTGTAGAACTTTGTATTACGGATAATATTCTCATGCACAAGTGGTTAAATCCAATGCTACGTTGTGAAGCTGTAGGTAATTGGGATACATTTGTGGGAAGTCGTAGTCGATTCATCATCAATATTCCTTTTTTACAACCCTCTCTATATAGTGTTGTAGCTGAACGAAAACCTGGTTTAATTGTTTGGGAATTTCAAGGTTTTTTCCGTGGTCGTGATCGCTGGGAATGTCAACCAGAACCTGAAGGCACTCGTTTATTAAATCGTTTTGAATTTGAGATACCTAATCCTATAATAAAATTTGGTTTTAATCAGTTTGCTGCCTCCTGGACTAAAGCAGATATGGAAGCTCAACTACGACGTTTGAAGAGAGTAGCAGAGGAGCAGTATTATCGATAAGTCATACTACCCATGATAATTGTGGTATCAATACTAATATTTTTGCCATATAGGAAAAATCAGGATATTCCTGCTCAAGTAACATATAGATGGGAATGAACAATACCAGGAAACAAGATGTTGCCATTTACCGAAAAATTGGGTTTAAAACCTCGCCCATAAGCGGGCGACTTTTTAGTTGATTTTTTTTCACAGGTTATGTTATGGTGATTTTTAGTTCACAAGAAATATATTAGTCGCGGGTGAGCAATCCGAGACAAAAAACGGACATTGAGGCCACCAGCCAGACTACTGCCAAAGTAGCAGGAGCCTGTGAAATGTCAACCCGCCGAGGGGCTACGGCTCGGTAGGAAACTCAGTGCCTTTAGGCCGGGGAGGATGTCAAATTTCTCTTGATCATTCAAATTCTGGATAGTTTCGGTGCTGTAGATTGTGTTTATTTGATAAATATTTCAGATATTTGCACTACTATTAGTGCCTTTTTTTTCGAGTGCAACACTTCAAGTAGGTTATTCTAGTAGGTTGGGGATGAAATTGCCTACCTATCACCCCCCGTATAAAGTCCTTCTATTAGTATATTACTGCTCCCGGTCCTTCAGAGATACCAGTATTCGATACCTCCGTATCTCCAACCCAGTCAGAACCATGAAATATATTACACCACAACCATCCACTATCTTCTCACCCTTGATGGAATACCTGGATTTTGTCGTTGTATACTACCGCTGTAGGTCCCGCTGTGATCCCTGTGTTCGGAACCTTCTTATCTCCAGCCCACTCGGAACCATCAAATATATTACACCATAACCACCCATTATCCCCTTTGCCTTCATGGAACAAGTAGATTTGGTTATTGTATACTACCGCTGATGGGTCGTCCGTCAGACCAGTCCCATGTACTTCTTTGTCTCCAGCCCACTGAGAACCATCAAAAACATTATACCAGAGCCAGCCACTATCTCCTCGACCTTGATGGAACACATAGATTTTGTCATTGTATACTACTGCTGATGGACTAGAAGTAATTCTCGTCCCGCGTACTTCAGTATCTCCAGCCCACTGAGAACCATCAAAAACATTGTACCAGAGCCAGCCACTATCTCCTCGACCTTGATGGAACACATAGATTTTGTCTTTGTATACCACTGCCGATGGCCCAGCAGTTATCCCAGTTTTGGGTACTTCAGTATCTCCAGCCCACTGAGAACCATCAAAAACATTGTACCAGAGCCAACCGCTGTCTCCTCAGCCTTGATGGAATACATAGATTTTGTTGTTGTATACCACTGCTGATGGATCTCCAGTCATCCCAGTTTTGGGTACTTCAGTATCTCCAGCCCACTGAGAACCATCAAAAACATTGTACCAGAGCCAACCGCTGTCTCCTCGGCCTTGATGAAACACAAATATGTTACTCATTATTAATAGAATTCCTCCATTAGTTGGTATCAGATTTGTTATTGTTCTTCATTTGTAACCTACAATAGGTATATTATTCTGTTGAAAGCTGCTGAGGAACATAAACTAAACATTCTCAACTATAATTTCCTCAATGTCAACAACTGAAACTACTCATCGTAAAACCTACACCCGAAATATACAGCAATCCTTTCTTTAGGAACTGATAACAACTTGAGCAAGACGCTTTAATATTTGCAAAACTACATAAATATCATCTTGTCGATTGAGAGCAAAAGGATAAGACTGACTATAAATGGGTTCATTTTGTTGAATCAATTTCAGAAAACTAAACTCATTACCATTAGTCACAAATCCAAAAGCAGGTTTAGGGGTATCTAGATTACCTAACATATAGGCTAGGGTTTGAGGAATTCCTGCTTCTAGGGAATATTTAGCTCTTTTGGACTCAATAGCCATAATCCAAAAATAAGGAGTAAATATCAACAGATCGAGTCGTCCCTTAACAATTGTTCCTTTATCCTCAGAAACAATTTGCACTTCTTTTTCAGCACTTAAATAAAAGGGTGGACGGTAAAAACCTCCTAACTTCAATAATGGCGATAAAACTACCA
>JAKQYF010000042.1:0-17485 GCA_023356535.1 Trichodesmium sp. MAG_R03 | reverse complement strand
AGTCGTCCCTTAACAATTGTTCCTTTATCCTCAGAAACAATTTGCACTTCTTTTTCAGCACTTAAATAAAAGGGTGGACGGTAAAAACCTCCTAACTTCAATAATGGCGATAAAACTACCACAGGACTTACGCAGGACCGCTATATATGGTGCGAAAATTTATCATTTTCAATATATTGCCACTACAATTAGTGCCGTTGCGTAAGTCCTGTACCATTTTGACAATTGGTTCGAGAATGGGATATCTTGACAAGTGGAAATAATCCTTTTTCACTTCATCTAGTTCCCACTTTTCCTGAGCTGAAAGTTCAGGCAAATTGTCTTGCCATTCTCGAAAAAATTGGTCATCATCTGTAGGCTGGAGACCAAATTTTTCTTGTAATTGGTATAGCTCAATATTTTGAGCTTGGATATTTTCAACCATAGTTTTTTTGCATAAAAGGACGAAGGGAATAAGAGAAAATACAGCAGATATTGGGCACAGAAATGGTAAAAATTACAGCATATTTTTGGCAAATGAGGTACAGGATAAATTATCGAAATATTGTAGTGCATGCATCTTGCCCGCAAAGTGTACTTCACAACAGTGAAATCCTCTGTATTTAGTGCAATCATCTTACCCACGTCGGTGTAATTGATAATACCAATGACCAGAAACTTAGCTATATTTAAATTTTATATTTATAAATATTATTAGTTTGAGCTAATGCTTGATATTTGGTAAATTCGGTTATGAAGAAAAGCAATTTTGCCAATTTTTAACTATAGCAAGACTTTTGAGAAATGGGATAACAACAGGAAGGGTTGTAATTTATTATTTATGTACGATATATTGATTTAATTTTTGGTTGAATATATCTAAGTAGTTACAAAATTTCTAACTCTAAATTATGACTTTTAGTAAAGTCATGAGTAAAATGGTCTATCACATTTGTATCATTTAATTCTAAGTTGTAAAAATCTACAAAATCTTGCTCAAAATAAGGCCCGGCATGCCAAGTTCCGACCTCTAATTTAATAAAACAATTCCCTGGAATTTTAAAAGCAGCTATATTTTCTAGTTTAGGTTCCTTTTCTACAGAAGGTGGAGCAACTGCAATCAACCATTCCTTTCCTTCTAAAGAGCCTAAACATTGAGTACATTGCATATGACGAGTAATTTTTGTAAACTTTTGACCTTGATTTTTCAACCTCATAATATAGAATCGTGGTATACCATTTTCTAAACTTAATTGAGCATCATATTGGTCATATTTTTTGCCATCTTCTCCTGCCCAAATTACTTGTCCAAAAGGTTTAAAATTCTGTAATGTAATTTTCTGAGCAAGGAGTTGTTTAACTACTATTGATTTACTCATTTTTTCTTATTTTTATTGTTTTAATTTTTGATTTGGTATTGAACAGTTTTTATTTTACCGCAAAATTGGGTTTAAAGCCTCGCCCATAAGCGGGCGACTTTTTAGTTGATTTTTTTTTACAGGTGAGGCTTGACATAAGGTTGATGTAAAAATTTACTTAGAGGCTGAATACTTACTTGATTTTTTCTCCCCTACTCACTTGCTCAATAAATTGTCTTGGAATATCTACCCTATTTCCCCAATGCAAATGCAGATAAGAAGCATAAACTTGATAAAAAATCCAGCCTTCAAAAGTTGCCTGACTTTCCAATCTTTCCTCATCAAATTGCCACATTTTATATAGAGATATTGAGGGTAATTCTGTTAATTCAGAGCGATGAAACTCGTGACCATAAACTTTTCTATTTGCTGGTAATAAAGGAGTATTTATATTAGTAATTGCTTGTCTATATCCTAACTTTAAACTTTTCCCCATTACTGCAGTAGTCGGCAAAATTCCTACCATTTCCCAAGAGTTACTATCAAGGTCAATAATTGCTTCAGATAAATACATTAACCCACCACATTCTGCATAAGTCGGCATTCCCAAAATAATTACTTTTTTAACTGCTTTTCTAACAAGAACATTTTCACTTAACTGCTCAGCAAAAACTTCAGGAAATCCACCACCAAAATATAAACCTTGTATTCCTACTGGTAAATTGTTATCTTTTAAAGGACTCCAAAATACTATTTTTGCTCCTAATTCTTCCAGGATATCCAAATTGTCTTGATAATAAAAATTAAATGCGCGATCGCGAGCCACTCCTATTAAAATTTCTGACTTTCTTTTTTCAAGATTATTGACAACCAAGCTCGGCAAATGTATTTTCTGATCAGAGCAAACCTTAGTAGATAAAAGCTGCTGAGACATCTCATTCTCAACTTTTAAAAAAGGCAGTAATTTTGGCCAATCAAAACAGGTTTTTGCCAAATTAGCCAAGTCATTAATTAAAATATCTAAGTCCGGCATTTCATCAGTGGGAATTAAACCTAAATGTCGGTCAGGAATAGTAATAGTTTGATGTCTTCTTAAGACTCCAAGGATAGGTAAATTTATAAGTTTTAAAGAATTTTGGAGTAGTCGTAAGTGGCGATCGCTTCCCACCCGGTTAAGTATCAAACCAGCAACATTAATAGTAGGATCAAAAGAAACAAAACCATGAGCGATGGCTGCCACAGAAGCAGACAACCGACTGCAGTCAAGCACTAACACAACAGGTAAATTCAGCAACCGAGAAATATGAGCAGTAGAAGCATAATCAGGAAAACACCCATTGGCATCATTTTCTTTCGCTCTTTGTAAGGGTAGTAAGGGAGGTTCTAAAAAACTCACCCCATCAAACAAACCCATTACCCCCTCCACTAAAGCATAGTCAACATCTTGAATATTGCGCTTAAAACATTGTTGCACATAAACTTCAGAAGTCAGTACTGGATCTAAATTCCGACAAGATTTACCCGTCACATATTGATGAAACATTGGGTCAATGTAATCAGGTCCCACCTTAAATGATTGCACCTTGAGATGTTGCCGTTTTAAATAAGCTAGTAATGCTAAGGTAATAGTTGTTTTCCCAACTCCACTACGTTCACCCGCAATTATTAAACTCAATATTTTCGTTCCCAAAAATCTACTACAAAAATTAATAAAACATAAGATAATCTATTGAGTAAGCCCAACTCAAAAACAGCAAACAAATTTACTGTATATGAAGCAATATACAACTACATCAGTTTTATGCGTCATTTATTTTTACTACACTTATACTAGTGTTTAAATAAGAGCAATATTTCCTAGAAAAAACTAAGATTGAGTTTTCATAAAGGTCGTCATTGAATCATCCATTGCTTCAGCCCAAAGTGTATGATGAAGTGGCGCAACTGTTCCTGTCACTGGAGAAGAAAATGATTTATTTCTATAAGTCATAATGTTTTCTTCCTTATGATGTTTCCATTCCTTAAAATGTGTTCGAATTAATTCAAAATCTATTTTGGGATAATCAGAAGCAACGTGCAGATCTTTTGTATACTCAGTTTGAAAGTCAATCATTTGAATGGGGTCCTCTAAAGCTTCCTCTTTTGCTACCCAATCACTGATATCTTTTTCAATTTCTGCATCATTTGGAACTTGAATTTTTCCCATTATTACATCTCTTGCATACCAAGCTTGGCAATCAAACATATTAAAAGTATAAAATTGATCCTGCATACCAAGATAAAATAATTTGTGATTATTTTGCCAAACAACTCCTTTATAGAGTTTAGGAGGATATAATCTATTGTGTGTTTTTAATTTTAAATTTTCTTCTAAAAAAGGAAAATGATGAAGATAGCCACTACATAAAATAAGAGCATCTACATTTTGAGTATGACCATCTTTAAAAGTTGCTTTATTGCCTTCAAGTTTATCTAAATAGTGAACTTCTTTCATTCCTACTGACCACTTAAAACCCATTGGATGATTTCTATAACCAATAGTTACTGATTTTGCCCCATACTTATAGCATTGAAGAGCTATATCTTCTGCAGAATAACTGCTGCCTAAAACAACTACATCCTTATTTCTAAATTCTTCTGCATCTCTAAAATCATGGCTATGCAAAATTCTTCCTGGAAAAGAATTCATTCCTTCATATTCAGGAATATAAGGAACTGAAAAATGTCCAGTGGCAACAACTAAATAATCAAAATGTTCCTTTGAAATTGAATTTTCTTTTTTATTTAAAGAAGTAATTACAAATTGATCATTATTAAAAATAATATTGGTTACTGCTGTATTAAATTGAATATATTTTTTAATATCACTTTCTTTTGCACGGCCTAGAATATAGTCACACAAAACTTCACGAGGAGGATAAGAAGGGATAGGTTGTTTAAAATGTTGATCAAAAGAGTAGTCAGCAAATTCTAAACATTCTTTTGGTCCATTTGACCAAAGATATCGATACATACTATTATGAACTAGATCACCATATTGGTCAGATCCTGTTCTCCAACTATAATTCCACAAACCACCCCAATCAGATTGTTTTTCAAAACAAACTAATTCAGGAATTGTTTGTCCTTTTTCTTCAGCTTGCTGAAAAGAGCGCAAAATTGATAAGCCGCAAGGTCCAGAACCTATTATTGCTACTTTTGTCATTTTCCCCCCAAAAGAAACAGAACTTACGCAAAGGCTTCATATATAGTGACTTGGTCCGTTACGCTAAAGGTAACACACCCTACCAATAGGGTTCATGGGTAAGTCCTAATAAATTAAAAAACTAATTATTTCCTATACCCCAGTGTTTGTGTTTTCCACTTTCACTCTCGCAAACTACTGTCAATACTACAATATTGATTTATTTTGATGTCAATGCTCTCCCAAAGGAGAGCAAGGATATTCAACCAACCTTTATATCAACGAGCTGCATATAACGACTAGATATTAGTCAAGGTTAGGCATAGATAGCACTGGCTCTGTTTCACGGTTGAGACCCTTCTCAAAACCACCCTCAGCAGCACGAGCGCGACCTGCGTGCCACAAGTGACCAATTAAGAAGAAGAAACCAAGAATGAAGTGAGCGGCAGCTAACCAAGCACGAGGGTTAACATAATTGAAGCCGTTAATATCAGTAATGATACCACCTACAGAGTTGATAGAACCATTAGGGGCATGAGTCATGTACTCAGCAGCACGACGAATTTGCCAAGGCTGAACGTCGTTCTTCAGCTTATTCAATTCTAGACCATTAGGACCACGAAGAGGCTCTAACCAAGGACCACGAAAGTCCCAGAAACGCATTGTTTCACCACCGAAGATAATTTCACCAGTAGGAGAGCGCATTAGGTACTTACCAAGACCAGTAGGACCTTGGGCAGAGCCAATATTAGCACCTAATTTTTGGTCACGGACTAAGAATACAAAAGACTGAGCTTGAGAAGCTTCAGCATTAGTAGGACCATAAAATTCGCTAGGATAAGCAGTGTTGTTAAACCATACGAAAGCAGCAGCAATTAAACCCATCAAAGACAGAGCGCCCAAACTGTAGGAGAGATAAGCTTCCCCAGACCAGATAAAAGCGCGACGTGCCCAACCGAAAGGCTTAGTTAAAATATGCCAAACACCGCCGAAGATACAAATTAGGCCGATCCAGATATGACCACCGATGATATCTTCCATATTATCAACGCCAATGATCCAGCCTTCACCACCAAAAGGCGATTCAAGCAGATAACCAAATATAATAGCAGGATTAAGAGTAGGGTTAGCAATTACCCGTACATCACCGCCACCTGGTGCCCAAGTATCATAAACACCACCAAAGAACATGGCCTTGAATACTAACAATAATGCCCCACAACCTAATAGAATTAAATGGTAACCAATAATGTTAGTCATCTGGTTCTTATCTTTCCAGTCATATCCGAAGAAAGGAGAATATTCTTCTAGAGTGTCTGGCCCACGAACGGCATGATAGATACCGCCTAAACCAAGAACAGCAGATGAAATTAGGTGTAAAACACCTACTACAAAAAATGGAAAGATGTCAACTATTTCACCACCAGGACCCACACCCCAGCCTATAGTAGCAATGTGGGGCATGAGAATTAAGCCTTGCTCATACATTGGCTTTTCTGGGACAAAGTGAGCAACTTCAAACAAAGTCATTGCTCCTGCCCAGAATACAATTAGACCTGCATGGGCAACGTGGGCACCAAGCAGCTTACCAGATAGATTGATTAGACGGGCGTTTCCAGACCACCAAGCAAAGCCGGTGGAAGGCTGGTCACGGCCTCCAATCATAGAATTAGAGAGCGTTACCACGTGGTATAACCTCCTCAGGGAATACTAAGTTTTGATCGAGCTGATGTTAAAGAGCTATCCAAGTTCGGATGTCCTGCCTCAGCAAAATGTTTTTGGTATAAAATGTTTCAAACTCTGGAGCTTCGTCTGCTCTTGATCTTCTTTAATACCTGAAAGCATGTAGACTCATAGAATCACTTCCAAATTTTCGGTAAAGATATATTTTGACTCAACAGATAATTTTAATCTAAGTTTAGACAGAAGCTAATCAAAGTAAATCAACTGTTTAGAGCGGTGAATTACCAGAGGCCAAAGTTTGCTTTATTAAGCAAGTTAACATAAGTATATATAGGTTTAATAAATCTTGCAATTGATCATCACCATTTTTTAGGTTGTTGATTATCTTTAGTTTGTCAAAGGCACATCTGTTGTAAAGTTTTTTAATCAAACTTATTATTGTGAACATTCTTTTTTCACCCTTGGTATTAAACTCTATTAATTTACTAGCTAAAAAATTTTAGAATCGAGAAAAGTATTATGGAAGGTTTATGGCTACTCAAATTTCAACAAGCGATCGCTTACTGCATCAAGAAATTATTGGTTCTCGTCGTCTTAGCAATTACTTCTGGGCCATAATTGTGACCATGGGAGGTATAGGCTTTCTGTTATCAGGAATCTCGAGCTATTTGAAAGTTAATCTATTAATTGTTGCCGACCCTACCCAGCTTAGTTTTTTACCCCAGGGAATAGCTATGGGCTTTTATGGGTTACTTGGTACAACATATGGAATATTTTTGTGGTTAACAGTGATTTGGGATATTGGTAGTGGCTACAATGACTTCAATAAAAAAAATGGCCAGATTATGATTTTTCGCAGGGGATTTCCTGGAAAGAACCGTAAAGTAGAATTTAATTGTACTACGGAAAATGTCCAATCAATTAAAGTAGATATTAAGGAAGGTCTGAATCCTCGTAGAGCTATATATCTCCGCCTCAAAGATAGTCGGCAAATACCCCTGACTCGTGTAGGTCAACCATTGGCCTTATCAAAATTGGAAAATGAAGCTGCTCAACTTGCAAAGTTTCTGCAAGTTCCTTTGGAGGGATTATAGGGAGATGGGAGATAGTTAGAAAGGGTTTTGAACCAAGAAAAGTAAAAAGCAGGAGGGATTATAATGGGACGCCGAAGCCACGAAATTTCTGGGGAACAAAGAGAGCAGGGGTTTCAATCCCCCAATGATCTAAAGTTCAGTGGCTATTATCCAGGAGAAGATCCTAACCCCTCCTAAAGGTTACCTTCTACCTTCTCAAAAAGTACCTTTTGACGTAAAAGCTTTTTTTCAGTTTATATTTAAGCCTGTTTTATGGCTCTATTTTGTTTAACTTCCATTAGGTAGGCCTCAAAAAAATCAAGATTTAATTTTTAATGAAAATGCAAATAAAAATTAATCAGTGGTTATTGCCACTTTTTGTAGTTGCAACTTTATTAGTGACAGGATGTAGTGCCATCTCAGTTCCTAATATGGAAGCTTCTACCACAACTCCATCAATTCAAACAGAATTAGCTGCTAAATATAATTACTTACCTAAGCTCAACGGTAAAGCAATAGTAGTAATGACTGTTAATGCCTCTCCCATCACCATAGAAGTAGATGGTATTAACGCACCTATTACAGCAGGTAATTTTGTAGATCTAGTTCAAAAAGGAGTTTATGATGGGTTAGCATTTCATCGGGTAGTCCGTGAACCTCAACCTTTTGTGGTTCAGGGTGGGGATCCTCAAAGTAAAGACCTCAATATTCCCTTGAATAATTTAGGTACAGGAAGTTTTATCGATCCAAAAACTTCTAGGGAGCGTTACATCCCTTTAGAAATTAAACCTCAAGAAGCTACTGGTCCAGTTTACAGCAAAACTTTTGAAAATGCTGGTATTGAGCAGCAACCTGTTTTACCTCATACAAGAGGTGCTGTGGCAATGGCTCGTTCTCAGCCTCCTGACTCTGCTTCTTCCCAATTTTATTTTGCTTTAACTGACCTTCCTTTCCTCAATGGTAGCTATGCAGTATTCGGGTATGTAACACAAGGGATGAAAGAAATTGTTGATCAAATTGAGATAGGTGATCGTATTGAGTCAGCTAAAGTAGTTCAGGGTTTGGAAAACTTAACGGTAATTACTAATTAAATAGTAGGCAATAATAGCTTAACTGTGAAAGTCTTAGTTACGGGTATCGGGCTAACTTCTGCTTTGGGAAACCTCGATCAAAGTTGGGAAAAACTACTCAATGGTAAGTCTGCTATTAGGTTACATCAACCTTTTGGAGAATTACCTACTCTACCCTTGGGTTTAATTAATTCTCAGCCTATTGATTTAACTAGGTTAACTAAGCAAGTTGTAGCAGCTGCTGTCAAATCTTCTGGTTTGACACTTCCACTACCTGAATGTGGTATAGTCATAGGTTCGAGTCGTAGCTATCAAGGAATGCTAGAAAAATTAGCAAAAAAGCAGCTTATTGGAGATGATCATGCAGATAATCTAGAAAAAGATCATAGCTCATTTATTCATCTGTTGCCCCATCAACCTGCTATTTTTACTGCGAGTCAGATAGGTGCAAAAGGCATTGTTCTCGCTCCAATGGCTGCTTGTGCTACGGCAATATGGGCGATCGCTCGTGCTGTAGAGTTAATTGAAACTAGCCAATGTCAACAAGTAATTGTAGGCGCTGTTGAATCTCCAATTACACCTCTTAGTATAGCAGGATTTAGAAAAATGGGAGCTTTAGCTCAAACAGGTGCTTATCCCTTTGATCGATCTCGGGAAGGATTAGTTTTGGGGGAAGGAGCAGCTATTTTGGTGTTAGAGTCTGCTGAGTTTGCAAACCAAAGAAGGGCTAAAATTTATGGTCAAATTCGGGGTTTTGGTTTGACAAATGATGCAAATCATGGTATAATCCATGATTTGAATGGCAAAAGTGCATTATCAGCGATCGCTCAATGTTTAGCAAGAAGTGGTTTAGCTCCTGAAGATATTAACTATATTCATACTCATGGAACGGCAACTAAATTCAATGATAGCCACGAAGTTAATCTAATTAAGCAAATCTTTCCTCATAAAGTGGCAGTTAGTTCAACAAAGGGAGCGACGGGTCATACATTGGGGGCATCTGGAGCATTGGGTGCTGTATTTTGTTTGATGGCGATCAAGCACCAGGTGTTACCTCCCTGTGTCGGTTTGAATGATCCAGAATTTGACCTAGACTTGGTTAGGTATGCTCGTCAGTCTCAGGTACAAAATGTCTTATGTTTGAGTTTTGGGTTTGGTGGACAAAATGCGGCTTTAGTTTTAAGTAGGGCTTGCTGAAAAAGTCTTTTTCAGGAGTAGGAGACCCACCCTTAAGATCTCCCACTTGGGTGGGGCAGATATTTTATTACCGATGGTAGAAGCAGAAGCAGTGTTAGGAGATAAAGCTTATGATGCTCAGGATAGGGTGATTGGGCCTTTAACTGAGAGAGGCATAGAAGTAGTGATTCCCCCCAAAAAAAACCGAAAAAAACTCCGTAATTACGATGAATATAGTGTACAAAGCACGTCATCTGATAGAAAATTTCTTTGCCAAACTCAAACAGTCTCGAGCGATCGCTACCAGATACAATAAACGTTCGGTTAACTTCCAGGGAGGAATTCCTAAAGGCAGCCTCAGTTATTTTATTAGCATAGCGATCGCCATTTCTAGAGAGCATACGATACCCATTTTGTCAACCTCTTCAATTAATGACACGCCCTAGCACTTAAAATTAATTCGCTGGATGAGGCTTAAGTCATGCCTATCCAACAGTCACCTTCTGTCAATTCATTCATGTGACAATGTTTTTGTTTTTTTTGAACAAAGGACCAAAATTCATCACTGCTAACCTGTGAGGTTTTGATATTTTCTACATTGCCATTATGAATCATTTGTCCTTTTTTAGAGGTCGCCCTCACCAAAGTGACTACCGTATTATAGGCCAGATTCACTCTTCGACTAATTCCTCTTAAACTACCACCCTCAACATGAGCCTGTATAACCCTGCCCATTTTATCTGGTCCAACTTTTCGCCGATAGTAGAGAGTGTCAAAAGTATCGGTGAAGGTTTGTAGGCATTCAGGACAATAATATCCTTGACAACATTGCTAGTCTTGCCATGTTTATAAGTTTTCTGATGGCCACACAGAGGACATTCCATAATAATTGAGAGTATTTAGGGATAATACTCATCTTATCATTCCCATCATTCCCAGACTTTCTTGATGCACTTACCCAAAAACCTTCAGTTATTTAGGTTAAAGCTGTAAATGCTGACCTAATACTTACTCTTCTTTAATTACTTTATTCCTGTCAAGTATTAATAAATTTCTTAATTGGTCTGTATCAAGTTCTGTTAACCATTGTTCACCTGCACCTACAACTTGTTCCGCTAACTCTTTTTTACTCTCAATTAAATCATGTATTTTCTCTTCTAAAGTTCCGGTACAAACAAATTTATGCACCTGAACATTCCGAGTTTGACCAATTCTAAATACCCGATCTGTAGCCTGATTTTCTACCGCAGGATTCCACCATCTATCAAAGTGAAAAACATGATTAGCGCGAGTTAAATTTAAACCTGTACCTCCAGCTTTTAATGATAGAATCATTATCGGCGGACCTTGAGGGTCTAATTGAAATTTATCTAACATTTCTTCTCTTTTAATTTTGCGGGTAGCTCCATATAAATACAAGACTTCTCTACCTAAAATTTTCTCTAAATAAGGTTGTAAAACTTTTCCCCATTCAGCAAATTGAGTAAAGATAATTGCTCGTTCTCCTTGAGAAATTATTTCTTCTAACATTGCTCCTATACGTTGCAATTTTCCGGAGTTTTCATCGCCGAGTTCTACTTTTTTCTTGCTGCCTTTTTTGATTTGTAAAAGTACGGGATGATTACATAATTGTTTCAATTTTATTAATAAGGCTAAAATTTTTCCTTTTCGCTGAATACCATCAGCAGCTTCAATTTCTGCTAAAGAATTTTCAACTATATTTTGATAGAGAATTGCTTGTTCATTTGCTAGAGAACAAAAGATAATATTTTCTTGTTTTTCTGGTAAATCTTGAATAATTTCTTTGTCAGTTTTGAGACGACGCAGAATAAAAGGTTGAAGGAGAGAGCGCAAAGTTTGTAATGAATTTGTATCTCCATATTTTTCGATGGGAATAGCAAACCGACGTTGAAAAAATTGCTTTTGACCTAAATATCCAGGATTCAAAAAATCTAAAATTGACCATAATTCTGAAAGACGATTTTCTACAGGAGTTCCTGTTAAAGCAATTCTAAAAGATGCGTCTAATTTTCTGATTGCTTGAGATTGTTTTGCGTCTGAATTTTTAATATTTTGCGCTTCATCAACTATTACTGACTGCCATTTTATTGTCTGTAATATTTTCTCATCTCGATACAATAAAGCGTAACTTGTTATTACTAAATGTTTGTCTTTAACTGCTTTGGCAAATTCTTTACCTTTAGCACGTTTATCGCCATGATGTACTATTAATTTTAAGGTAGGTCCAAATTTTTGTACTTCTCTTTCCCAGTTTCCTAATACAGAAGTAGGGCAAACTAATAATGTGGGGGTAAGAAGTGCTTCTTTGTCTTGTTGGTTGAGCAAAAATGCTATGGTTTGAATAGTGTTATGACAAAGAATATTATTGGCAACAAAGTTATGATGTTTGCTTACTTCAAAGTCATAAACCCAACCCTCATATTCGAGATCTTCAATAGATTCTATCTGACAATAATAGACTTCTCGATCGAGTAATTTTTGCAGGCGAGTTTTATGAATTTCTAACTCCAGAATGTTTAATAAAGAATAAGCTTCTAAAGTTTTAGTCGTCCATTTTGAAGGTTTAAGTTGACGATATTCTTGTTCGGCAGTTCCACTAATAATATGTTCGATACTGTTAATAACTTTCTCTAAGCTAGTAGAAGAAAATTCTTGGGAACCGTCGATATAAATTTTGCTGTTTATTCCTAAATGTAGCAGTGGTAGTTGAGTTTTCTTGGCTAATTCAGCGACTATATCGGAAACAGGAATTCCTTCAACATTTGAGTTAGCTTTTTTCTCACAAATCAACTTAAGTTTTTCTTGTTTTTCTGAGAGGTCAAACCCTATTTCTTGTAAAAAACGGCGTGCTGAGTTCCCACTAAATGTACCTATATAGTAAGTACGAAAAATTCCAGTACCATTAGTAGCTCGTTTTTGTTGAGGTGAAATTTGCATCCAAATACCAAAGCGTCTGAGTAAGGTAGATAATTGTTGAATAAGTTGGGATGATGCTGTAGAAATTTCGATATTTCTCATAGTTTTGCTTACCGAACCTTCCGCATCAAAATAGTTGCTCAGAAAAATTCTAATACTGTCTAAGTCAGCTTGCATAATAAATGGTGGGATTATTTTTTCAGGCGATCGCTTTCCCCACCCATACCCTTTTCCTTCTAAAAATTCCCGATATTCTATGCTGTGTATAACAAGTTGGTAACAATCTTTTCTATCACTATAGGGACGTATAGTAGGACGATTTATTTTAATACTATATCTTTTACCTAAGTTCTCAAGAGTCTTTAGTAATTCGGCCAAAAGTGGTTTATTTTTTTGGGATATAACTACTCCTCCCGTATCAGGTTGTTCATATCCTTCAGCTATTTGCCAAGCAATAAATTTGACTAAATTTTTATCCTCTGCTTTTCCATCCCAAAGCAGTTTTGCAGGTACACAAACATAATCTCCCACCTGAAAATCATTTTTCCAACTATCGCGAACAAATAATTTATGACTTTGAGTAATCGTAATACTACTACTATCTTTCAATCTCACCCTTCGCAACTTTTCTCGTACCCGCTGTCGATATAACCGTCGAATCGGAGCAACGACAATTTTTCCCGTTGTCTCATCTAGAGAATTGACCAACAATTCCTGATTCGGTTTTGTCCAAAACCCTTCCCCATCAAATTCCGCTTCACCGGCATAAGCTTGCCAAATTTCCTCTGCCTGCATTACCATACCGTTAACAAATAATTCTGTATCATGCTGGGTGCACTTTCCAAGGCCCATTGAATCCGCCAAACAAGCACCCAAACCCCAACGTTCCAGAAAAGTTAACCAACTCACACCCCGTGCTTGATAAGGTCGCAATTCTCCCCGAAAATTCTGAGGTGTAGGAATCTCCTCTAAAGAACGGTTATTTGTCAAAGTATCCAAAAGTTCCTGAAGTTGACCCCCAGTTTCAAAATTAACCACAGGCAACTTTTCCACAGTCTGAGTATCCCCAGTCGCTAATCCCAAAGCATCCTCCAAAGATAAAGTCATTTGGTCTTTGCGAGTAGCAAAAAAATTCTGTGCTGCTCGGACATCTTGAGGTTGCAGTTCCACCCACTCCCGATTAACTTCTACTAAAGGACTATCCTTAGCCACTAATTCGTCAAATTCAGCCTTAGTTAATTTCTGGCCTCCAATCGATAATTCCCACTGAAAATTGAGAAGACTTTTCAACCCCAGTCTCTCAGTTTTTGTTGTTTGTGGAGCAGTGGCCCGAATACTCAGGCCCAAGCGAGAAGACCATCCTTCTCTGTTAGCTAAATTAGGGGGTAAAATCACCCCCAGTCCACTATCAGTAAACCGGCAACTTCCACTTTTAATAAATTCATAAGCTTGTTGTGGAGTTAGTAGACAATATTGGGGATTTGCTTCTTGTAAAGAAGGTTCAATAATTGGATAGATTCTTGATGCTAAACCTAAACCTTTTAGCAGAGCTTCTTGAGGAAGTTCAATTGTTTTTCCTTGATAATGTAAGCTGGCTACAGGATTTTCCCAAATAGTTTTAGCATTAACAAAAAATTCTGGGTTATCAACTGCTTGAAGACAATATTCAAGCTTCCATTGTTGGGAATTATGCAATGGTGAATGCAGACGAAAACAGGTAATAAATTTCTTTTCTGTAGTTTGATATTCTTGTAAAGGAGATTTCCAATTCTCAAGTATTTTACTAATTTGTTGTGTTTCTTTCCCAGCTGGTAATTTTAAACTAGATTTTCCTAATAAGGATTTCAACCATTGTCTAATTGAAGGGCTTAATGAATTAGTTTGTGTTGTAAACATTCCCCCTGATAGTTGCCTAATTTGTGTATCTATTACATTTTTTAAGAAATCTTGGATAATTTCTTGACTCGATGGAAGTAGGGGCAATTTTGAGGAATTATTTCCCGTAATTATTTGTAGATTTTGTAGATTTTCTAGGGAAAGATTTGACTGCAGATCGAGGTTATATGTACGACAAACCAGAGGCATTTGTAGGGTAAAATTTTTCAACCTAGTTTGGTCTATAGAACTATTAAGTAAAGGTTGCCAAATTGCAATAAATTCTTGATTTGATATTTGTTCAATAGAAGGTAAAAATTTACATCTTGCTAATAAATCAAGACTCCAGCGAGCAACATGAGACCAAAACTTTAAATCTCCGCCGATAAAAGATTGAGTTATTTTTCCCAGAGGAATAGCTTGTAAAAATTTGATTGCTTCCAGAGGTTCCAGACAAATTCCTTTTATTTGCCAGGGATAAAGATATAACTTTTCTGGAATTTCTGAGAAATTTGTAGCTGAGTGAATTGGGTATAGTTGTTGGGTAGATTCTGATGATTTTGTGGGGATAGCTAAGGTTATAGTTTTGAATTTTTTGTGTTTTTCTAAAGAGAAATAGGTATTTGCTTCAGATAACTTGAACAGTTCATCTAAAGTTATTGTGTAAGGATGATTAGGGATTTTTTCTGTTTTACCAGCATCATCTTCTGTAATTTTATGCCAAGTTTCTCCCCAAATAAATAAAGAACTATATTGTTGATATTCAGTTAACCAAAAACCATGTAAAATTGCCATCTTAAAATATCTATCAAAAAGGTTATACCATTTCACATAAGTCATGAATTGATAAATTCATAAATTACGGAAAGTGCTGTATATAAGCATTCAGCCATCAGCTATCAATTATTAATTCATTATTACAGGAAGGAGGAATTATTCTCCAAGGAAATGTTTTTTCAGTGTAGCCTTCTATAACTCTTAACTTTAGCCTTTTGACTTTTGACTTTAAACTTTTGACTAGAATGAAAGGTCCCTACTGTGGTTTACCCAAATGAAATAGGAAATGTTTTTCCAGTTTAGCCTTCTACGACTCTTTAGTTTTGAGTTTTAACTTTTAACTTTTGACTTAAACAGTATAACACTTGCCTCATTAACAATGCTACGATTGCCACAGAAGCGAAAGAATATAGAAGGAAAAAACTGGATGGCAGAGATAGATAAATCCATATCCTTTGACGGACGGGATATTCGACTGAAGGTTGGTTTATTTGCACCTCAAGCTGGTGGTGCTGCGATGATAGAGTCAGGAGACACAGCAGTATTAGTCACAGCTACTACAGCTAAGGGCAGAGAAGGAATAGACTTTCTGCCTCTTTTGGTGGACTATGAGGAAAGACTCTACGCTGGAGGAAAAATTCCCGGTGGTTTTTTGCGTCGGGAAGGTCGTCCTCCAGAAAAGGTGACACTAACAGGTCGTTTAATTGATAGACCTCTACGACCTTTGTTTCCTGGTTGGTTGCGGGATGATATTCAAATTGTGGCCACAACATTGTCTATGGATGAGGAAGTACCACCAGATGTGCTAGCTGTAACAGGTAGTTCTGTGGCAGTATTACTGGCCAAATTACCTTTTTATGGGCCAATGGCTGCAGTACGGGTAGGGTTAGTAGGAGATGACTTTATTATTAATCCTACTTACCGTGAAGTCAAAAATGGCGATTTAGATTTAGTGGTCGCTGGGTCTCCCCACGGGGTGATAATGGTAGAAGCAGGGGCAAATCAATTGCCAGAACAAGACATTATTGAGGCAATTGATTTTGGTTATGAAGCAGTTTGTGACCTTATTAAAGCTCAAAAAGAAATTATTGCTGACATGGATATTAAACTTACGGAATTCGTACCTCCAGAAGTAGACCCTACCTTAGAAAACTATATCCAGGAAAAAGCTACAGAACAGATTAAAGAGGTTCTGTCTGAATATGATTTAGATAAAAATCAACGCGATGAAAAACTGGATGAAATTAAAGATTCTCTGGCAGAAAAGATCGCTGAACTTCCTGAAGAAGAAACAGTAAGAGTAATGATTGAATCTGAAAGTATGGTACTAGGGAATACCTTTAAGAGCGTCACCAAAAAGCTAATGCGTCAACAAATTATTAACGAAGATATCCGGGTTGATGGTCGGAAGTTAGATGAAGTACGCCCTGTTTCTTGTCGGGTAGGAGTATTACCACTACGAGTCCATGGTAGTTCTCTATTTAATCGAGGTTTAACTCAAGTCATGTCTGCTGTGACTCTGGGAACACCGGGTGATGCTCAAGAATTGGCGGATGATTTACATCCCCAAGACGAAAAACGTTATTTACACCATTACAACTTTCCCCCTTTTTCTGTAGGAGAAACCAAACCATTGCGATCGCCTGGCCGTCGGGAAATTGGTCACGGTGCTTTAGCAGAACGTGCTTTGGTCCCTGTCATACCAAAAAGCGATGTTTTTCCCTATGTGATTCGAGTGGTTTCAGAAGTGCTTTCTTCAAATGGTTCAACTTCTATGGGTTCAGTTTGTGCTTCTACTCTAGGTTTAATGGATGCTGGAGTTCCTATTACTAAACCTGTGAGTGGAGCAGCTATGGGTTTAATCAAAGAAGGCGAGGAAGTTCGGATTCTGACAGACATTCAGGGCATAGAAGATTTTTTGGGTGATATGGATTTCAAAGTTGCTGGTACCGATACTGGCATTACAGCTTTACAGATGGATATGAAAATTACAGGTTTATCTATAGAGATAATTGCTAATGCTATTCATCAAGCTAAACCAGCACGGATGCATATTTTGGACAAGATGCTGGATGTCATCAATGAACCTCGTCCAGATATGTCACCCTATGCGCCACGACTCTTAACCTTCAGGATAGACCCAGAAATGATCGGTTTAGTCATCGGACCTGGTGGTAAGACTATTAAAGGTATTACTGAGGAAACCGGTGTCAAAATTGATATTGATGACGATGGCACCGTAACTATTGCAGCAGCGGATGGTGAAAAAGCTAAACAAGCTTGCAATATTATCCAAGGGATGACCAAGAAACTCAATCCTGGAGATGTTTATGTTGGTCGAGTGACTCGAATTATTCCTATTGGTGCTTTTGT
>JAKQYF010000419.1 GCA_023356535.1 Trichodesmium sp. MAG_R03 | reverse complement strand
CGCTTTCTATAGTCAGGACAAAGTTCCTGTAATTATTAATGGAAATAAGAGAGACAAAGTAGTTGCTGATTCTTGGAAGATGGCAAAAAAATAAGTTAATTGCTGAAAGCTAATAGTTGATAGTTATATGCTTACAAAAAATTAGATGAAAATTTGAGCTTTTTATATTATGACCCTAGACTTATATTACTGGCCAACTCCTAATGGTTGGAAAGTCAGTATCATGCTTGAAGAAACAGAAACTCCCTATAATTTAATTCCTGTTAATATCATGGCTGGAGACCAATTCAAGCCAGAATTTATCAAAATTAGCCCTAACAATAAAATTCCTGCTATTATTAATAATATTGGGCTTGATGGTAATCCAATTTCAATTTTTGAGTCAGGTGTTATTTGATTTTATTTAGCAGAAAAAACAGGTCGCTTTCTTCCGGAAAATTTAGGCGATCGCTAGACTATTATTCAATGGTTAATCTTTCAAGTGGTTGGTGTCGGGCCAATGTTAAGGCAAGCTCATCATTTTCGTCAATTTGCGCCCGAAAAAATTCCCTATGCTATTGAAAGATATACAAATGAAACATCTCGTTGCTATCGAGTTTTAGATCAACAACTATTTTAATTTGAATATGTAGCAGAAGATTATTCTATCGCCGATATAGCAATATACCCTTGGATAGTACCCCACGAAAAGCAAGGACAAAATTTAGCAGACTTTCTTCATTTAAAGAGATGGTTTAAAACTGCTAGTCGGCGAGCTGCGGTGAGTCGTGGTTTAGCACTTTTAAGTGAGAGTCAGGTGCCAAATATGGATGAAACAGCCAGGGAAAATCTTTTCGGCGCTCCTCAGTATCAACAGTAATTAACTATTAGTTTTTATTGGGTCAGTAAGTAGGGCTGGCTGATTAAATCCAAAAGTCTTGACATATAAAGGTTTTAGCATTGTTAAACTCGAAAAAAGTGTCTAGTTTTCGGTCTTGAGAGCTCAAAAAGTTAGTATTTTGGGTGTTCCCTAGGCATAAAAATCAAGGGACAAATATATCCAACTACCTCCTCTACCAATTCCCCGTTCCTCTGTAGGGACGTTGCATGCAACGTCCCTACTTCTCATCCTGGGAGATGTGAGGTGTGGGTTCCCTATTCCTAAAAAAGACTTTTTCAGCAAGCCCTAAGTAGTTTTCCGCAGAGACATTCCACAAAGTATCTCTACAAATATTATTCAAGAAGATGTCTATTAAAAAGCTAAATGATGAATGCTTAAGTTTTCTTCCCTTCAAAAAATACTCCTGCTGCTAAAATTTCCCTGCCTTTTTCTCCCAGTTCTATATCTAAATTATCACCTTCTTGTACTAAAAAAGCGTGCCAATCTTCTAAACGGTTTTGCCATTCTTTTTGTTGAATATAAGGCCAGATAGTTTGAATCAACATCATCATACTATAAGATGGATAATGATGAGGAAAAATACCACTGTCGACTTCTTCAAAGTCTGAAAAAATTTGTCGTAAACCATGAACTGTCATATTAAAATAATGACTAGGGTCAGCATGAAGTGGTTGTAAAAAAGCAGTATCTATAAAGATTAAACCACCTGGTTTTAAAATGCGATAAAGTTCTTTGGCAGTGATAAATGGATTTGGTAAATGTTCAAAAACAGCATGACTAATTATTCCATCAAAGCAATTATCGATAAATGGTAATTTTAATGTGGAGCAAACTATATCTGTATATTGATATTGCTGCACATCTAAATAACAAATATTTGGCTTGAGATATTCTTTTTGAGTATTACCTGCGCCAAAATCTAAAACTATTCCGTTTTTATCAATTTTATTTAATACTTTTAAAATTCCTTCTGAATAAGGATGAGTAGTTTCTGTTTCTGTCAGTTTAATAAATGGTAATTCTCCTAGTTGCAAAATATGAGGAGTATTTCCTCTAATCCATACAGAGCAATTTTCTGCATTGCATAGTGTAACTTTTTTCCTACATTGTGGACAAATCAATATTTTTTCTAGGTTAAAATTTTTCTGTCTTGTGGGAAGTTTAGGGGGTTGACCAATAACTTTGAATTGATTTTGAAATAATAATGTTTTTTCTTCCTGTTCAATAAATATTTCTATTTTTATATCTGTCTCTGGTTTAATATTCTCTGGAAGTAAAATTTCACCCCAAAAACCACTATGACTAGCATATTTTTTCTCTGGAAAAGCAGCAGCAACATCTGGTCGATATCCACTATGTAAAATGGAGGCATAAGGTTGAGAATTTAGATGCAAAGTTAGTTTTATATTATGGTTATTTTCAGGAATATACCAACCCGAGAATTTGGTTAGGTAATCTATTTCTGTACCTTTGGGAAAATCTAGATTAAACATTTTCTATAAACTACTAATTAATAATTAATCCGTATATCTGTGCCATAATTCCTGTCTTTTTCTCTTTATTTCTCTGTGAAACCTTGAACTTATTCTAACCTTAGATCTGAACCAATATAATTTTATTCTTACTTTTAACTTTTTGCTTGTGAGGTCTTATACTCATTTTCCTGTTAAAAGTACGCTTCTTGGAAGATTTGACCATAAGTTTCAGTCATTTCTGCAAAGGTATTTAACGACTCCAGAACATATTTAGCATTAGTGGCAAGTCGCTGACGTAACTCTTCATCTATCAATAAAGATATCAAAGCATTTGCTAATTCTTCTGGGTTTTCGGGAGTATAGAATAAACCGTTAATATTTGGCTTGACTTGTTCAACTATGCCAAAAACTGGAGTAGTAACTATAGGTAAACTATAAGCCATTGCTT
>JAKQYF010000418.1 GCA_023356535.1 Trichodesmium sp. MAG_R03 | reverse complement strand
CTGCTGTCAAAATTACATTACGAATTGGAATTGCTTTAGACTTCTTATTGCCATGAACTTGAGCATTTTCTTTGTCTTTAAGCTCTTTCAGTTTCTCTTGAGCTTCCATATTGTATGGTTCGATTTTTAGGACTGTTTCGTATTGCTTTTTAACTACACTTAAATTTGTCTCTATAAAACCATTTTCTTGAATTAAATAATCACCATAACCGATCAATGATTCTATGTATTCCTCTTTCACACGTTGTGGATGAATTTTGTAAGCTCGCTCATATAGTTCTAATGCTTTCTGAAATCTTTGCTTTTTTTTATGTCCTGGAGCAGAGCGGAATAAAGCACTAAAGTGGTTAGGATTAAGTTCTAGAGCCATATGATAATGGTCTAACTCACGATCTATATCCCCTCGTATCCGCCATTTATCAGCTTCTTTGTAATAATTATTAGCTTCATCATCAAGCTTCTCCAATTCCCATATTTCTGAGCGTAGTGGGTAATATTTGATTAACCAACGACGAACAAACTCAACTGTAACTTTGTACCCAGATGGATCTAAAAAATCATTTTCACTCAAAGTTTGTTGTACCTGAAGTAGTTGCTCACGAAGTAGTTGTTCTATTTTAACTCCATGGTTTTCGAGTAAATTTAATAAGTTTTCCGGGGGTGACTGACTTTGCTTGTCATTCTCTTGAGCTGCTGCTACTGCTGAGAAAACAACTCTTTCTGGAATCAATAATCCCTCCCGAAACCAATCTAACCCTGCTTCGCTCAACTCAATAGCCTTGTCGATCGCTCTGCCTACATCACTCTGTAAAATCTCACTTTTTTCCTTTTCTAGTGCTTGTGCAAACAGAGCGTAGCATATAGCTTGTGTAAAGTAGGGATGGCCCGCTGAAAGTCGAATAATTTCCTGTATTGCTCCGTCATTGTATTGCATAAATCTTCCAACAGGTTCTGTAACCAACTTTTTGGTACTTGATCTGTCTAGCAATCCTATTTTCCATTTAGGCGCACCTTTAAACAATTTCAAAAGTTTTGGCATATCACTTAATCGCCTTCCCACAACAGGAATAATAAAAAGTTGCTTTTCCTCAGACACAATTGTCTGTAAGTATCCAAAGAAATCTTCAAATATTGAGTCATTATTGTTGCTTGCAAATACATCAAACTCATCCAGTAATAATACTAAATTTTTACTACCCAATTTTTCGACTATCGAATGCAATAATTTTCTGAATTCATTGGGTTCTTGTTCTAAACCTTCAATTGAAGCTGAATCAATCCTATATGTGGCATCTTCCGAATGCTCAAAAATTTCTTGAGCAAGTTTCTGGATAATGTGATGGATAATTTGATCGAGAGACCATTGGAATTTATCTTGAAAATCTAACAGAATAAAAACAAATTGATGCTCCAAACTTACCTGTTTAGGAATTTGCTGTAATACAGAAGATTTACCTATACGTCTTTGACCATGTAGCAGAATAACTCGTTGATTATTACTCAAATTCTCTTTAATAAAGCGAAACAGACTTTCTCGACCAAAAAACAATTCTGGTTCATCAATAGAACGACCAATAATATAAGGATTTCGTCTTGCAAATGTCATATTCCTCAAATGCTGACTTGCCTCAATAAACTCATAAGCAACCCCATCCAATAAAGCCATTTCATCATATTTTTTCAGATAATCTTCTGCCTTAGTTAACCGACCAGCTCGTAATAACAAATTCTCACTTTTCCCATCTTTTTCCCACTCAGCCGCATCAGCTTCAATTTTCCTTTCCACCGGCAAAGCTTCTTGATATTCTTCCACCCATTCCCTCAAAGTTTTCCAACTTCTAATTAAATCCTCATGAACAATATCTAATAATATTCCTGCCTCGGAATTATCCTTAGTAATTAACCGATTATTTGGGTCAGCTAACCTATCACTAACTGCAGACAAAAGCTCTAAACTATGTCGTTCATTAGGCAACTTTTCCAAAATTACTCGCCGCCGAGTATCTGTTATTTTCCCCGAACTTATTTCCCCTTCCCCAGGCTGAACTAACTCTAAAAATATCCTCTGAGCAACCAACTTTTCCTCTTCACTCAAACTATCAAAAACTGCATCAGCTCGCTTGGTCAAAGTACCCTCAATTCCACCCAAATTTCTATAAGTTTCCAGAGTTAAATATTGACTTTTCTCCTCCCCTTGAGTCGCAAATTTCCACAGAGCATCCAGAGTATATTCCAGCAGAGGCAAACTACCAGGATTACGCAAAAAATCTTCCCTCATTTTGGCAACCAATCTCGCCTCAACTCCCATTCCCACTAATTCTGCTGGTTTTTTAATTACCTCCTCTATTTCATCTTTTTTCAGAGGAGTAACTAATAGTTGATGCCCCTGAATTTTATTAGCTAACCTTCCATATTCAGAACAGCGGTCAAGAAAATCTGCCCGCATTCCCAACACCAAACAAAATTTATCACCTCGCCTTTCCAGAACAGTCAAAAAACACTCAAAAAAATCTAGTCGTTCTTGTTCTTTTTCCTCTTTACCGTGACAAAGAGTAAAAGCCTCTTCAAACTGGTCAATTATCATTACCACTCTTTCCGCTTCAGCTAGATCAATAAACTCAATTAACGTCTCAGTTAAATTATCAGTTAAATCCTCTAGTTTTTCCCCCTCTCTATTAATTGCCCTTTCCAAACTTTTCAAAGGAGACGAAGTCGGAGTAAAAGGATTTAGATAAAGCCATCTATCACTTCCAGATATTTTCTGCCCCCGCTTCAGTTGATATAACAAACCCGCCCGCAATAAAGA
>JAKQYF010000417.1 GCA_023356535.1 Trichodesmium sp. MAG_R03 | reverse complement strand
GTAAAGATGTTTTAGAAGTAGGTGGGAGTTTACCACCAGAATTTGTTTTTGATTATCTTCATGTTAAGTCTTGGTCAGCAATAGAAACTCCAGATTATGAAGAATCCCTCAAGGAAGCAGGAGGACTATCTCATACAGGAACAATTATTCCTAATATTAAAGATACTTCTAATTTAGGTTTTGATAATAGAAAACTAGAAAAATATAATTTCTTCTTAGAAAATATAGAAAATCTTCCCGAGGAATATTACGGAAAGTACGATCTAATTTTTTCTATTGCAACTTTCGAGCATATTCATAAATTACCAGCTGCTTTAGATAAAATGTTTCTGGCTTTAAAACCAGGAGGCAAATTATTCTCTATGTTTTCGCCTATTTGGTCAGCCTACGATGGGCATCATTTGCCAAAAATAACTGACCAAGCAGGCAAAGTTTTTAACTTTGGCAATTCGCCTATCCCACCTTGGGGACATTTGTTAATGAAGCCTGATGAACTATGTCATTATTTATATCAATATACTGATCAAGAAACAGCAGAATTGATGGTTGATTATGTTTATAATTCACCTCATATTAATAGGTATTTTACAGAAGATTATCTAGAAATTGTTAAAAGGAGTAAATTTCAAAGTAAGCATATAGAATTAATATTTGAAAATCCTATTGATGAGAAAACTCAAGAGAGTTTAGAACAGTTATATCCAAATAAAAGAGAATTTTCCAACAATGGAATATTAGTTGTACTTGAAAAAAATAGTTCGGAAGATAATATGATGACTGAGCAAATAACTATGATACCAGCTTACCAAAGTACCAAACAAGAACTCGCATCTAAAGTGTTCGACTCAATAACCAGTCCGAAAGTTAAAGAAAGAGTTTACTCTGTTATTAGCCTTTTAACTCAGGATCGTTGGTTATCCAATGATTTGAGAAATTATTCAAGTTCATCTGCTCAAACACAATCAAAATGGTTTGATTTAATTTCGTTTTTAAACTGGTGTGGGCATAATTTTAAACCTAAGAATTATCTAGAAGTAGGTGTGCGTCGGGGGCGTTCTATGGCCCAGGTTTTAGTAGAATCCCCCGATACTAATGCTTATGGTTTTGATATGTGGATACCTGGGTATGCTGCTGAAGATAATCCCGGTCCTGAGTTTGTACGTTCAGAGTTAGAAAAGTTGGGAATCAAAAAACAGCCAACTTTAATTAGGGGTGACTCTCACGAAATGCTCCCATCTTTTTTTGCTAATTCAGATAATCCCCAAGAATTTGACCTAATTAATATAGATGGAGACCATACTTACTCCGGTGCCAAAATGGATTTGGATATCGCCTTTACTCATTTGGCATCTGGTGGAGTATTGGTTTTCGATGACATTGCTCACCATGCTCATCCTGAGTTGGGTGTTTTGTGGAACGAGTACAAGAGCAAATATCAAGATTATTTATTTATTGATGATCACTATGCCACAGGAACAGGAGTAGCTTTTAAGCCTCCTTTTTCTAAGTTATCACAAATACTTGCAACGTTACCCATTCATTTCTTTACCATTGTCCTTAACGGCCAACCATTTATTCGCTACCACATCGACATTTTCAAGCAACTTCCCTTTAAGTGGCATTGGCATATTATTGAAGGTGTAGCTGACTTAAAACACGACACTGGTTGGAGCTTGCAGTTAGGGGGAAAAATAACCGATGAAATTCATAAACAAGGTCGCAGCAAAGATGGTACATCGGAATATCTAGACGAACTTGCAGCCAAATACCCAGAAAATATAACTCTTTACCGCAAACCAGAAGGAGAATTTTGGGATGGCAAACGGGAAATGGTTAACGCGCCTTTGAGAAACATAAAAGAAGAATGTTTGCTGTGGCAGGTAGATGTTGATGAAATCTGGACTTTAGAACAGATTTGTAATAGTCGGAAATTGTTTATTAAAAATCCAGAGAAAACGGCGGCGTTTTATTGGTGTTGGTATTTTGTGGGAGAAAATCTGGTTATTAGTAGCCGCAACTGCTACACACAAAATCCCAAACAAGATTGGTTACGCACTTGGAGGTTTAAACCAGGATACCTTTGGGCAGCCCACGAACCCCCAGTATTAGTAGAAAATTTGCCAGATGATCAACAAAAAAATATTGCTGCTATTAATCCTTTTATGCACGCAGAAACAGAAAAAGAAGGTTTAATTTTCCAACACTTTGCTTATGTCACCCCAGAACAACTAAGCTTTAAAGAACAATACTATGGTTATAAGAATGCCGTCAGTCAATGGCAAACCTTACAGTCACAAACTAAGTTTCCAGTATATCTGCGGGATTATTTTGCCTGGGTAGGAGATAACACGATGGTCGATAGCACTGAGTCATTAGGCATAGTTCCACTGGTGCAAAAAGATGTAACTGGAGATAATTGGAAATTTTTGCAACCAGAATATTTACAACAACCAGTGAAGAGGGAAAGGCGATCGCCCACTATTCTTATTGATGGTGTATTTTTCCAACTTTATAGTACGGGTATTGCTCGTGTGTGGCGCTCTGTCTTAGCAGAATGGGCTAAAACTGAATTTGCTAATCACATAATATTACTTGATAGAGCAAATACAGCAAAAGTACCAGGCATCAGATATAGAGCTTTACCAGCATATAGCTACAACAACACCGATGCCGACAAGCAAATACTCCAACAAGTCTGCGACGAAGAGGGAGCAGATTTATTCATCTCCACTTACTACACAACTCCCATATCAACACCCTCAGTATTTATGGCTTATGATATGATTCCGGAAGTATTGGGGGCAAATTTCAACGAACCAATG
>JAKQYF010000416.1 GCA_023356535.1 Trichodesmium sp. MAG_R03 | reverse complement strand
AATTTGAAAAGCTATATACTAATTTTTCTTGGGGACGGAATTTAATTACTGTAGAAAAAATGGAATTGATTGGAAAGTTATCTGTTAAGCATGGATTTAAACCTTTAATGCTTTGAAAAAGATAGAAAAAATCTTGAGGTGAAGAACCGCAGGTTTGTTATAAGAAAATCAGAACAATTTTAAGTTAGGATTTATTACTATTAAAGATCAAAAAAATTACAGCTATAGCTAAGTATGTATTCACAGTAAAAACTGATGTTTACTCCATTAGTATCACACAATTCTAAAACAGATTCTCTCTCCGGTTCTCCAAAATCCTTTATTAAAGCGTATGGTGGTTGACATCCTCCCCGGCCTAAAGGCACTGGGTAACAACCTAGCCGTAGCTCCGATGCGGGTTGACGTTTCACGGGCTGCCGCTACTTTGGCAGTAGTCTTACACTTGCCGACCCGTCCGTTTTTTGTCTCGGTATGCCCACCCGCGACTAATATCTTTCCTGTGAATCTTAGCAATGAGCGCTCACATATTTACATATTACTAGGGCCTGAAAATGTAGTACAAAATCTGCTCCTATTACCAATACTTTCACATATATTACATTATTAGCAATTTGTACTATGTAAATATACCAGTGCACGTTGCTATAAAAACCATGATCACATGACTTGTGAAAAAAAATCAACTAAAAAGTCGCCCTAGAAGGGCGAGGCTTTAAACCCAATTTTTCGGTAAAACGGCTCATCAATTAACCAGCACTGATCTAACTGTTCAAAAGCTCTAGAAATTAGAGTAGAGCGGCTTCTCGGAGCTGTCCACATAGCAATATGTTTAGTTTGTCTCATCCTCTTAGTTTTCTTTTACCAAGCTAAAGGACTATAGTAATCCGAAACCATTTTTGACATCCTCCCCGGCCTAAAGGCATTGGGTAACAACCGAGCCTTAGCCCCTCGGCGAGTTGACATTTCACAGGCTGCTGCTACTTTGGCAGTAGTCTGGCTGCTGGCCTCAATGTCCGTTTATTGTCTCGGATTGCCCACCCGGGACTAATATATTTCTTGTGAACTAAAAAGCATGATAACATAGTCTGTAAAAAAAATCAACTAAAAAGTAGCCCTAGAAGGACGAGGCTTGACACCCAATTTTTCGGTAAATTGTTTTGCCCCCAAATCTCCAATTATGGAGGTTTTGTCTAGATAAAATTTTCGTAAATCATTTCATATTGCTATAAAAGGACTTTTGCTCTGAAAGGGAGATTTCAATTTCTAGACACTTGAAAACTAAAGTAATAACCTTTGATTTTCTCAAGAGGTAGATATTCATCTTCTCTTTTAGCAATCATTTTCCACTTTTTGCCTTGAGTCAGTTCTTCTTCTACGGTTTGAAAGCGACTATTAATATCTTCATAAAAGTGCTTGCGGATACTATAAACAATATAGCCTCCCTTCTTTGTGATTCTGACGAGCTCGTGGAGAGATGCAGCAGGAGCATGTCCGGGAGTAAAAGTCCCAACGCAAATGATAGCATCAAAATAATTAGAAGCCAGAGCAGTATCTGGTAAATAACTTTGGATAAACTCTGAATAAATATTTCGCTTTTTGGCCATATTCAACATTCCTTCAGAGGGGTCAAAAGCAGTAAGTTCTACATTTTTGTAACCTAGTTTAGCCAGTTGTTCTCCTTGTTCCCCTGTTCCTGCTCCTACATCTAATATTTTCATAGATTCTTGATAGGGGACAGTTTCTACAAACAGTTTTGCTGTTACTACAACAGGAATATTTTCTCCATTGCCGCACAATTCATTTTTTACATGGTCATCAAACTCTTGAGCATATTGATTATAGTGATCTATAAGGTTTTCGGAATCTATGTTTTTAGTTTTAAATTTATTGCCCCAATTAGTCATAATAGATATTTCTTCTTCAATTCTAACAACGCCGTTATTAATTATCGGTACCTCCTGCTTCAGCAGGAGGCTTCAAATACTGAAGTTGATTTTTTTTCATTCCTTATCGAAGGGGATACCTGAAACCTTCCTGAAACCTGATTTATTGGTCAAAAATCTTGGTGAGTAAATGGTTTAGCATTTTCACCAGTATAAGTGGCAGTAATATGACCGTCCCCAACAATTTGATATTTATAAGTGACTAATCCTTCTAAACCTACTGGACCTCTTGGTGCCATTTTTTGGGTACTAATTCCTACCTCAGCACCAAAACCATAACGGAAACCATCAGAAAATCTAGTTGAACAGTTGTGGAATACCCCAGCAGCATCTATTTGGGCGAGGAATGTCTTTGCAGCTTTTTCATCCTCAGTTATAATAGTATCTGTGTGTCGGGAACCATAAGTATTGATGTGAGCGATCGCTGACTCTAAACTATCTACTACTTTAACTGACAAGACTAGATCACTGTATTCTGTTGCCCAGTCTATATCTGTAGCCTCCTTAACCGAGGAAAAAATTTGATGAGTAGCTCTATCTCCCCGTAACTCAACTTGACGTTTTTCCAGTTCTGGGAAAACTTCTGGGAGAAACTTGGCCGCAACATCAGCATGTACTAACAAAGTTTCAGCAGCATTACAAGCAGCAGGGTATTGAGTTTTAGCATCAATAGTAATTGCTACTGCTTTTTGAATGTCTGCAAATTTATCTACATAGACATGGCAAATTCCTTCAGCATGGCCTAAAACTGGAATTTGCGTATTTTCTTGAACAAATTTCACAAAAGAATTAGAACCTCTGGGAATAATTAAATCCACATATTCATCTAACTTCAATAACTCCAGAGTTTCTTCCCGGGTAGTTAATAACTGTACCCCA
>JAKQYF010000415.1 GCA_023356535.1 Trichodesmium sp. MAG_R03 | reverse complement strand
CGTAAATATCGTCGTCTAGTTGTACGATGGGAACGTATTTCTGCTTGCTTTGATGCTTTTTTAGCGATCGCCACTATACATATTTGGATTAATCGCATATTATTAGTGGGATAGGTTCTTGTTATCTCCAAACAAATCTAGAGTATTTATATACGGTCCTCCAGGAAGTGGAAAGTCTACAACTTTATATAAAGCACTTGCAAATTATAGCAAAGAATTCTCTCAAAGCATAGGAGAATTTATTCCGATTTTTATTCATGCTAATGATGTTGAAAAAGTGTTAAATAACCATGGTAAAAATATAACAAAAATTCTGGAATTTATTACAAATGTATATGAAATTAATGGTAAGTTATCAAATCCTGAGTTTAAAGATTTTATAGTTTTATGGAATAAGAAACCATCTCTCAATTTTGTGATTATTATTGATGCTTTAGATGAGTTTATAGACAAAAGTAAACGAGACACTCTCTTTGATTATTTATCAATTTTGATGAAACATAGCGGTAATAAAACTAGATGGATTTTATCATGTAGAGAAGAAGAATATAAAGCGTATGCTAATACTTTGCAAGTAGCAAATATCAGAATAAAACCAATGAGTGTACTGCAAATTCAAGAACTTTTAAATAAGCGATTAACAAGTTTGCAACACGATACTTTAGCCCAGAATCAAATTAGAAAAACTATTTTGACAATCATAAATACTAATGCAGAACAGGAATCCTTTTTAAGGAACCCTTACTATTTATCGTTATGGCTATATCAAGTTTCATTCTCTTCTGATAAATCAGATTTTGCTGATACAAAAAATCGCATCCCATCTATCAGCAGTTTGCACGATCTAGAGTTAAAACGGGAGATATTAAAAGGTATGGATATAAATCCACCAAACCGTTTTGAAAAAATCGAACCAGTCCTATTTCAATACCTTTTGGAAGTCTCATCAGTTTTGAGCTTTCATCTTATGAGGATATCTTTACAAATTAAACAAACTTCTCATTACGGTGTAAGTATTTCCAATGATAGTATTGTTAATTCACTATATGAAAAATACAAATATTTGAAAAATGATATAGTCAATTTTGACAAAAAAACAAGCCAAAGGTTAGCTCAATATCAATCTTATGAACTATCAGTAGATAAAATCCAAGAACTCAAAATTATTGAAAGTGATAGACAGTTTATAAGAATACTGAAAATCTTAAATAGCTCTCAGTGGCAGTGGCAAAATTTAGGTTTGAGAAGTCAAGAGAAATTTGATTTTTTTATTGTAATTGCTAGTATTATGGATATGGCAGAAAAATATCGCCTAATAGAGTTAGATTCCAATAATGGTTATTTTTCTAGATTTCTTAATCAAAGAGCTGCTGACTATTTGGCAGCTCGCTATCTTGTTGAAAATGGCTTGAAGGAAATACTCCAGAAAGGAGAAATTAATTTTTGGTTATTCAGAACAATAGCAATTTCAATTGGTATTTCTAAGGAACCTCATAAGATATTAGACCCCAAAGTTGCATCTAGAGACCCTGTATTAGCGACAGCAGTTGTAAATGGTCTTTCATTTGTCAGAGCTGATGACAAAAAGCTCCTGAGTGGGTTTATTCAAAGTTTTGTGGCACAACTCCTCGATCAGAAAAATTTTGACTTATCCCATAAAGAATATGATCCCTGTAGTCCCTTAAGAGTCTTGAAATTCGTGAGTAGGTTATCTTCAAATGGCTATAGTAGCTTCTTTTTACTCCCTCGTGGTTTGTTTAAAATGCTTCTTCAACGCAGGGATACAAGCATTGCAGATGCAGCAGCTATTACTCTTCTTACCTACGCATCGAGAACTAAATTTAACATTAATATTTGGATAATTATGCTGCAATATTTGTTAAGAAAGTCTGTTCGTTTTGAATTATCTCTAAAAGTTTATAACGGTTTTTCTACAGCAATTTATAGAGGTTTAATTGGAGATGTATAATCAGCGATCGCTTACTCAAAATTCCTCTTGGAATTGGTTTTTTTGTATAACTTTACCTTTAGCTTTGGGCTATACTTTAACTACTTTTATCACCCTAGTATATCTTTGGCTATTATGGTTTCTTTTTCAGGAAAGCCAAAGTAGAATTGTTATGCTTTTACCGTTTGTCTATTGTATTTTTGCTTTAGCCTATTCAATATTTGCTTATTTTAGATCGGGGATAGCTATTCCTAGGTCAATTATAGTTGGATGGCATTATTATGTTGCTAAATGTTGCTGGAAATATCCAATTCTCATTATATTATTAGTGTTTTGCATAGTTGCTGTCCGTCAACTGTATCAACCTCCAGAATTGAGTTTCTCTGAGCTTGAATTAGTGAAAGAAAAAGTAACGCAATTGGAAACTAAATTAAATCAAACTGTTTCTGAAAAGATAGAGAGTTTAAAAATTTCATTGGCAGAGGAGTTAAGCCTATCAAATAAGGTGAGAAATTCAGAAAAGTATCAAGAACTTTACACACAGCCACCCCCTGGTAGAGCCTCTCAATCAAAAATTGATAGAATTAATAATATTTATTGGAAATTTAAGAATAATGTTAAGTCTCAGGAAAAATATGTAGATCAAGCACAAGGGAATTTAGAGAAAATAAAAGGTAGTATTAGGTCTATTGGTGAAGACCTTGATAGTTTGATATCTGAGCTAGAAAATATATGCAGTTTAGCCAATAATAATCAAGAAGTTGGCGATGAAAAATATTTAGCTAAAAAGAATGAGTATTGCAATAAATTAAGAGATATTTTTTTGCAACTAAAAGAGTCTACAAATTCTAACTCAAATAACTTTCAAAAATTTA
>JAKQYF010000414.1 GCA_023356535.1 Trichodesmium sp. MAG_R03 | reverse complement strand
CAATAAAAATTGCTGTATCTGCCAAACGAACGCGATCGCCTACTGTTGGTCCAAAGGTATCGGCATAAGTCCGTCTATTCATACGATAACTCATAACTTTAATTCCTACTTGAATAAAATTGAGATAAAATATTGTGTCACATACTCCCACACTAAGCTAATGCTATAGTGTGAGCTTCTCGCTTCGCAGTCCCGGTACTCCGGCGGTTAAGTACTCAATGCCCTACCACCCTGTTTTTTATATTTATCGCTGTGTTTACATCACCCTCTATTACTATACCGCAATGCGGACAAGAATGAGTTCTTTTGGATAATTCTTTAGGGACTTTTTCACCACAATTTGAGCAATCTTGGCTGGTATGCGCTCTGATTCACAGCTATAGTTTTCACTCGAGCATTTTCGGCTGAAGAGCAAGAATAGACAGGAATTGACCTCCAGATCACCTCATTAATTGACTTACTCAACCGGTTGAGTGTTAACCCTTTAATATCAGGACTTACGCAAAGGTACTATATATAGAGCCTTGGTGCGTTACGAAGTGAGCAATTCAAGTCGCGAAGCGTTCGCTCCGCTTGGCGTCAGCAAAACATACCCTACCAATGGTGTTCATACCTAAGTCCTAAATATTTAAGCTTTCGTAAGCAATAACATCAGCCCACCATGAGAACCGCTGGCTCAATCTATACTTGTACTACCGAAGCAACAAATCTAACCACAATTCTATTGTGGTTATTTGTTCTTTATTGAGCCTAAGCTTTTGCTGGTAAACAGTTTGCATATCTGTTTTAATTTGGTGTATTCTATTATTGTAACACAAATTGGGGAAAATGAAAACTATTATAGAATCGGATTTTGTATCAAATGGTCGTTCAGTGTCAGATTTGAAGGCCCATTTAATATTAACAACCAAGTACAGGAAAGATGTTTTTACAGCATCAATGCTGGCTCGCTTAAATGAAATTTTGGAAGAATTATTAATTAAATGGGAATGCAAATTAGTAGAGTTTAATGGGGAAGAAAACCACGTTCATATTTTGTTTCAGTATCACCCAAATATCACGTTAAGTAAACTAGTTAATAACATTAAAACGGTGACAAGCAGAAAACTAAGGAAAGAATTCGCAGAACAAATTAACAATATTTACTGGAAAGATGTTCTTTGGAACGGTTCTTATTTTATTGCTTCTTGTGGCAGGGTAACAATTTCTACTTTGAAAAAGTACATTGAGAATAAAAACAACCCAGAATAATATGGTTAATCAATGGGAGATCGAGTCTCATTGATTGACCTTCGATCCATCTAAATCGGGTTATCAAAATTAGCTGCTCAGTATAATGCCCACATAATGCCCACATTCTCATCCTCTGGAGTAGTTTTATTAGGAGACGTGTTTCATTGTTTTCCTCCTGATATTGGGCAAGGTGTTAACTCGGCATTGGAAGATGTTTTTATACTTAATCAAGCACTTACTCAAAATAATGATATTATCTCTGATGCTTTGCCATTATTTGAGTATTTACGTTCTCCGGATATAAAGCCTTTAATATGTCTAGCTCAAACTGCTTATTCGTGGCAATATAATCAAGGTTTTCTTGGTAAACGACTATGGAGCATTAACTTTTTTATTCGGTTATTGTTGAGTAGAATATTACCTTTTATTTTTGCTCCTCCCGCTTTTATATTAATTCAAAATCATCAACTTAGTTATCGTGAAATATGGGGAATAGCTCAAAGAACAACTATCTTTATATTTGTATTGGGGATAGTTCTAATTTTAGGAACTCTGGCTTTATTTTTAGATAATTTCTAGTATTCCTAGAATTAGGATTTACCCATGAACGCTATTGATCTATGCTTTACTGATAACCTCTATAACGCTTGTGGAGCAAAAATTCCTCCTGTTGTAATTCCTCCTAGATTTCTCCATTTTTCTGTATAGAGATTAGAATTATACCTTAATTTTTATTTTGGAGATATCTAATTTTCATTTCTTAATTAGCAAAGAATTTCTGGGGCAATTTAGGATGTTGCATTTGAGCAATATCAATAAAAGGAGTACAAGACCACATTTGATCTAGATTCATCGATACAGCAGTTGACCAAACCGCTTCAATATCTGGTACTAATTGAAGTAAAATTTGCTGTGTTTGTATATGTCCTAAAATACCCAAACGAATAGCTGCCCCCAATATATTAGTCACCAAACTATGCAAAAAAACCAACACTGCATTTCGTTCCTTTAGACCTACTAGCGAAGTAACCGCACCAAAAATAACTGGATGTAAACAGTGTATTTTTCCACTAACAGCCTCTTGGTTAAGAGTTTTTAATCGTTCATCTTGCCAAGTAGAACTAGCTACCATTAGCACAGCTCGTCCGCTTTGACGCTGAGTTTCTCTATTTTTAGCGATCGCTGTTTGAACAAATAGCATCCTATCTGCTTTTCTAACTGGCTCTATATTTCCGTTCTTACAACCACGATAACTGTGAATTAATGCTACCACATCACTAACTCCAACTTTGTTCCGTAATAATATCTGCAAGAAATACAAAATTTCTGGCCTCGACTGAATTTTTCCAGTTTGAACCAAGGTCTCTAGTCCGTGAGAAAAAGTAAAAGAACCAGTTGGAAAAAAAGAATCAGATAACTGCATCAAGGCAAGCTGTTCGGATATTTCAGAATTAATCATTAGCTATGATAACTATGCTGGGAAAATTGGAAATGTTCTTGGGGAGATCGCAATTCATAATCTATTTTCAAACCAGGAATTTGAAATTTAGCAATAGTAGCTTCAATTATTCCTGGGTCTACTATTAACTG
>JAKQYF010000413.1 GCA_023356535.1 Trichodesmium sp. MAG_R03 | reverse complement strand
ATGGTTTGTGAAGCAGCTGAAGCAGTTTTTTTAGAGCCAATTATTGCCTACAAGCTCAACAGTATAGGCTTAATTAATTTAGTTAACAATAAAGGAACAGTTAGTTGTCCATTATATAAGGAATATTTCCAGAGTCAATGGCAGTAAAGTTTAGCATTTCTACTTGAAAACTTCAGTCATTTTGTGCTATATAGTTTGCTGATATTCATAGCTATTTTCTGAGGTAATTAAACAATGTTGGTATAAGTATGGTCTGATTAATTCAGAATTCCAACTCTAATATAAATCTAATATAAATCTAATATAAATCTAATATAAATCTAATATAAAAGTTAATATTTTGTTCCAAAAGTAATATTAGAAACGTATTAATTTTATAGATTGCCATCAGCAAAAATAAAACCTATAGTGCTATATATTGATGACGTGCATTTGCCTTGTTATTAGTCCTAGAGTTTAAGGGGTCAACCTCAAAAACTATGTCCAGAAGTAGCTTGAGCTGACTTGGGATTTTCTGGCCTGCTCTTGAAGATAAGTTACAGACTGCACTTAGTGGTATTACGAAGATGCTATCAGCTTAGCAAGTTTGATACAAACAGCGATCGCTAGACCTAGTTGCACCTATAACATTAGATGCTTATCAACTCTTGATCACTGCTAGTATTGATGTTGCCATGAGTTCCAATAATCAGGACTTAGGCACGGGCACTGCATCCAGTGAGGGCCAATGTCATTCGCAACTACATATGGCGTTTTCTAGATGAATTTGCGTAAGTTCTGAATGATTATAAATAGGGAGGGGATATCCTGCGAGATGCTAATATTGCTATGGATCAAGCTCAAGTGCAAAACCCAGGCAGTTATTTGCTCTTCACCAGTTCCATGGGCAATGACATTACAGAAATGATGCAGTTAGAGCATGACTTACATCAAGGGGTGGAAATGCTAGAAGAACTGGCTTGCGCTATTTCCCACACTTTTTTACTCAACTATCAACCAATTATTTCTCTACCTACAGGTAACTTAGTAGGATTTGAAGCTTTAGTGCGGTGGCGAAATTCTCGAGGTATTATGGTTCCTCCGGTAAAGTTTATTCCCATTGCAGAAAAAACAGACTTGATTATTCCTCTGGGTCGGTGGATATTTTGGGAAGCTTGTCGTCAACTGCAAGAATGGTAGAAAATTTATTCTGAAACTAACCTTAATATGGCTATCAATGTTTCTGCTAAACAGTTTTCCCAACCTAACTTAATTTTATAAATTCAACGCATTCTGGAAAAGACAGGTATCGATCCTCAAGGATTAAAAATAGAAATTATAGAAAGTGTGGCTATGGATAATGCTGAGTCTGCTAGTCAACTTTTATCTAATCTACGAGAGTTGGGAATTCAGTTAAGTGTTGATAATTTTGGTACAGGATATTCATCTCTAAGTTATTTGCATCGTTTCCCTATTAATACTCTGAAAATTGATAAATCTTTTGTTACAAAATGGAAGTTAATAGATATCTCCAGAAAAGGTCCTCAAACCCCTACCATGCCCTTTCAAAATCAGCATTTTTGGAGAAGTCTAATGATCAAGACTATGAGGTTATACAAACAATTGTTACATTAGCTCATCGTCTGGGATTAGATGTGGTAACAGAAAGGATAGAAACTGAGGAACAATTGGCTAAGTTGAAGGATCTAGGATGTGAATATGGTCAGGGATTCTTGTTTTCTGAACCTGTAAATGCGATAGAAGCAACAGCATTATTAGGTAGTAATTTTTTTTGATTGGTGGCTGAAAATAAGAGAAGCGATCGCTCAATTATTGGCCCCCAACTTTGGCACAGGGTAGTTTAATGGTGTTGGGTTTCATTGTTTAACCCTACTACTAACTGGAGCTTATTTATGGTATTCTAGGGGAGCGATCGCTCAATTATTGCCCCTTATAACTAGAAAATAATTTTAGCCATAAATGCTCAATCAACCTGCTTTTAATCCAGCTTACTTAGTTGAAATCATAGAACCTGATACAGTATTTTTTATATCAGAAAGAGAATCAGTCTGTTTGCAAGACCCCCTTTATTATCGTTTAGCTAAGGTAATTAATGGTCAACGAAATGTTGATGAAATTATCGATATTCTGCAATTAGAAATTCTACAAGACCAAAATTTAACACAAGATAATCCTAATTTTTTCCAAGAGATTCTGAATTTTAGTATAAAAATTCAACAAGCTCTCTTCCAGCTATGCAAACAAGGATACCTATTGGAAAAAAACGAATTATTACCTTCTAATTTAGCTATTATTTGCCATCATCTCGGTATTTCTCAATCCCAAGCTTACTCTCAATTACAATCGACTCAAGTTACAGTCCAAACATTAGGTTCCCTAACAGATGAATATTTAGTTCAGTTGTTAAACTCTTTTCAGATTCAAGTGGGTAATGAAGGAGATTTAAATATAATTTTAACCGAGGATTATCTCCATCCTAATTTAGCTGAAATTAATCGACAAGCTTTAGCATCTGAAACTCCTTGGATGTTAATCAAACCATTAGGAACTATCTCTTGGATCGGTCCTTTATTCCAACCTAATAAAACAGGATGTTGGAATTGTTTTGCACAACGTTGGCGAGACAATAGACCTATTGAAGAGTTTATTAATATAAAAAAAGAACAGGGTAGACTTTTAACATCTCCCCTCTATTTTTCTCAGGCAACAATACAAACAACTTTAGCCATAGCTGCCACAGAAATTTTTAAATGGATTATCCAAAAAAACAATCCCAGATTAGAAGGAAATCTGATTACTTATGACCACCTAACTCGACAAACTCAAAACCACA
>JAKQYF010000412.1 GCA_023356535.1 Trichodesmium sp. MAG_R03 | reverse complement strand
TATTAGAACGAACTGTTTCTGCAGTTAACATCGATCAATATGCAGCTTTAGTTGTTGAAAAATATATCCGCAGAAAATTAATTCAAGCTGGAAATGAAATTTTTGATTTAGGATTTCAAACCGCTACTAAATTAGAAACTATTCTTGACCAAGCAGAACAAAAAATTTTTGCTCTAACTCAGGATAAACCACAACAAGATTTAGTTCCTATTTCTGAAACTTTAATTGATACTTTTCTGGAAATTGAAGATAGAAATGAGGGGGTTGCTTTACCTGGTCTTGCTTGTGGTTTTTACGATTTAGATGCAATGACTGGAGGTTTTCAACGATCTGATTTGATTATTGTGGCGGGTAGACCTTCTATGGGAAAATGTGCTACTTATGATACTTTGGTTTTGCAAAAAGATGGTAGTTTAGTTACTTTGGCAGAGGTTTATCAAAGGCAGGAAATAGAATTATTAACTTTGGGAAAAAATAGGAGGTTTTATCTGACTAAGCCTAGTGCTTTTGTTGATGATGGAATTAAATTTGTATTTAGAGTAACGACAAAATTAGGAAGATTTGTAGAGACGACAATTACTCATCCTTTTTTAACAGTTGATGATTGGAAACCTTTGGCAAAATTGCGGGTAGGAGAAAAAATAGCTGTGCCCCGTAGGTTAAATATTTTTGGTGATGAAACTATTTCCGAAAATAAGTTTTCTTCTCTGATTGATTCTGAGAATTTATGTCTTTTTCCTCTTGTTTTTAAGTTAGAAAGGTTGCAATTAGCTTTATTTATTAGATATCTATTTTTCTGGGATGGATGGGTAAAAATATCTCAGAGTAAGATAGTATATTTTGGTTATTCTACAGTTAGTGAAAAGTTGGTTAGGCAAGTACAACATATTTTGCTTAGGTTTGGAATTGTTGGTGGGATTGAAAAATTTGAAGAGAAGAAAAGTGAAACAATAAATGTTGTTAAAAAAGTTAGAAGTCAGAAGTCAGATAGAAGAGTTGTCGGATTTGCGAATTACAGAAGTTGTTTTTGTGATGGGAAATGGCATTTGACAATTACTGATGCTTTATCTCAGAAAAATTTTATTGCAGATATTGGCGGCTTTGATTCTAAAAATTTTGATTTTGATTCTAGCTGGTTAAATTTAATCACAGAAAATAATTTCTGGGATGAGCAATCAGAAAATCAGGTAATTTTCTGGGATGAATTGGTTAGTTTACTGGCAAAATTTACCACATCTAAAAATCAGTTGGCAAAAAGTAGAACTATCAAAGGAACATCTCCTAAAAATTCTCAGAACTTAACTACTCCTAATACCATTTGTGGAAAAAATATTCTGCCGAATATGGGAAATCTTCCATCAGAAAGTCAGGATTTTGACTCCGACAAATTCGATTCATATAAAACAGATAATTTTTGGAGGAAAGAATTAGAAAATCAGGTAATTGTCTGGGATGAATTGGTTAGTTTACTGGCAAAATTTGCCACATCTAAAAATCAGTTGGCAAAAAGTATAACTATCAAAGGAAAATCTCCTAAAAATTCTCAGAACTTAACTACTCCTAATACCATTTGTGGAAAAAATATTCTGCCGAATATGGGAAAGCTTCCATCGGAAAGTCAGGTTTTTGATTCCGACAAATTTGATTCAGATAAAACAGATAATTTTTGGAGGGAAGAATTAGAAAATAGGGATATTTTCTGGGATGAAATTGTTTCTATAGAACCAGTAGGAGAAAAACAAGTATACGATCTGACTGTGCCAGAAACTCATAATTTTGTAGCTAATGATATTTGCCTGCATAATACTAGCTTTGCTGTGAATATCGCTCATAGTATTGCAGCTAATCTCAAGTTACCAATTGCTATTTTTAGTTTGGAGATGTCTAAGGAACAATTGGTATTAAGACTATTAGCTAGCGAGGCAAAAATTGAAAGTAATAGGTTACGAGCTGGGCGTATTAGTCAGAAGGAATGGGAACCTTTGACTTCGGCTATTGCTACTCTTTCTGAAATGCCAATTTTTATTGATGATACTCCTAATATTACTGTTAATGAAATTCGTTCAAAAACTAGACAACTTCAAAGTGAACAAGGTGGGGCGTTAGGATTAATTTTATTAGATTATTTACAGTTAATGGAGGGAAGTAATAGTGAGAATAGAGTTCTAGAGTTGGCAAGAATAACTAGGGGTTTGAAGGGTTTGGCGCGGGAACTTTCGGTGCCTATTATTGCTTTGTCTCAACTTAGTAGAAGTGTGGAAGCTCGAACTAATAAAAGACCGATGATGTCTGATTTGAGAGAGTCTGGTTGTTTGACTGGGGAAAATTTAATTTGTTTACCTGATGGTCAGAAAATTCCTATTTCTTGTTTGGTTGGTAGGTCGAATTTTGATGTTTTGGCTTTGAATGAAAATACTGGGAAATTTGAGTCGGCGATGGTTAGTCGAGTGTTTTCTACTGGGGTGAAACCTATCTTTTCTCTGCAAACTTCTTCAGGAAAATTGATTAGGGCAACGGCTAATCATCCTTTCTTTTCTATGGGGGGTTGGAAACAATTAAATACTCTGAATATTGGGGATTCTCTTGCTATTTTGAACCAAAAAATGCTTAAATATTCAATATTGTATCCTGGGTGCTTTTTGTCTAAAGGTGATTTTGGGGCAAAATATGGTGGAAATTTAGGGTCTATAGTTAAGTCTGGTGAGTGGGAAAGGTCTACTGAAATTGATGTGGAATGGGATGAAATTGTGGAAATAATGCCTCATGGGGAGGCGGAGGTTTTTGATTTAACTGTGCCTGGTCTGCATAATTTTGTGGCAAATGAGATTGTTGTTCATAACTCTATTGAGCAGGATGCCGATCTAGTTATTATGCTTTATCGAGATGAGT
>JAKQYF010000411.1 GCA_023356535.1 Trichodesmium sp. MAG_R03 | reverse complement strand
ATCAGTATTCAGTTTTCCCCGAGAATTAAATTAATTCTAGGAGGCTAAATCCTCATAATTTCCTATATTATTGATATCGACCCTCTTTATCTGTTTGCGTAGTATTTAGTAAGGAAAACTACTATGTTTAGGCTGAAAGCAATATTTGGAGGAAAGTTGCGATGACGGCAAAAGGCCATAAATTACTTTTGAGCTAATTTAGAATATTTATACATATTGAAACTTAGTCAGTATTACTAAAGCTCAAACTGTTATTAGAAATTATTAGTTGAGAATTTTGACTGAAAGGTCTCAATCTAGATCACCCAGATCACCATCTAAATCACTCATATCATTATCTTTTTTCATACCAGTGTACTTAGAAGGTGGGCGATCACTATTCCAAGCCCACCAACTGGCATTACAATGACAATGATAAAATTCTTGCCATTTACGACGACTATTTCCTGTATATACAGGCGATCGCCGATTAATCCATACTGCCTTTGCTGCCATTGTACTTGCCCCACATTTAGGACAGTAGAAATCAAAGGTATGAATTGCCGATTCAGTCCATTGGGGAGGATTTAGGTTAAAAGCTTCCATTATTCACTCTACTATAACAAAGTATTAATATCAGAAATATTACTTGTGTCAATATTTTAACTCAAAACTAGACTAAAAACTTACCTAACTATATGATAATTTTATCTTTAAAAGGAGTAGAGAATAAGGAATAGGGAATAAGGAATAAGCAAACAAAGCTTACCCTATAAATTATACCACATTAATATGCAATTTGCTATAATATAATTACTTTGCTACTTATAAATAACTAAAAAACCACATCGCATAATCTTCTAATAATTCAGCATCAACAGAATCTTCTACAACCGCTTGTAAGTCAGCCAATGGCAATGTAAAATTTAGATTATCTTTAGTCCGTTCTAACACAGCTAAAATTCCGTCTTTAGTATCTAATTTATTATCTAATTCTAATTTTAAAAGATTAAATTTATCTATGTAAGATGGTTGTTTCTTTTTTAGCTTTCGATATTCTTGTTTACTTCCTGGACCCATTGTATAATATTCTTCCCATTCAAATTCTTCTATACCTTTAACTAAACAAGGAATTGTCAGATTTTGCTTCAGATATTTTAAATACTTTTTTAAATTATTTTGATTAACTTCTAAATTTGTATTGCCGAGAACTTTCTCTAACTTTTGTTCAAAAACTTCCCAATGAATTTCTTTTGCTTGATCATTGTCTTCTATCCCGTGAAAAGCACCAAGATGCTCTAAAAAATCCTCAATAGGCACAGTTATACTTGAATTGTCTCCAACATTCAGTGTAGAAGTTTTCCCTGATACAATAGTCTCATCAATTTCAATTTGTTTCAGCTCTTTGGTCTCAGGCTGAGACTGATTTTTATTTTGTCTTTGATTAGATTTTGGCATAAAGTTCTTACCTGATCCAGATTTATGATTTAAAAAATATATAGAACCCACATTCCGCACTTCAAATATACTATAAGGGTATTTTTAAGGAAGAAGGTGGATTACAGCTTCTATTATTACTAATTACTATCAATATTTTTTGTAATATGTATTGTTACTTACAAATTTCATAGTTATTATCAGGCAAAGCTTTCAACCACCAGTCTGACACACTACATTTTGACGTGCGGAATGTAAGATAGAATAAAAAAAATTCGGTTAATCTATCTTACAAGTAAACTATGATACAAATACTACAATATCGAGAACCAATAGTTTATCAAGGACAGTTCGGAGATTTTACCATAACTCAAAGTGATCGCCTTGGTGTAATTATTTACCGTAGTGCCTTAATTATAGCTGCTCTTAGTTTTGCATTAGGCAGTGTCCTAGTTTTATGGCCTGGTGAAAATCCAACCATTATTCAAGCACTTACGCCCCTAATTAGCTGTTTTTGTCTGGCTTTAGGCGTAAGTTTGGCAACTATTCATATTTATATGGCCACCTTACAACGATTACTTCAGCTATTTTGGCTAATAGGGGCCATTTCTACGGTGATCTTAGCAATTAACAGTAGTGATCCACTTGCTTTAATAATTTACAACAATCCAGTTACTATTTTTGGCGTAGGTTTTACATTTGCGGCTTTGACTGGTATTTATTTCAAAGAAGCTTTTTGCTTTAATCGTCTAGAAACTAAATTACTCACAGCTTTAGTGCCTTTTTTACTTCTATCTCATCTAGTTGGTTTTTTATCAATTGAAATGAAAGAGTTTTTATTAGGAATTTGGGGCCTCCTATTTATAATTTTTGCTATCCGAAAAGCATTTCAACCAATAACTCCAGATATTGGGGATAAGAGTGTTTTTGAATATTTACATCAACAAAAAAAAATTGGGACAAATTAGCTAGCTCATGGTTAGCGAATATACTACTTCACATTGAAATCATCAATGACAAAACAGCCGTGTTTTTTTACTAGGTAAATTGTCATTTTCTCAAGTGCATCTCTAACGAATATTAGCTACTCGTCTATGTTTTTTTTGCTAGCTTGATTAGAACTTTGTATAAATTGTTGAATTCTTAATCTTTCTATTCAGCTGTCGTTGTAACTTAGCTATAGCAATCCTAAATCATTTGTAAAATCACTGAACTTCTTTAAAATAGCTTCAACTCCTGTTCCTTCTGCTTTCTACTTCCTATTTCCTGCCTTAAAACAGGCTATTTTTTTCACAAATCAGATAGGATTGCTATAGTTTGTTTTGCGCTTGAGGGTAAGGTTTAACACTCTTGAAAACTTCACCAGTACTAGGGTGTGTCATCAATTAAAGAGGTTGACATTAAGGGTATAGTATGCTGATGAAGAATAATATGCATAGGACTGCTCTAAATGACTAGACGTTATGGCTTGCGGCTAGACCTATG
>JAKQYF010000410.1 GCA_023356535.1 Trichodesmium sp. MAG_R03 | reverse complement strand
AGGCCACCAAAAAAATAATTGTAATTCTAGTCATCTTCATTTTCCTGCTTTAATAAAAGGATTATCTATTACTAATCTAATCAATCATTACATTGATTTTACAGACTATTTCCACTTGCAGCGTTTTTCAAATTGATGAACTACATCGCCATAACCAAAACCTTGTAGGCACCTTCCATGCAACCTCCCTACTGTAGTCTACCCATTTTACAAGATGGTGAATTAAGTATTTACGAATTTATTGATTTATTATAACAAGATAAAGCCTTTCTAAAAATTAGAGAAAAGTTAATTAAACTAAACCTAGGGACAAAAAATTAGCCCAACTTTATCAAGAATTTGCAGAATAAGATCGTCAACTTGCCAAAGGAGGAATCAATGAATATGCTGATTTATTAACTCAAGAAGATAGACTATGAAAACTGAATGATTATCTACCACTAATCTATTAAATCATTATATTAATTTGATAGATTATTTCCAATTAATTTTTATTCATCTAAATAGTCAAATTGCTATAGTATATACCTAAGTAAAAACAGAATTTATATTTACAATTATGTTAGGAAAAATTGCCAGTTTATTAAGCTTTTTAGGAATAGGTTTATATTTTACAGGTTGGATTTATCGTTGGACTTACTTTGGTTATTTTCAACTAGAAGTCACCACCCTAGATTTACCCTTTGAATCATTTTTAATAGCACCAATACAAGTATTTTTAGGCAACATATCCAGAGGAGACTTTTCCACTATTCTGCGTACTATAAAAATAGCGATCGCGACTTTTATAATCGTTCAAATAAGTTTCCAAACCATTAGATTTGCCAAAGAAGAATTAAGCAAAAATCTAGATAAAATCCGTTTAAAACTATTAAAATTAAGTCTCAAAAATAAATACGATAAAATCTCACCCTTTCTGCAATCACCCCTATATTTTCCCAAAAATAATCGCCAAAAAAAAGGCAAAGCTTTAATCAGTGAAATTGTCATGGTCACCTGGTTATTAACAGCCTTATTTTTCCTCGGTCAAAGTCAGGGAAAAGTTGATGCTATTCGAGACGCCCGCAACGAAACATCATTATTACCAGTAGTTACTTTAATAGCTCCCAAAGATATACTACCATTAGGCAGAAATATTTTCGATCTCACAGACGATCCTAAGAGAAGTAATTTTCGAGCGATCGGAGATATTGAACTATATGAACAGCTAATACAAAGAGACTATAACAACAAAACCGACGACAATATTCCCAAAGTAGTGTGGCGACTATTATTTGATGGAAACAATCAATATTATATATTTCCCTCCATACCAAAAAATTTGCCATCAAATGCTCGCCCTCCAGTTTTAGTCATTCAACAAAGCGAAGATGGAAAATATACCCTTATTCTCAGCCCTGAAACACCACCTAAACCTAAGTAAAATTAACGACCATTAGAACCTACCGTATAAGGATGAGATCGAAGTAGTGTAGGCATCTTGCCCGGGCAAATGCACCTCATAACAAAGGAAGCCATGTATATAGAGCCTTGGTGCGTTACGAAGTGCCCTTTTCATGTCCCAAAGCGAAATACACCCCACCAATAGGGTTCATGGGTAAGTCATAATATAATCAGGCTAAAAACTATTCCGGAACAATAATAGGAAGCCATCTTACACCACCCCTAAAATTCCTTGCTTCTACTCGGTTCCAGTCCTAATACAGCAGTTTTCATGTTGGTAGACCACAGTAGGGACCTCCCATGCAACCTCCCTACAAGGTTGTGGTTATGATGATGTAGTTCATCAATTTGAAAACCGCTATAACCTAGGGCTTCCTGATTACACAGAAGTTTTCACGTCGGTAGACCACAGTAGGGACCTCCCATCAAAAAAAAGCGTTTTATGTCCCGTAGCGTTAGCGGAGCTTTGCGTTAGCAAAACCTCCCTACAAAGTTTTGGTTATGGGGATGTAGTTCATCAATTTGAAAAGCGCTGTAAATCAAAAAAAAATCAGGACTTACGCAAAAAACCCGGTTTCTACGGTCAATCATTGTTTTTTATACATAAATATCTACGAGAAACCCGGTTTGCGGAGTTTGCATTCGTAAGTCCTGAAAATGATATATACAACATTTTTCATGTCGGTCGACCACAGTAGGGACGTTGCATAACAAAAATGCGTTTTCCTGACGGAATGCTGCACAAACATGTCGCGTAGCGTTAGCGGAGCTTTGCGTTAGCAAAACATCCCTACAAGGTTTTGGTTATGGCGATGTAGTTCATCAATTTTAAAAGCGCTGTAAACGTTTTAGCATTTTTAGAATTGAAAAAAATGTCTAGTTTTTGGTCCTAAGAGCCCAAAATACTAACTTTTTGAGCTCTCCCTAGACAGAAAAATCGAGGAACAAATATATCCCACTGCCTCCTCTATCTATTCCTCATTCCTCTGTAGGGACATTGCACAAAAAAAAAGCGTTTTATGTCCCGTAGCGTTAGCGGAGCTTTGCGTTAGCAAAACCTCCTTACTTATACTCCTGGGAGATGTTAAGGATGGGTCTCCTACTCCTAAAAAAGACTTTTTCAGTAAACCCTAACCTAATCAGGACTTACGCAAAAAACCCGGTTTCTACAGTAAATCATTGTTTTTAACACATAAATATCTACAAGAAACCCAGTTTCTGAGTTTGCCTTCGTAAGTCCTGCTAATAACATTTTGCCCTCAAAGATGAGGCTTTAGACCAAATTATTTTGAGCAAACAAATTTTTTTTTGATAAATTTCAAGAATTACCAACTAACTTATCTCGCAAATACTTAATGCGATCGCGCAACTTAGCAGCCTCTTCAAACTCCAAATTTTTCGCCGCTTCCTTCATCTGACTTTCTAACTTTTTAATCCACTCCGGAACATCATCCAAAGACAAATTATCCACCTGTTCATAAACCTCTTCCAACTGT
>JAKQYF010000041.1:15670-29772 GCA_023356535.1 Trichodesmium sp. MAG_R03 | reverse complement strand
GGACATCATGTTCCCAAGCACGACGAGTTAATTGACCTAATGTTTTTAATTCTGCTAACTGGGCTTCATCAGAAGCATCATGGGTACAACCAGGTCGCAAAGAATCCCCTAAACTAAAGGAAACATCATATTTTTTGAAGATTTCAATAATATCGTCAAAATGAGTATAAAGAGGATTTTGTTTGTGATGGTGCAGCATCCACTTGGCAATAATTCCACCACCACGGGAAACTATACCAGTAATACGACTTCTGACCAGAGGTAGATGTTCGATTAAAATTCCGGCGTGGATAGTTTGATAATCTACCCCTTGTTGAGCATGCTTTTCAATCACATCAAGAAAGTCATCAGCCGTCAGATTTTCTATTCTGCCATGAACCCCTTCTACTGCTTGGTAAACTGGTACTGTACCTATTGGAACTGGGGAAGCGTTGATAATGGCAGTCCTAATTGTATCCAAGTTACCGCCACCTGTGGATAAGTCCATAACGGTATCTGCACCGTATTTAATAGAAAGTTTCAGTTTATCAACTTCTTTATCAATGTCAGAAGTATTAGGAGATGCACCAATATTAGCATTAACTTTACACCGAGAAGCAATGCCAATACACATCGGTTCGAGGTTGATGTGATTAATATTAGCAGGGATAATCATCCGTCCCCTTGCTACTTCTTCGCGGATTAACTCAGCAGGGAGATTTTCTCGTTTGGCCACAAAGTCCATCTCTTCAGTGATGATTCCCTGACGACCGTAATGCATCTGAGAGACATTTTTGTGCCCACTACGCTTGGCGATCCATTCTGTCCGCATATTTTTTTCCTTAAATAAACAGCTTCCCTCCGCTGGTATTAACCAGTCTCAGGTTCTAAGGGTATTTCTCAGCCTGAATATTCTAGGCACCCCTAGCTTAATTATTAACTATAACATTGTTTTGGGATTGATCGAAAGTAAGTCAAAAGTCTAGGGGGTAGGGAAAAGAAATAAACCTTAAGTTATACCTCATCATCGAGCAAAAAGTTGTACATTTACAGGACTTACGTAAAGGCACTACTTGTAGTGTAAATATCTAAATTTTTTGTCAATAATGCACTATATATAGCGGTACTGCGTAAGTCCTGATTTAGTACGGCTTCCGCCAAATACCACAATTCTGTTATGGCGAGGGACAGCGAAGCAATTTTGAACGCTTAAAACGCCTTTCTAAGATAAATCAAGTGTCGATCTAGTGTCTAGTTGCAAAATTATTAACTAGGGTTTGATGATTAAATCTCAAAAACTTACACAGTAAGGATTAAAAGTATTTTCAATCAGAAATTGAACCCTCTTTTCAGGTAAAATACACCAAAAACCAGGTATCTATAATTGTACCCACCATGTACAGATAAAGTAGGCCAACCTGAGATGGCACCAGAAAATTTTCAATTGCCGTTCAATAGCAAATTATCCCCAGAGAATCGTTTGGTAGTTATGGCTAGTTTAATTCCTTGGGGGAAACTTGAAGATGAATATGTAATCTTATTCTCTACAGACAGAGGAGCGCCTACCTTGAATTTTAGAATGGTATTAGGGGCATTAATTATTAAAGAAAAACTAGGAATCAGCGACAGAGAAACAGTAGAACAAATAAAGGAAAACCCATATCTACAATACTTTATAGGACTTGAATTCTATAGTAATAAAGGGGCCTTCGATGCCTCAATGTTGGTTCATTTTAGAGAGAGAATAGGTGCAGATTTAATTAATCACATTAATTCAGATATGGCAAAATTTCCTGTACAGAAACCTTTTATAGCAGTTATCAAGCTAGTTTTATGACCAGTTGAAACATAAATCGGTTTAACTCCAGTACGACTTCTGACAACTGCACCAACAACCTCTTTCTTATCTATTAAAGGTTGCCAATTACCCTTTTCTAGACCAACAGAATCATGTTTACCAATATAATGAGATTTATCTACACCAATACTAGGAATATTAACTAATACTCCTAAATGACAAGCTACACCAAATCGACGGGGATGAATCAAACCTTGACCATCACAAAGCAGCAAATCTGGAATAATATTTAACTTTTTCAAAGCATCTAAAATAGCAGGTATTTCTCTAAAAGATAATAAACCTGGAATATAAGGAAAAGAAGTAGGATGTTGAGTGATCGCTTGTTTTTTCAACTCCAATTCTGGGAAACTTAAAACTGCTACTGCTCCTTGAGTAATCTGATTATCATCACTATAACCAACATCAACTCCAGCTACATATATAAGATCTCCAAATAGGTCTTCAGGTATTACTTGATGACAGAGTTTTTCTTGTATAGCGATCGCCGTTTTTACATCATTCGGAAAAGAAAACTTTTGGTCTATTTTCATAAAAATATAGAGCTGGATAATTCAAATTTCTTATAGTTACATACTATTCTTTAAAAAGATTTATCATCTTGTCTTCCTAATTCATAAACACCGCAAATCACACAAATAATCACCCCAATACTAATTGACCAACTTTTACCCAAACCAAATTCTACCCCCCAATTGCATAAACTTCCTATAATTAAAAAAGGTACTATACTAAAAATGGAAGCATAAAAAGCATTTTGAGATTCTCTAGCTTTGCGCGTTCTTTCAAATTCTTCATCAGACGTATACAAAGATCTTTCCGCAAAATTAAACCAACGGTTAAGTTGTAAAGTCACCCACTCACTCAGAGGAGAAAAACCCCAATACAAAGCCAAAGACCACAAAGATGATCCTGCAATTGCTGTTGTATCTATGGCCACTCTAAAGGGGAAAATTTCTTCTAGTATCATTTTTTTTTAAATTATTTTATTCAACAACATTTGAAATTACTATACTAATCCTAAATTATCAGGCTATCATTACTTTCTAAAAATGCTTAAATACCAATTCCTGAAAGTCATTTTATACTTAGGAAACACTTTATTTATTAACCAATTAATAGAAGCCAAATCACTTTTTTGATAACTTAAGCTAGGTTAATATTAATTATTGTTATGTTTACTTTTATCTCTACTTCAATATTCCCCTACTTTTCTGCTCAATAAAATGTAGAAAAGTTTTTGAGAAATGGTATAAGACAAACTACGAAAAATAATGCTATACTCCTTTATCACTGGAGAGTACAAAGTTCTCCTCAAAAACGATTGGGTAAGCTGAGCTGAAAGTATTACTGGGAAAGGCTTACAGCACCAAAAGTTCTCAATGGAGAGTTTAATACCTTGATCATTGCTGAAAGCCTTAGCTAGCAAGAGTTGCTCAATGAACTTTGCACTGTCTAGCTTGATCATTTATCAAATCTTAATTGTTTAGCTAGGATTTGTGGAAAAAGTCTTGTTAGGGAGTCTCCATGTAAAATCACTAGCCTTCTTAAAAAAATAGCTCCAACTCTTATTCCTTCTGCCTTCCACCTTAAAATAGCCCATTTCTCTCGTGAATCAGATAGGATTGTTATAGCAGTAAGAACTGTCCCTTCATTTTTCTGTCATGGTCAGCCCAAAATCCTAACTTTTTGAGCTTAAGCCACGAAAAATCTGGTACTTTATACTGGCGAAAGAAGGCTAAAGCCAATAGAAGTAAATACTTTGAGGATTAATTAGCAAGCACTACACAAGATCACATCATTCATTCTCATTAATGATTTAAAAGCAAAAAAATATGTCAAATCCTAGAAAACATTTCTTATATACATTACCTATAACCCTAAAAAAGGGTTTACTTCAGCAAAAGAAAAATTTATTGCTACTAGGATTTATCGCGCTTGGTATAACAACTTTAGGAATAAAACAAGAGTTAGTCAAAGCCCAAGAAACTAAAGTTACTAACTCACAAATAGCTTACATTAACAACTGGCAAAACGCCTCCTTCCCCGTAGAAAATTTTCAAGGATACACATCAGCTTTTGGCCCTCGTGGTAGAGGGTTTCATTATGGATTAGACTTAGCAGCTCCTCAAGGAAGCTATATCCGAAGTTGGTGGACTGGCAAAGTTGTGGAAGTTTGGGAAGATAGTCGGTGTGGTACTGGTATTGTAATTCAGTCAGGTTATTGGGAACACGTTTACTGCCATGTTCAAGGAAGAGTCGAAACTAATGGTGGACATCGTTATCTAGTAGACCGTCGTGGTGGAATTATGCTACCTCAGGGTCAAGTGTTGCCTGCTGGGAGTCGAATAGCTAGAGTCGGCATGACTGGTAGAACTAGTGGCCCCCATCTTCATTGGGGTTTGAAATATGGGGGACGCTGGGTAGACCCTGCTTTGATTTTGCGAGAAATGTACGCTCAACAAACTAAACAGTTATCACCCTTAAAACACAAATATTTAGGCTTGAGAAATAGACGAACCATAACTCAGAAGTAATTTCTGATTAAGTTTTCGGTGTGTATTACTTTTGACTTTTGAATGGGTGAGTTTGGAATTATATTTTTATGCTAGATTTTGTCGTGGGAAATTTAGATTTAAAGTTGAGAGAAAAAACTAGCTCAAACTTCAACTTTTCTTTTCCAAATTAATAGCAAACTTCTGTTTTTTAGGTAACTCTGTATATTCTGAAACTATTCGACGAAACTCATCACCTTCAATAGTCTCCTTTTCTATCAATAAATCTACCAATCTATCCATCAAAACACGATTTTCTCTGATAATTCTCCGAGCTTTTCCATAACAATGAAAAGCCATTGCTCGTACTTGATGGTCAATCTTAGTCGCCACTTCCTCAGAATATTCTGACTGCGGCGACTGCCAACCTCGACCCAAAAAGACCTCCCCACTTGGATTTTCCAAAGCCAAAGGCCCTAATTCAGACATTCCATAGCGAGTTACCATCTCACGAGCTAAATTGGCCACACTCCTAATATCGTTGGCAGCTCCCACCGTAACTTCTGCCGATCCAAAAATCTCTTCCTCAGCAGCACGTCCACCTAAAGAAATTGTAATCCTGTCTATTAACCAACCACGGGTATAAATTCCACTATCAATCATCCCGTCATCCATAATTGGTTGAGCAAAACCACCTACTCCACCAGAACGAGGAATAATAGTCACCTTATTGAGAGGATCAGAATTTTTGAGCAGAGTCATCAACAAAGCATGACCTAACTCATGGTAAGCAATTAACCGTTTTTTCTTACTATCCAATAATGGGGTAAGACTCAAACCAATGGTCACTCGGTCAATAGCATCATCAATTTCTACAGGTGTAATTCCTTCCTTGTGTCGTCTCGCAGTTAGAATAGCTGCTTCATTCAACATATTAGCTAAGTCCGCTCCCGAAAAACCAGGTGTCTTTCGAGCGATCATCTCTAAAGATATTTCTGGAGTTAATTTTTTATTCCGAGCATGAACTTCCAAAATGCCTAAACGTCCTTTATAAGCAGGTAAGCCTACAGTCACCTGTCTATCAAAACGACCTGGACGTAATAAGGCAGCATCTAAAACATCTGGACGGTTAGTCGCTGCAATGATAATAATACCTGTATTCCCTTCAAAACCATCCATTTCAGTTAATAGTTGGTTAAGAGTTTGTTCCCTTTCATCATTACCCCCACCAATACCAGCACCTCTTTGTCTACCTACCGCATCTATCTCATCTATAAATATGATACAAGGAGCACTTTCCTTCGCTTTTTTAAACAAGTCTCGTACACGAGAAGCTCCCACACCCACAAACATTTCCACAAATTCTGAGCCAGAAATGCTAAAAAAAGGAACTCCTGCTTCACCAGCGATCGCCTTTGCTAATAGAGTTTTACCTGTTCCTGGTGGCCCTACCAAAAGTACACCTTTAGGAATTTTAGCCCCAATAGCTGTAAACTTCTCTGGCTTTTTCAAGAAACTGACAACTTCCTGTAGTTCCTCCTTTGCTTCTTCGATACCTGCCACATCATCAAACAATACCCCTGTCTTGGCCTCCATCTGAAAACGTGCCCTAGACTTACCAAAGTTTAAGGCATTTCCCTGGGACTGACTAGAACGCCGCAAAATTGTTAATAGTACAACAACGACTATAAAAACGATGAGTATATTAAATATGATAGTCATAGCAATGCTATTATCGGGAGAACGTTTTAACTCAAAGTCAATTTTTTGAGTACGAACTTTATTGAGTAGTTCCCGATTATACTTAAATATATTAACTATGTAAATTACCTTGCTACTATTTTGCCCCCTTAGGCTAACTTTAGCAATTCCTTGAGATGGATAAGCATCTATTTTTGTTACTTCTCCAACTTGGATTTTCTCTAATAGCTCACTATAGCTCAGATTTTTTTGGGCATTTTTAGCAAAAGCTGGAGTTCCTAATAATACTCCTTGAGTAATTATCCCAGTAGCCAAAATTTTCCAGATCAGTTTTCGACTCGATTTTTGACCAGTAATTATATCAAGCATAGTTTTGGTATTTTGAGTATTTAAGATAATTCTCAACAATGATGATTTATGGTGATTAATTTCCTTGAGTACATCATTTTTAATTTGTTGCCAAAAATTTTTCATTATTTTTAATTGTGGCCTTTGATCCCGATTAAGCGTATACAATATATATATATATATATATTGTATTTCAGAATTTACCGAAAAATTGGGTTTAAAGCCCCGCCATTCTCGGGGGACTTTTTGATCAATTCCAATCATTTCTGTGTCCACAAGTCAAAAAAAATCCTATAGGAAATGGCATTATAGAATTTATTAACCTTCCCAACATTGGTAAAGTTGCCATATTTCAATTGCTAGGAATTAAATTCGGATATAGGGAAAAACCCTAAGGATACCTTTAAATTATGCCCAATGAATCAATCTTCAAATCAAAATTGGACATTACTCCATGCCCAACTACATCAAACATTACGTCAAAGAAAATTATTACCAAAGAATCAAAAAATATTAATCGCAGTATCTGGCGGTCAGGACTCCCTATCTCTAACTAAATTATTATTAGATTTACAATCAAAATGGGGTTGGTATTTAGCAGTTGCTCATTGTGACCATAAATGGCGATCTGACTCAGAAGCTAATGCTAATTATGTCAAAAAATTAGCTACAAATTGGCAACTTCCATTTCATATAGAAACAGCAGATAAGGTTTATCAAACTGAAGCAGAAGCTAGAAAATGGCGTTATCACACCCTAAGTAAAATTGCTTTAGAATCTAATTTTCAATACATTGTAACTGGCCATACAGCTAGCGATCGCGCAGAAACTCTCCTATATAACCTCATTCGTGGTAGTGGGACTGATGGCCTACAAGCCCTAACTTGGCAACGTCCCCTAACTGAAAATTTCTGGCCCTTATTGGTACGTCCCCTATTAGAAATTACTCGTACCCAAACAGGTGACTTTTGTCAAGAGCAAAAAATCAGAATTTGGGAAGATTCTACAAACCAGGATTTACATTATGCTCGCAATAGTATTCGTCTGGAATTATTTCCTATCTTACGCCAGTTTAATCCTCAAGCTGAACTAGCATTAGCACAAACAGCAGAAATACTTAGTGCTGAAGTCGAGTATTTTAAAAATGAGACAGAAAAGTTATTAGAAAGAGTGACAAAAATAGATATAAATAATCTCAAGATTTCTCAATTTGAGTCGCAACCAGTCAAATATATGATCAATCGTTTAGTATTGCTTGAAGTTCCTCTAGCATTACAACGTAGAGTAATGAGACATATCCTATGCAAAGTTTTACCTGCTAGTCCTAACTTCAATCATATTGAAAAGCTAACAGCTCTAATCAATGCTCCCAACCGTTCTCAAACAGACTCCTTTCCTGGAGGAGCGATCGCCAAAGTTCAACACCCCTGGATTATTTTAGCATAAAAAACTACTAATCTTGAGTTAATCTGATTCCGGTTGTACAAGAATACTTTGCATCACTTTTTGTAACTGAGTAATCTGTTCACCTATACCTTGTACCTGAATTATACCACCTACCACCTCTTCAAGTTGCTGTCTCAATTGTTCTAGATAACCTTCCATAGGTAGCATTACTTCTGGATACAGAAACCCACTTCCACCCTTTGTATGTACCTTCTGCTTTTCCCTTAAACTCAAATCTAACTGCTCAATTTCATTTCTTTTATCTGCTTGTTGTTGAGTTTGGCCATTAATCATTTCTTCTTTTTGGCTAATTTCAGTTTGTATTTGTTGAATTTCAGCTTCTAAATTTTCTAACTCTTCGGTCAATTGCTGTCTATGAGTCTCAAATTGTAACAGTATAGCCTTCAGTCCTATCTGATTTGACTCTTCTTGATGGAAAGAATTACCTAACCTACGCCAAAGAACTGCTTGATGCTGACTTAATATTTCTTCTCTTTCCTTAAGATTTCTTTGAGAACCCAATAAAGACTCATTTAAAATTTTATAGCGGTCTTTTTCATCGGAAAATTCTGATTCCAAGTTAATTCTGTCATATTCACTAGCTTTGTCAATTCTTCTTTGTAAAGCATCCATTTCTTGCCGTTGTAATGCCAACTCCTCTTCCTGGTCTTTAACAAAACTCATATCTCTTTCTAAATCTTGTCGCAAACTTTGCACCAATTCCTCTAACTCATTAAGAGGCATTTTTTCTAAAGCTTCAACATCTACTTTCTGAGTAATACCATCATTATCCAATGCTACTAGAGGACTGAGTTGCTCATAAATTTTTGTCTGTATCCCAATCTGGCCATTTAAAACTTGACTATATTCTTGCTTACTTACGAATAAAGCTTGTTGAACTCTCAATTCCGTAGTATTACAGATCAAAGCTTCCTGATCTTTTTGCCATTCTAACCATTTGCTTTGGACATGATCAGCAAAAATCTCTATATCTTCCTGTTGTGCATTAGAGTTTGTATGTGTTGTATTCTCCCACTGTTGTCTACGTTGTTCTAGAGTTTCCTTTTGATTATTAACTATTTCCAAGGATTGACTTAATTTTTCTCCCAAAGAATTTGTCGAAGTTGCCGCTTTAGTCAACCAACTCAATAAATTTTGAATATATTGAGATTGCTCCGGATTTACAAATGTAGTTTTATTTAATTCTCCCTGATGTTGCTTAAATTCCTCTTTTTGCCTTTGTAATTCTAGATGTGCAGCTTTTAATTCTTCTTGGTTTCGGCCTATCTGTTCCTGAAGTTTCTGAGATTTTTGTTGAGCTTGACCAATTTCTTGACGTTGCTGCTCCAACTTATTAATTTCAGGCTGTAGCTCTTCAAGTTGCTCCTCCTTAGCCTGCAATTCTATGTCCCGGCGATGTAGCTCTTGGGCTTGAAAAGTCAAGGAAGCTTTCCATTGCTCAATTTCATCCCATTGTGTCTTAGACTTTTCTTGGGAGCGAGAGAAATTTTGCAGAATTTTCACTAACTGACGTCCAGCATCTTGAATTTGCAGCACCTGCTTATTGTTATTCAGATCTACTAGAACCAATGCACCAGAAGAAAATTCCTTAGCTTCATCAGCCGGAATAACTTCTTCACCAGTTACAGCTAGCCAATTATGTTCACTACGCTGACAGGCCAACAATTTCAAATCAGTCTTACCACCACCAAGACCAAAACCAGTTGGTCTTTTTTGTATTTCTGCTAAATACAGCACACTGTTATCCTCTCGAGGTTTCTATGCTAAAAGCTTCATTTCCATAATTTATTATGTTAACACCAAAAGCCATAAAAATTACTACACTGATGTAAATATTAGGAAATAGATGATTATTGAAATTTACTTTTGAAAGAAAATTTACAACCAGTTAAATTGATCAAATTATTAGGTATCCTGAACTTTAGCCAAGATACTATATAAACAACTACCAAGCTATCTTTTTTTTACTTCAGATGGTAAACTCTAGGGTATAATTTAAGGAATTCCCGTAAAATTAAACTTACTTTTTTAGAGAATATAGCAATCTTAAATAGGTTGTAACAATTCAACAACTAGAAAGAAACTCCGAAAGCCTTACCCATGAAACATGACGTCCAAATCTATTCTCAAAAAGCGGCAAGATTTTTGACATAAATAAAATAGGATTACTATATTACCATTTCTTAAAATAGTTGGTGATTTTTCTAAAAACTAGAAAAGATATGGATCTTAAAACAGATTTTGGGCAAATGTATAGACAAGGCATCAATAGTAAAACTTTTGTATTCCGGTATCTTGCCCATTAAATGTATATATTATCGGTAGCGGTAAGTGCTGTCTCTCAAACTTTAAATTGAATTGGTCATCATAAAAGATTATATTTTACAAGCTGCATGCAGGGAAATTTAAGTGAAATTGATATCCGCAGCATCCTGCAACTTATAAACTTAGGTCAGCGAACTGGTGAACTGTTTGTTGAGGCCTACAGGTCGTCAGTTGGCAGTAATATTGCTGAACCCCAACAGCACTTTCCCAGAAAACCATCTTGGTTTGTATTTTTTTTCAGCGGTCAAATTATCTACGCCACCCCAAATACAGATAGTTTATCTCGTTTGAGAGACTATTTACATCGCTACAAAGCAGATAAGTATCTTGAAACAATTCAAGTTCCTGCTGTTGCCTCTGTGAATGCACCGGAGTATGGATACTTATGGGTCTTGTTAGAAAAAGGTATTCTCACCCCTGCCCAGGGACGTAGTATTATCTATAATTTGGTGCATGAAACTCTCTTTGACTTACTAAGTCTTCGTCGAGGAGCATTTATATTTGAACTTGGGGCACCACTAACACCTCAGCTAACAACTTTAGAAGTTAGCTCATTGTTGGCCAAAATCATGAAGCAGATACAGGAATGGAATCAATTTTCTCCGTATATTCACTCTGCTCAACAGTGTCCAGTGATTTCAGGTCCACTCCAGTTACAAAAAGCATTAAAACCAAAAATATATAATATTTTAAGTCGTTGGTCAGATGGTCAAACATCTATGCAGCAAATAGCTAGATATCTAAACAGAGATGTATTAACAGTAGCTAAAGCGATTTATCCTTTTGTGCAAAAAGGTATAGTACAATTGATAGATAAATCTTCAGAAACAACCATAGTCAATAAATCAAAACCATTGGAACGAGAAACAAAAATTTCCAAAGTAGTATGTATTGATGATGATTTAGTTATTCAGAAAACAGTTAAATCAATCTTGAATCAACATGGTTATGAAACTAGTAGTCTTAGTGATCCCATCAAAGCGTTAGGAGAAGTATTTCGTATTAAGCCAGACTTAATTTTATGTGACATTGCTATGCCCGAACTAGACGGTTATGAGATTTGTGCGATGTTGCGTAACTCTACGGCATTTCGCCAGACGCCTATAATTATGCTAACTGGCATAGAAGGATTTATAGATCGGCTTAAGGCCAGAATAGTTAGAGCCACACACTACTTGACCAAACCTTTTGTAGAAAGTGAATTACTAATGTTGGTAGAAAAATATATTGGACCAGGATTAGTAGAAGGCTCTCAACCTAACAGAATTTTCTTAAACCCTAAATAGGGTTTGCTGAAAAAGTCTGTTATACCAATTACCAGAAACTTTGCTATAGTTAAATTTTATATTTATAAATATTATGAGTTCAAGTAAATGCTTGATATTTGGTAACTTAGGTTATCAATAAAAGCAATTTTGCCAGCTTTAAATTATAGCAAGACTTTTGAGAAATGCTATTAGTGAGGGCAAGGAATGGGGAATGGGCAATAATTGCAGCCTATTAATTTTTGTGCATTTTTTCCTTTTAAGGTAAGAGAAAATCCCAACTGATCGAATAGTAATTTTGTATTTTTTTGGTGCTTTTATCAAAATAAATCATCACTTACAGCACTTTTTAGGATGATCAGGTACATTTGAAAATTAATCTCTGTTCCCTATTTACTAAAGTGATCAAACTTTGTAAATCACTAACAGAAAGAATATAATATCATTTAAAAGACTATCAACTACCATCTGAATAATTTTCGTAGGCCAACCCTTTTGCTAAATATTTAAATTTGAAGCAAGATCAACAAAGTTTATGGGCATACTATTACAGGGCAAGCTCATCTAAAATCTTATTGACAAATCAATATTATTATGATCTGCTTGCAATACAAGCTTTTAAAGGAATTAGAAACATCACATAATTTTCATATTATCGGTTTTCTTGCTTAACGATTGGAATGTATTTTCGTTACTAAATTAATGTAGAAACCTTTCCGGGCAATAGGATCAGAAAAGATACTATTTGTCAATGATTGTTAAGATGAGCTGACCCTGCATACTATTAGTAGTCGATGAGAAAATTATGTTTGATTTGACTTATAGATATATAAGTATAATTTTTAATTATAATTTCGATTTCATTTCCGGCCAAAAGTCAGGGAAATTCTCAGAATCACTTCCTAGATTTTTTCTTTCCCTGACAAACCTTAAAATTAACTATGAATAATTAGTAGGCCAGTCAAATCTTGAACCACAAGAATATCTATTGATTGAACTAGGCAAAAAATGAACTGTTAATAAATACTTATACTTTAAACTATCAATAAATCTTAACTCAAGCTATCAGGTAGAAAAAAATGAGCAAAGTTCTAGTTGTAGAAGATAGCGTTACCCAAAGAGAGATGATTTCACAGCTTCTTAAAAGTAGTGGATTAGCAGTTACCGTTGCTAATGATGGAGTAGAAGCTTTGGGGCAACTAAAAAATACTAAACCCGATATTGTGGTATTAGATATTGTAATGCCAAGAATGAACGGTTATGAAGTTTGTAGGAGGATCAAATCCGATCCTAAAACCAAGGATATTCCAGTAGTTATGTGTTCTTCAAAAGGAGAAGAATTTGATCGTTACTGGGGCTTAAAGCAAGGGGCAGATGCCTATATTGCTAAACCATTCCAGCCCACAGAACTGGTAGGAACAGTTAAACAATTATTAAGACAGTAAGTTTAAGAATCTATGGTAAGCAATAAAGAGTTTTTAGTAGGCCAAGGTACAGGAGAAATCCAAGAATTAGAAAATCCTGAAGGAGAACAACATTTGCGATTTTATTTACCTTCAGGTAATGAGTTTGCTTTACTAGCAACAGATATTCGAGAAGTAATTTATCAATCTCCAGAAGGTATTACAGCTATTCCCAATGTTTCACCCTTACTTTTAGGTACAATAAATGTAAGAGGTCGAGTAATTTGGGTTGCTGATTTAGCTCAATTCCTGGGAGAAGAAATTCCCATCAATACTGATCTAACTGAAATTAAAATAATTGCAGTAGAAGACCAGGACACTATATTAGGACTAGCGGTTGACAAGATTGTAGGAATGGAGTGGCTTGATGGAAAGAAACTCAAAATGTCCACTAATGTTACAGATGATATGGCTCCCTTCTTACGAGGAGAATGGGTTTTTGGTGAGAAAGAAGAGCAGTGTCTTAGGTTATTGGATCAAGAAGCAATTATTCGCTCGGCTCGATGGGCAGCCTAAATCAAAGTCAAAGTTGATAAGTCAAAAGAATTGTTTGATTCAATGATTTGTATATTAAGATTTCTGAATGAGGCTGGTTCCCAACTCCTAATTCCATCAATGATCAAATTAAAAAACTAAAAATAAATAATATATTGAAAGAAAAAAGAGGGGCAGCAAATGACATCATCCATCACAAACTTTTTACAGGATTATCAAAAGGTAGAAGATGCCTATAGTGAGGGCAACTATGAAGAAGCAGCAGTTTTAGTTTATAACTTAATTCAGGATTATCCAGAAGACCCTAGTTCTCGTCTACTTTGTGGTCATATATATTGCTATGGACTCCATCAGTATGATGTGGCAAAAGAACAATACCAGTTAGTTTTAGACTTAAGTGATGATCAACACCTGATTAACTATGCTCAACAAGGCATTAGTGATAGTGAACAATTTATCACAGATTATCCAGTGTTCTATAATGATTTTGAAGAAATGCTGGACAATACTAACATTGATGACTATCAAAATGAAGAGTCTATAGAAGGACAAGTTTCTAGTGATTCAGAAGCCCTCGGAAATAAAAATGGCTTGGAGCTAGATGTGAAAGACTTGGAAAATGTTACAGGCTCAGAACTACTGCTAGATGAGAATGATCTAAAACTAGACACCCAAGACTTAGAAAATGCTATAGACTCAGAACTAC
>JAKQYF010000041.1:0-15570 GCA_023356535.1 Trichodesmium sp. MAG_R03 | reverse complement strand
TTCTAGATGAGAATAGTCTAGAGCTAGACACCCAAGACTTAGAAAATGCTATAGATTCAGAACTACTTCTAGATGAGAATAGTCTAGAGCTAGACACCCAAGACTTAGAAAATGCTATAGATTCAGAACTACTTCTAGATGAGAATAGTCTAGAGCTAGACACCCAAGACTTAGAAAATGCTATAGACTCAGAACTACTTCTAGACGAGAATAGTTTAGTATCAACAGCAAAGAACTCCTTAACAGCAGAGAACTCCGAAGAAAAGTTTGATTTTGGTAAATTAGATTTAGAAAATATAGATGATTTAGAATTCACAGATCAAATTTATAATCCTTTCATAACAAATGGTAGTTTGAATAACCATAAAGATAAAGATTCAGAATATATAGAAGATTTATTAGAGTTGAAGGAATTTGAAGATGATTTACCTAGAGATGATCAAGAATTCATGCATCAGTTACCAATAGAAAATAGTAAAACATACCTAAATCAAACAGACGAAAAATTACAAGATAAAAAATTACAAGATGATTCATTTTTGAATGGCAAAAATAGTGAAACTATAAAAGAGATATCTGATTTTAGTTTAACTACGGACCTGGATGAAATTTGGCAAGAACAACATAAAAAAATATTAAAAGAAAAGGAAATATCAGAAAATCAAACAGTAGAATATGAAGATATAAAAAATCATAAAAGTCATATAAGTTTGGGTCAAGATTCTAGAATAGAAGAGTTAGACTTAGAGGGATTAAATGAAAATTTTGATAATGTAATAGATAAAATCTTAGACAGTTCTGAGGAAATAATTGTTGGGGAACTAAACAATATAGAAAACAGGAAATCTGGCTTCATAAGAGATCCAGAAACAGGAAATAAACATCTTAAACATGATTTGTCAGATTCAGATATGGATGAAGCTACTTTGTTTATAGACAATGACAACAATTCTCAGTGGACAAAAACAAAAAAGAAAATAGATAAATTAGGGAATGAATATAATCAATGGGAGAAAAGAGAAGGTCAAGAAGCAGTAGAAGAACTGAATAGTTTTGAGATGAATGAAATTGATGAAGCAGGATTTAAGCAAGCTTTCGATTTGGATGAAGGAGAAAATACAAAGGATAAAAAAGCAAATGGTTTTTTAGAAGATGATGAAATTGGTAATTTTGATGATTATGCTTCCCTAAGTGATGAAATAGAAATGTTTACTCATATGAAGACTCCTAAGATAGGGGTAGTTACACCAAATTTAGAAACAACAGCAACAGAAAAGCTTGCAGGAAGTCTAACAAAAGCATCACTTGATAGTAAACCCGATCTTGATCTTAGTGCGATTAATGATAATCATGAAGAAGCTATATCAATACCAATACCTGATCAAATGCCAACATTTAGCAAAATTCAAGGAGAAGCAGTAGATGCCAATGTAATGATTGAACAAGGTGGGTTGGCCTTCTGGGAAAATGCTTCTCTATCTAGAAAACAAATATACACAGCGATAGGAACAACAGTAGTATCATTCATAGCAGTAGCTTTAGTTAGTAATATAATCTCCTACAGAGCACTACAACAGCAAAAAACAGAAGTAATGAAGGATTTGCGTAGCACTGGCTGGATAATGACAATTATAGCAGGAATAAGTAGCGGTTTAACTGCTTATGGTCTCAGCAGTATAACAACAAGGCAAATAGAAAGAGCAAATAGAGATTTAGATACTCAATTCGATATTATTTCTGATGGAAACTTAAAAGCTAGAGCAACAGTTTATTCAGAGGATGAATTTGGTAAACTTGCTGCTAAGTTTAACTACATGGCTAAAGTTATCCACGCAACTTACACTGATACTCAAAGGAAAGCAGAGGAAAATGAGCAGGCAACAGAAAACCTACAACGACAAGTAATTCGCTTACTAGATGATGTAGAAGGAGCTGCTCGTGGAGATTTAACTGTCAGTGCAGAAGTAACAGCAGATGTTTTGGGTGCAGTGGCAGATTCATTTAACTTGACAATTCAAAATTTGCGTGAAATTGTTAACCAGGTTAAAGAAGCTGCTCAAAAGGTGAGTCGGGGTTCGATGGATAGTGCTACCTTTGCTCAAGGTTTATCTACGGATGCTTTGCGACAAGCAGAAGAGTTGGCAGCAACTCTACAGTCTGTGCAAGTAATGACTGATGCTATTCAAAGGGTCGCTGAAAATGCCCGTGAAACTGAAGAAGTAGCGCGTTCTGCTGCAGCTTTGGCATTGAAAGGAGGGGAAACGGTAGACCGTACTGTAGCTGGTATTCTCAAAATCAGAGAAGGTGTTGCAGATGCAACTCGAAGAGTAAAGCGTTTATCAGAATTTACTCAGGAAATTTCTAAGATTGTCGGTTCAATTTCTAGTATTGCCTCTCGCACAAATTTGTTGGCATTAAATGCGAGTATTGAAGCAGCTAGGGCAGGAGAAGCGGGTAAGGGATTTGCGGTGGTGGCAGATGAAGTCCGACAATTAGCAGATAAGTCAGCTAAAGAGTCTAAGAATATAGAACATACAGTGATGCAAATTCAAACTGAGACAGGAGGAGTAATGACTGGAATGGAAGAAGCAACTCAACACGTTATTACAGGCACAAGTTTAGCAGAAGAGGCAAAGCAATCTCTGGAAGATATTGTTCAAGTTACAACAAGAATTGATGTCTTAGTTCGTTCTATTGCTGCAGATACGGTAGAACAAAATGAAGTGGCACGCTCAGTCTCAAAAGTAATGCAGGGGGTAGAAATGACAGCTCAAGAAACTTCCCAAGAATCTCAGAGAGTTTATAGTTCCCTCCAGAATTTAGTGGGTGTTGCTCGCGATCTATTAACTTCAGTAGAGCGTTTCCGGGTAGATTCAACAGATAAATAAAGCTCAAAAGCTCAAATTGACGACTATAATTTTCTTCTTACTTTTAGCTTTTGACTTTTGATTTTTGACTTCCTGGTTTGAGGGTTTTGGACTCAAAATTTAGCACTTTTTTTGACCAAAAAAAGGTTTTAGCCAATATCAGTCAATGCTTTGAGATTGAATCAGTAAGCCCTAATTATAAAAAATAATTTTAGATTTGGCCAAATTTAGGTTTCATAGTTTGATTCAGCAGTTCCTGATTATTAATCTAATGTATAATTGAAGTTGAGGGGATTATTTTAGCTGCAGTTGCCATACCATAACCCATGATTTGGTATGAGATGAATCGGCGTTTAATTAAGTTGTTAATCCTTAATCATTATGTAAACAGGACTTATGTCAAGGGAGTAAATGTAGTTTAAACATCCGAAAGATTGATCAAAAAAACACAAACACTATATATAGCAATACTAGGTAATTCCTGGTAAAATTACTAGGCTTCTTAAAAAATAGCTTCAACTCCTATTCCTTCTGCATAAGTGCCTTCTGCTTTCTGCCTTTTTCTGCCTTAAAACAGCCCATTTTTCTCACGAATTCAGTAGGATTGCTATAGGTTCGATGCCTAGTTAAATTTTCAATATTATTCTGAATTTTTCTCATTCGATTGGTATTTTAATAATAGTAAACACCAAATATGTGAGCTTCTTACCGAAAAATTGGGTTTAAAGCCTCGCCCTTCTAGGGGAACTTTTTAGTTGATTTTTTTCAATAAATATGTTACTATATTATTAGAAGAAAAAAAACCTGTTAAACCTCCTAAATTTAAAATGGGAACCCACATCTCAAATGTGATCATGTTGTGGTTTTCAAGGTAGAAAATTAGATCTTTCAGTTAGAGAATGGGAATGTCTCAACGGTGAGAGCAAACAAAATCGCGATAAAAATGCAGCAATAAATATAAAGGATGTAAAAAACAATAAAACTACTAAATAATAGGTAAAATAGATATGTTCAGTGAAAAAAATAATCAACTAAATCATACTCATATTAACCAAAAAATAGAGGGCAAAAGTAACACAATAATTGATAATGTAGAGTCTGTAAATGACTGGTTTGATGGGTTACAAATTCCAGATATAGATAATACTAATTACAACTTAGGTGAAAAAGTAAGAAAAGGCCCAGAAGTAGGAGTATCAGAACTAAATAGTTTAGCGGATTTATTTAAAGGGGAAACACCAGATTTAAACTATAGTTTGGAAGAAGAAGAAATACTAGATCAGGGCAAATTAGAAATGGACGATAATCTAACAATATCTGTAATTGATATTGATGATTCTGGTGATATATCTGATTTATTGTCTGATGTTAATGAGGAAGAAAAATCATCAGAAATGAGAAACAAAAGTGAATGGGATTTTTTGAACCCAGTAGATGATGATTTATCAGATTTGTTTAAGAAGACAGAAAAAAATGAGCTATATAAAGAGAATAAGTATGAAACTGAAAATCCTAATTTGCCAAAAGAAAAAATCAAGAATAAAAAATCTAAATATAATTTACATAACCTATTTGGTGAATTAAATAATGGAGATTTGATAGATTTAGAACCAGGTAATCCTCCAAATCAAAGCCAATTATCTCCACAGAATCAACCAGAAAAATTACCATTAAATGAATTAGATTTGAGTGATTTATTATTAATTCAAGATGTAGAAAAAGAGGTAAACAGTGATACAAAAACAGAAAAATTTGCACTAAATACAAACACTAACAATGATTTAACCTCCAAAGCAGCAAATTTAGAAGCACTGTTTGAAGATTTAGAAACAATTGATGAACAAGTAGATTTAGAAGAAATTCCAGTACAAGTAGAAGCAGAAAATTTGACATCCTGTAGTTTTTCTGAAATATTCACTCAAGAAGATTTATATCCGTCAGACTCGCAAGAGTTGAAAAATTTAGATGGGTTAAACTACCCAGATTTGATACAAGAAGATAATAATGATTTGAATAGTTTATTAGACAATGAATTATTAGACAATCAAAATCTAGACTTAGAGAACTCAGGTGAAACAATAGATTTAGGTAAGTTACTGGATGTCGAAAATGATAAAATTTCTGAATACACAGAAAAAAGTCAACAATTAATAGCTAATAATCAGGTAAAAGTAGATGATTATGAATTTATTGCATTAGAAGCAATATTGAATGGAGAAAAATTAGAAAATTACAATGTTTTTGTACAGCTAGAACAACTATTAAATGGTATGGAGGTTAACTCGAAACCTAAAGAGAAAAAACCAGTAAGTATAGAAAAAAACTTACTACCAGCAGAAGATCCATTGACACCTCTCGATAAATTGTTCAAAAATCCCGATCCAAAGATTTCTAATCAATCTATTTTAGTTTCTACTCCTAGCCATACTCGCAGTAGAGGTAAACGTTCTCCAGAACAAACAATTAAAGTACCCGCAAAGCAACTAGATAATTTAAGTAACTTGGTAGGAGAACTGGTAGTTAATCGTAATACTTTGGAACAAAGCCAGGAACGAATGCGTCAGTTCTTAGATAACCTACTCCATCAGGTAATACTATTAAGTGATGCTGGGCAAAGAATGCATGACTTATATGAAAAAACACTACTAGAAAGAGCAATTTGGGATAGTCGTCACCGAAATCACTCTAATAATACTATAGATATATCAGATACAAGAAATGAAAGTAATGTAGAAAGAAGAAAGTTTAATGACTCTCTCGATCTTGATCGGGTAGAAAACTTTACTCCTTTCCATTTATTAGCTCAGGAAACTATTGAACATATTGTCCGAGTACGAGAGTCTGCTTCTGATATTGAATTTTTAGTTGATGATGCAGAACAAGTAACTCGTCAGTTACGACAGGTGACAACTCAACTACAAGAAGGTTTTACTAAGTCGAGGATGGTGCCTTTTTCTGAAACGGTACAACCTTTGTTTCGTGTTGTGCGAGACAATTCAATAAGGTGTGGTAAAGAGATAGAACTTTACATAGAAGGGAAAGAAACCTTAATTGACAAAATGATTCAGGTTAAGCTTTCTGACCCGATGATACACCTAGTGAATAATGCTATAACTCATGGAATTGAAACACCTCAAGAGCGTTTAAATGGGGGTAAGTTTAGTAAAGGTCGGATTACAATTCGTGCTTTTCACCAAGGTAATCAAACGGTGATTTCGGTAGCAGATGATGGGGTGGGAATAAATCCGGAAAAAGTTAAGAATAAAGCAATAAAAAAAGATTTAATTACTGAGAAACAAGCTCAAAAAATGTCTCACCTGGATGTTTATGATTTATTGTTTCATCCTGGTTTTAGTACTAAAGATAAGATTACTGATATAGCAGGTCGTGGAGTAGGGTTAGATGTTGTTAAAACTAATTTGAGTGATATTCGAGGTACTATTACTATTGATTCGACTATTGGCAAGGGGACAATATTTACAATTCGCTTACCGTTGACTTTGAGTATATCGAAGGCATTGTGTTGTCTTAGCGATCGCTCCTGGATTGCTTTTCCTATGGATGGGGTAGAAGATATGGTGAAAGTTTCTAAGGATGAGGTTAAAATAGGACCACAGAAACAGAGCTATATAGAATGGCGGGGTGTAAAGTTGCCTTTCCGTCACTTGCGAGAGTTATTGGTTTATAATCATTATGTCCGCCGCAGTAATGTGTATGGTATGAATCCTGAGGAGGATATGATTTCAATTGTGGTGTTGCGCTCTGCTTCTGCTGATATATTTTTGGCGGTGGAAGTTGATCAGGTTTTGGAGCAACAGAAAGAAATTGTTATTAAACAGTTAGAAGGTCCGGTACCTAAACCTATAGGTATTGCAGGTGCAACTGTTTTAGGGGATGGTAAAATTGTGGCGATCGCGGATGTAATTGAGATAATTAACCTAGCAACAGGAAAACAACACCGACATCAAGGTAATGTTTGGTTACCTTCTGATGGAAATGCTACGCCTGGACCTAGAGAGCAGAAAAGTGTATCAACAGTATTAATTGTGGATGACTCAATTACAGTCCGTGAGTTATTATCAATGACATTTAGTAAAGCTGGCTATCGAGTTGAACAAGCAAGAGATGGTAAGGATGCTTGGGAAAAACTGCGTGCTGGTTTACCTTGTGATTTGGTATTTTGTGATATTGAAATGCCTCGGATGGATGGTTTTGAGTTATTATCTCGGATGCAGAAAGATCCTCATTTGCAGCTCTTACCTATGGCAATGTTAACGTCTCGCGGTGCCAAAAAACACATGGAAATGGCCTTTGAGTTAGGAGCTAAGGGTTATTTCACTAAGCCATATATAGAAGATAAATTGTTAGAGGGGGCAGTTAGTATACTTGAAGGTAAAACTATTGGAGATGTTGTTAATGCCTAATAAAGCCCAAGGTTGAAGGTTAAAAGTCTTCAGATTTATCTCAACGTTGCTTGAAGACCCGCCCTCTCCTGCAGGGAAGCTAGGGCATGAAAACCAATCAATGTTATGGTTTTACACATATGATGGAATAGGGGGTAGTTCCCTTGACCAGAAAATTTTCAGCTTTCCTATTTTAGCTAATGTCATGTCTGCCTGAATACTTATGCTGTGCTGGAAGGAAGGCAGAGGACAGAAGATAGAAGAAAGAAGGGTTTCTTCCAAGAATGACTTAATTTGATGCACAAACGATGCTAGAAGTTTTGCCCGAAGCATTGCCTAAAACTGATAATTTAGTAGGTATAGATTGAGGAATTAAAACTAAAGCGAGCTGTAGGGACGTTTCGCTACGCGGCATGAAACGCATTTTTGTTATGCAACGTCCCTACATGGTAAAAAAAATTGATGCACCAAAACCACTAAGGAAACGAATGCTCGAAGTACCGAAAACTAAGTAAATCATTATCTAAAAAAAACTAAAGGTTCTAAATAATATGAAAAAGCTAGACTAAAAATAGCTAAATTGCTTGCCTTACTGAAAGACACAAGGATAGATTTTATACACAAATTATCTACTGAAATAATTCGTGAAAACTAAACAATTGTTTTAGAAGATTTGAACATTTTTGGGATGGTTAAGACACGGAAATTATTAAGAGCCATTTCGGAAACATGGCTGGAGAACATTCAGAAAATTTTTAGAATGGATTTGCTCAAAAATATGGTCGTGATTTCATAGTGATAAGCCGTTGGGAACCCACATCTCAAATTTGCTCTTGTTGTGGATTTCTTGGTGGAAAATTAGATTTATCAATTTGTGAGTGGGAATGTTTTAATTTTGGTGCTAAACATGGTCGCATAGGGTCAGGTCGTTCTATCGAGACGAAAATGCACCAAGAGATATATTGGTCGCGGGTGGGCATACCGAGACTTTAAACGGACAGGTCGCTAAGCTGCCAGACTACTGCCAAAGTAGCAGCAGCCTGTGAGATTTCAACCCGCATCGGAGCTACGGCTTGGTTGTTACCCAGTGCCTTGAGGCCGGGGAGGATGTCAACATTATTCAGATATAATAATAGATTGTATGTCTAAATCCTGCTCGGACCAGGTTCAGGCATATTAAAAGCTGGTAACAAAAGAAAGCATTTACCGAAAAATTGGGTTTAAAGCCTCGCCCATAAGCGGGGGACTTTTTAGTTGATTTTTTTCTACAGGTTATGTTATAGTGCTTTTTAGTTCACAAGAATAAATATATTAGTCGCGGGTGGGCAATCCGAGACTTTTAAATGGACAGGTCGGCCAGTATAAGACTACTGCCAAAGTGGCAGCAGCCTGTGAGATTTCAACCCGCTTCGGAGCTACGGCTCGGTAGGGAACCCAGTGCCTTGAGGCCGGGGAGGATGTCAACTATCTCAAGTAATTAAATTATTACTTTAGGTATTAGTGTCTAAACCAGCTACCTGTAAGGCAACTCTATAAACACAAAGTAATGACTTACGCAATTATTGAAACAGGTGGAAAACAACTAAGAGTAGAATCAGGTCGCTTTTATGATGTCGACCTTTTATCTGCATCAGAGGGAGATAAAATTTCTATTGATAATGTACTTCTAGTTCAACATGATGGTGGTGTTCATATTGGCCAACCCCTCGTGGAAGGTGCTCTTGTAGAGGGTACTGTTATGAAACATTTGCGGGGCAAAAAAATTATAGTTTACAAGATGCGACCTAAAAAGAAGACTCGTAAAAAAAAGGGACATCGCCAAGAACTTACCCGCCTAATGATTGATTCTATAAGTATCAATGGCAAAGTATTAGCAAAAGTATTAGCATCGGAAGAAAATTCTCCATTAAAAGAACCTCAAGGTTCGGCTCTAGAAGTAACGTCAGTAACAACTGAGATAGTTACTGAAACTGCAACTGAACCTACAAAGGTTGTAGAACTTGTTAAGACTCAAATTCCAGAGAATACAGCAGAAGAAAAACTTGAAAATCAGGCAGAATAGGTTAAATAGTCAATAGATTAGGACTTACCCACGGGCACTACGCGAGGGTGAGGGCTAATGCCATTCGCCTCTACATATGGTGTTTTCAAGGTGAATTTGCGTAAGTCCTGTATATTTATATTATTTACGTAGTACCGCTATATATGGTGCATAGATTCATCTTTTTCAAGAAATTACCACTACAATTAGTGTCGTTGCGTAATTCCTGATATAGTAAAATTCGGAGGATATTATGGCTCATAAAAAAGGTACTGGTAGTACTCGCAATGGTCGGGACTCTAATGCCCAAAGACTAGGTGTTAAACGTTATGGTGGTCAAACTGTCAAAGCAGGTAATATTCTTGTAAGACAACGTGGTAGCAAATTCCATGCTGGCAATAATGTTGGTGTTGGTAGTGACTATACTTTATTTGCTTTAGTTGAAGGTGTGGTAACTTTTGAAAGAAAAGGTAAAAGTCGGAAAAAAGTTAGTGTTTATCCTGTAGCTCAAGAAGCTTGACATATTCTTAAAGATGTGTTATTTAGAGGCTCATTGATTAATTACAATTAGGACTTACGCAAAACTGCTATATCTGGTAGGGGCAAATGCTATTGGCCCTCTACTATGGTATTTGCTCTCTACAGATTATAGATAGGGTATTTCTAGGAGTTCTCCTAAGTCTCGTTGATAATTAAATTTGATACAGCAAATTTCAAGTATACGAAGTACGGATATTAAAATTTACAGCAAATTCTAAGTATAGGAAGTACAGATATTAAAAATTAAATGTTCCCAGTGGGGGCATCTGGTCCACGATAGGTGTACCTCACTCAGGTGAAATTCACTTTGACATTCTCCCCGGCCTAAAGGTATAGGTTTCCTACCGAGCCGTAGCCCCTCGGCGGGTTGACATCTCACAGGCTGCTGCTACTTTGGCAGTAGTCTTATACTGGCCGACTTCTCCGTTTAAAATCTCGGTATGCCCACCCGCGACTAATATATTTATTCTTGTGAACTAAAAAGAAGAAGTATAATATAAGAAGTATAACATAACCTGTAAAAAAAATCAACTAAAAAGTCGCCCGCTTATGGGCGAGGCTTTAAACCCAATTTTTCGGTAAATGTTTACAGTCCCGGAATATTGCCTGGGATGGGTGTACCTGACTAAGGTGGATTGTGCTATAAATGTTTGCTACACTTCTTTGATTGGAGGACCTACCTCTAATACCATTGATTAACAAAGAAAGGCAGGAGATAGTAATCTTCTAGCCCACTTTTTGCATTTCAATTTGTAACATGAAAATTAGTAGAACATCCCTAGTTTCAGGCCAGAGAGGATGTGAAAACTATTAATAAGTTAAGATTATTTTTTTAATAAAAAAATATATTTATATTTATTCAAAGATCTCTTTACAAAGATTTACAAAATTTAGTAATATGAATCAATCAAAATACATTAGGTGAGTATTTGTTCTCATTGTTATCATGGCAACTCAATTTCCCTGGCTAACTACTATAGTCTTATTACCTCTTCTGGCCGCTCTACTGATCCCATTCATACCGGATAAAGACGGAAAAACTATGAGATGGTATGCCCTTGGTGTAGGTATTACAAATTTGTCCTTAATGTGCTATGCTTTCTGGAATAACTACAATGCTAGCGACTCTGTTTTTCAATTGGTAGAAAAATATCTTTGGCTCCCTCAAATAGGTATTAGTTGGGCAGTATCAGTAGACGGTTTATCTATGCCACTGGTACTTTTAGCTGGTCTAGTAACAACACTTTCAATATTCGCGGCGTGGCAAGTAGATTATAAACCACGTCTTTTTTATTTTTTGATGCTGGTTCTGTATTCTGCTCAGATAGGGGTGTTTGTTGCTCAAGACCTAATGTTACTCTTCATTATGTGGGAACTAGAATTGGTTCCTGTTTACTTACTTATATCAATGTGGGGTGGTCAAAAGCGTCGCTATGCTGCAACCAAATTTTTGCTTTATACAGCAGCTGCTTCTATATTTATTTTGGTGGCAGCTTTGGGAATGGCTTTTTATGGAGAAGGCAATATTACCTTTGATATGGTGGAATTAGGTCTGAAAGATTATCCACTAGCTTTTGAACTTCTAGTATATTTGGGATTACTTATTACTTTTGGTGTTAAGTTGGCGGTTTTCCCTCTACATACATGGCTACCTGATGCTCACGGGGAAGCTTCTGCACCTGTGTCAATGATTCTTGCTGGTGTATTGTTGAAAATGGGTGGATATGGGTTGATTCGCCTTAACTTGGAAATGCTGTCTGATGCTCATATTTATTTTGCTCCTATTCTGGCAATTCTGGGTGTGGTTAATATTGTTTATGGTGGCTTAAATTCTTTTGGTCAATCTAACATGAAACGCCGTTTGGCTTACTCTTCTGTTGCTCATATGGGTTTTGTGTTGTTGGGTATTGCTTCTTTCACTGATTTGGGAGTAAGTGGGGCTTTACTGCAGATGATTTCTCATGGTTTAATTGCTGCAGTGTTGTTTTTCCTTGCAGGTGTGACTTATGATCGTCTCCATACTTTGGTATTAGATGAAATGGGTGGTTTTGGTCGAGTTATGCCAAAAGTATTTGCTTTGTTTACAGTTAGTGCAATGGCGTCTTTGGCTCTTCCTGGGATGAGTGGTTTTGCGAGCGAATTGATGGTGTTTGTAGGGTTCACTACTAGCGATGTTTACAGCTCTATTTTTCGTACTTTGACGATATTTTTAGCAGCTATTGGTTTGATATTGACTCCTATTTATCTACTTTCTATGTTGCGTCAAATGTTCTATAGTACTGGTAAAGCACCCGCTTGTTTACTGAAGGATACTCCTTATGAAAATGAAGTTTTAGATGAAGCGGTTTGCTTTGGTACTAATTGTGTTTTGCCTGCGAAATCTATTTATACAGATGCTAAACCAAGGGAAGTGGCGATCGCTTTTTGTTTCTTAGCTTTGATTATTGGAATTGGTTTATATCCTAAGATGGCAACTGGAATGTATGATGCAAAGACAGTTGCAGTAAATAGTCAGGTACGTCAATCATACACTTTTGCTAAGGCTAATCCTCAACTATTTGCTAAGGGATTTTTATTTCCTAGAATTCCTGAGTCTGAAGTATTATCTGTTTCTGGTGTTTTTAAATAAAACAAAAAAAAGTTAAATGAATATTGAATTAACTGAAAAAGCAAAACAATTAATTCCATTAGCTAGAATAGTTAGCTTTAAAAGTTGGAGGGAAGTTCTACCAACAGATATAATTCAACTTTTTCAAATAGCTGATGATGAAGGTCGTTATCTGACAGACAAGGATTTAAATTTGCTCAAAAGTAGTTTAAAACTGCCAATTTTTTCTATTGAAGCTGCTAGTTTACTGGGAGAAAAGACAGGGGAAATTGTTGATGAAGCGAGGGAGAAAGTATTAGCAACCTATCCTGATATTACTGCAAAAGGTGGAGATTTATATCCACCAGATCGAGCTGAAGCTTGTTGGCGAGATTTCTGGCATTTTTTACGTTGTATTACTTATGGTATTGCTGGTAATAGTAAGGAGTTTACTAGTAATGAAGGGTTACATTATATGAATTTACTTTATCAAGAATTACTTGTTCCACTATCAGCAATGGTTTGTGGTTTAGAAGCTATTAAAACTGCTAGCTTAAAAAGATTTTCGTTTGAAGAACAAGCAGAATTAGCTCCTTATTTTGACCATTTGGTAACAAGGTTGAAAGAGTTTTCTTGAGTAGGTAAGCTAATACTTATTAACCAAGGATTGAAATCCTTGGCTAATAGCTTCAGTAATCTGGAAGATAACTTACAGCAAGTTCTAAGTATACGCTGAGTTAAGATAATTGAGCCGAAAGTCTCTGCAAAATAGGTTAACTAATTTTTCTCTGGTTCAGGGTGGCGATCGCTTCTACTCAAAAGGCCACTGACTCCAAACAATTGGGGGGAAAGTCTCTGCAAAAGTCGTAGGTTGGGTTGAGGCCAGGAAACCCAACATAGATGAATATGGTTCACTGAAGGATTATTTTGGCAGGTGAGAAGATGTGAAAAGCCTATGAATAGGTTAACTAATTTTTCTATTGTGGCTCAGGGTGGCGATCGCTTATGCTCAAAAGGCCATTGAGTCAAAAGAATTGGGCCGAAAGTATCTGCAAAAATCCTAGGTTGGGTTGAGGCCAGGAAACCCAACATAGAAAAATGAGGGGTTAGGAGGGAGTTCTGCTTCATGAAAAGACTTTTTCAGCAAACCCTACTTAATTCATGATATTATCCCTGCTTAAAAATTCTACCTGACAACCATGTCCTATAGTAAATTTACCCTGAGTAAAGCGGTGGAAGATTTTCAATTGACTATCATTGAAGGCGATCGCTTTGTGCCAGAAGTTTCTCCAATTCATCCTACTGCTTTACTCAAAGATACTCTGAAGGAAACAGTCCCTTGGGCGATCGCTGTGAGTACTGAAAAAGCTCGTTCTGAAGGTATTATTAATCCAGTCTTATTAGAGGTCAAAAGGCAGCTGAAGGGAAAAATCAGTGTTTTTTCTGGTGAAGAGTTTGCGGTACAACCAGAAGTTGATTTGACTGGATATGTTGATTTTTTGATTAGTTGTTCTCCAGAGCAATTGTTTATTAAGGCTCCTGTAGTGGTTTTGGTTGAAGCGAAAAAAGAAGACCTGAAACCAGCTCTTGGTCAATGTTTAGCAGAAATGGTAGCAGCTCAACGCTTTAATGAACAAAAACGGTTATTAATTTCAACTATCTACGGTACGGTGACAAGTGGTACAGTTTGGCGATTTCTTAAACTAGAGGGGCAAACTGTCACAATTGATTTGACAGATTATCCATTGCCGCCTGTTGAGCAGATTTTGAGCTTTCTGGTTTGGATGGCAGATTTGTAGGAAAAATCCCTTGAGTTAAAACAATTGGGCCGAAAGTTTCTGGAAAAATTGTAGGTTGGGTTGAGGCCAGGAAACCCAAAATAGATGAATATGGTTCACTTAAGAATTGTTTTATTAGTTGAGAAGGTCTGAAAAGCTTATGGATAGGTTAACTAATTTGTATCTGGTTCAGGGTGGCGATCGCTTCTACTCAAAAGGCCACTGACTTCCAACAATTGGGCCGAAAGTCTCTGCAAAAGTCGTAGGTTGGGTTGAGGCCACGAAACCCAACATAGATGAATATGGTTCACTGAAGAATTGTTTTGTCAGTTGAGAAGGTCTGAAAAGCCTATAAATAGGTTAACTAATTTCTCTCTGGTTCAGGGTGGCGATCGCTTCTACTCAAAAGGCCACTGACTCCAAGCAATTGGGCCGAAAGTCTTGGCAAAAGTCGTAGGTTGGGTTGAGGCCACGAAACCCAACATAGATGAATATGGTTCACTGAAGAATTGTTTTATCAGTTGAGAAGGTCTGGAAAAATAGTAGGTTGGGTTGAGGTCACGAAACCCAACATAGATAAATATGGTTCACTGAAGAATTGTTTTGTCAGTTGAAAAAGTCTCGGGAAAAATTGTAGGTTGGGTTGAGGCCACAAAACCCAACATAGATGAATATGGTTCACTGAAGAATTGTTTTATCAGTTGAGAAGGTCTGAAAAGCCTATGGATAGGTTAACTAATTTCTATCTGGTTCGGGTGGCGATCGCTTCTACTTAAAAGGCCACTGACTCCAAACAATTGGGGGGAAAGTCTCTGCAAAAGTCGTAGGTTGGGTTGAGGCCACGAAACCCAACATAGATGAATATGGTTCACTGAAGAATTGTTTTGTCAGTTGAGAAGGTCTGAAAAGCCTATGGATAGCTTAACTAATTTCTATCTGGTTCGGGTGGCGATCACTTCTATTCAAAAGGCCACTGACTCCAAAAAATTGGGCCAAAAGTCTCTGGAAAAATTGTAGGTTGGGTTGAGGCCACGAAACCCAACATAGATGAATATGGTTCACTGAAGAATTGTTTTGTCAGTTGAGAAGGTCTGAAAAGCCTATGGATAGCTTAACTAATTTCTATCTGGTTCAGTTAATTCCAGATTTTAAGAGTTCATCTCAGATTTTAGCCAACAGTTACAAACCCCATCACTTTCATCATTTGGAATCAGAGTTATTAGTACCTGGGTTCCGTTCTTAGAAACCTACGATAATCTATAGAAATCTATAATTATCTGTTCTATTCCTGCTTCATTCTGGCAACGTCGGCGTTATCCAGTCCACAAGCTGTCACGGACGAACTGCCCGCCAT
>JAKQYF010000409.1 GCA_023356535.1 Trichodesmium sp. MAG_R03 | reverse complement strand
GACAGGCCAAGTCCCATTTCCTCTGCATAAAATGGGGGCAGGTAAACTAGAAGAGGAAGGCCAAGAGCAGAAAGGGGTATTCCAGGAGAGGCAAAGGCTGCAATAGTTTTTTTGGTGAGATCCATCTTGTGTTATCATTTGTCGCTTTGAGGGTAAATATATAAAATCGTATTTTATTTTAAGCAGATAAAGTTAGGCGTTGGTGATTTTGGCTATGATTGTCCTTGAATGGCGATCGCCTAACTATTAACTGAAAAGAATTTTATGTTTGGCCAAATTTAGATTTCATAGGTTGATTCACCAATGCCCAATTTTCCTGATGTCTTATACCAATTTCATTAACTTAGACAACACTTATAAAAACAACCTATCAACTTGGTAACTTATATCTTAGGTTATGTGTAGCTTAACTGCTCGGAAATTGGTATTACGTTATCTTTTTTACGTCTTCTACTGTAATATAGATAAATGGCTGGGCCATGTTATTTTAACTCAATTAATTAAAAGTTAAATAATTTTAGATAATAGATAATACTTAAATACACAAATTCTCAAGCTCTATATTATTTTTTTTCATATTGCGATCACATCAAACCATCCAAAAGATTGATTACTTATCAAGTCTATGTTATTTTTGCGAAAAGTAAAGCTTATTACTAGGAGCAAAACTATATGAGACATTTTACCTATAAAATTACTCAAGGATTTGGTATAAGACTTTTTCAAATACTTATTTTTCTGTCATTGTTCACAATAGCGAAGCCAAGTTTGTCTTATAAGACGGTAGATTGTGCAAACATCAAAATACCAACGGTTGATATAATTAATTCAAATGGAAACAAAACTCAATTATGTTTGACTAATACAAAGCCTAATCAGCACGGAACTATTTATAAAATTGGTATAATAGAAGGTGGTGATGTATTCACGTTTGGAATTATTTATAGAGGTAAAAGTGGTGATGCTATGATGGAAGATTATTCAAAAAGTCCGGAACCTATTAAAACTTATGGCACGTGGAGACAGTCAGGCCAAAAATATATTTTTCAGTTTTCTTCTGGTATGAAAATTTATATTCCAGTAGAAAACTAGACAAAACTTTAGGAACAAAAATTGGTGGAACATTCAAACCACAAATGTGGGAAATGTATCCGCTTTTTTCTGGGACACAATAATCGTTCTTCAAATTAAGAAATTAAATTGGCGTTTGCGAAGCATTCCGAAGGAATCGCATCAACCATTCAGTAGATACAAAGCTTGGTATTCTTAGGGTTCTAATATTTTCTCTACAAATTTTGGTAGTGATAAACAAGTAATGATTTTGCTTGTCTACCTTATGGCAATTCAAGGGATGTATCAACTCATATCCTTACATCTTTAGGACTACCCACATTTTAATATTCAGGACTTACGCAGGCACGCTACAGATAGCGTACTATCACGTTTGATTGTTAATACTGTAGCCAGTTGTTTTTCTGGATAGACATTACTTTGAATACATCTCCCATAAAGCTATAGTGAAGATTGTCGAATTTGTCATGCCCTATATATAGTGTCTTTGCGTAAATCCTGATATTTTCTCTACAAACTCACTTCTATTAAGTTAACTCTTCTTTACTGTATCATCTGTCCTCAGTTTTTCACAATTGCTTACTGTATTAATGCTATCAGAAATACACAAATAAATAACCAGAATTGTATAAATGATATCATTATGCATCATAATTTCGTTGGTAGTCCTGTAAATGTAGTCAGGACTTACGCACGGGCACTATATCCAGTGATAAAAATGCCCTTTGCCACTACATATAGCGTTTTTAAGGCGGATTTGCGTAAGTCCTGTGTAGTGATATTTATAAGTCAACTCCTTTCACTGTCGAGAGCCTAATTGCAAAAGTCACTACTTGTATACCACTACCATTTAAACACGGATTATTATCAAAATATCTAACCGACCAATTGAAACATCCTTCAATTAAAATGAAGGTTATTTAACTTGAACAACTAAAGGTTTTTTGGATAAAAATAGTTAGGCGATTGCTAACGCAAAGCTCCGCTGACGCATAAACTATAGTGAAGATCGTCAAAGTTGTCATGCACTATATATAGCGCCTTTGCGTAAGTCCTGATATTGTTGAAGCTCATTATGATACGAGAGCTGAAACCCTTGCGTAGTAAGGAAATCTCCTTTTTAGAGATGTCTATTGGCCAAAATATTTACCAATGCCGTTGAAGTTCGCGATCGCCCTTCAAAATTGTATCAGCAATTTTCACAAACTATACATCTCTAAGAAAATGATTATTTTCGAGTTTAAACAAATACACATTCATGTTAAACTATTTACGACATGGAAAAATATAGTAGGGATATTAACCCCAAAATTTCCGGCTCAAGATTTTTAGCTTTTTAATTATGCAATTTAATACTTTAATAGACCTCCTACACCATAGAACCCTACATCAACCTGAACAAAAAACCTATACTTTTCTCCAAGATGGTGAAACAGAAACCGATAGTCTTACCTATCAAATATTAGAACAACAGGCTAAAACCATCGCAGCAAATCTTCAGTCCCTAGATGCTAAAGGTGAAAGAGTCTTGCTGTTGTACCCTCCTGGACTAGAATTGATGGCCGGATTTTTTGGCTGTTTGTATGGGGGAGCGATCGCTATACCTGCCTATCCACCTCGTCCTGATCAGTCCCTTTCAAGATTAGAAGCAATTGTAACAGATGCTCAAGCAAAGTTGATTCTTACCACCAAACCTCTATTACCTTACTTAAAGGGTCGCTTTGCCCAAAATTCCATATTGGCAACAATACAGTTGCTAGATACCGATAATATTATTGCTCAAAATCTGGAGTCCCATTGGCAAGAACCTAATATCAACGGTGATACATTGGCTTTTCTTCAATACACTTCCGGTTCAACTGGAAAACCTAAAGGTG
>JAKQYF010000408.1 GCA_023356535.1 Trichodesmium sp. MAG_R03 | reverse complement strand
GAATTTTGTTGTGAGTTTGGTAGTGTCTCGGATGACAAGTCCTCCACCTTTGGAAATACAAAAGATAGTGGAAGATTTACGATCGCCTTTGGCTGCACCTGCTCCTCTTCAGGATATTGGTGAAGAACAGTTAGATTAACTGGACTTACCCACGGGCACTACAGGAGGGTGAGGGCGAATGCCATTCGCCCCTACATATGGCGTTTTCAAGGTGAAGCATGCGTAAATCTTGATCTAGATATGACAGGACTTACCCCTAACTACCTTATCTAATAGGGGTTTTTCTGTTCCGGAATACTTTTTGCGGCTTTTAAATCTTATAAGTGTATAATTTTATATGGCTGGGTAAGTCTTGTATGAATTATTGAATATAATTACTATATCTTTGTGAGTAAAGGAGGAGGATATATGAATTTTAAATTTATCAAACAATGGGCGACTATTGGTTGCTTTAGTTTAGCTGTAATTTCTGGCCTAACTCAGCATACTCAAGCCCAACAAAGTCGACGTGGGGCTAGTTTTTTCTGTGGTACTGATGGGGGTGAACCTGCTACTATTGCGCGACTGCGACAAAACAATGGCAATACTATTTCAAAAACTTTAATTATCTGGAAAATTGATGATTTTAAAGGGTATCCCCCTGAAAAACGTTGTCGTCTCGTTTCTAAGAAATTTCAAGATAATCAAAATACGGGTAATTTGAAATATATTGTTTCTGGTAAAGCAAATACTTGGCCAGTATTATGTGCTTCTAAACAGAAATATAATTATATTGTAGATTGTCCTGAACCTAATGTTTTGATGACTCTTTTACCGGAGGATGACTCCCAAGAAATGATTAGAAAACTTAAAAAATCAAACAGAGATCCTGCAAAAGACATGATTAGAAAACTTGAAGAACTAAACACAGGTAAGTCAAATATACCTCTCTCACATTTTGTCAGTAATGAAAATTTACAGGCAATTAATGTTAAGAAATGGATAGATAATTCTCCAGAGACTAATATTGAAAAAGTTAATCAATGTATGTGGAGATGCGAATAATTATTCTTTTTAGTTGGGCTTTAGCTCCTCAAATCTTAACTTTTGAACTCCAGCTCAACTACAAGCCTAATGATCTGACAAATTATTCAAATATTTGGTAATAGGAATATTTATTTGAAGAAGTTAATCAATGTTTTTAGTAGGGCTTTAGCTCATCTGATCAAGTATTTGTAGGTAGGGTTGAGGTCACGAAACCCAACTTATCCCCCTTGTTGAGGAGCCTACTTTAATATTGCCAAAACCTATATTTCTTAACCATGCTAATGTGTTGGGTTTCACTTCGTTCTACCCAACCTAATAGGGATATCGTATGTAGTGCCCCTACTTTGTGGTCTGCTTGTTCTTTCTAGCAGTTAGACGCAAAAAATTGTTTATAATTACTATATCTTTAGTGAGTAAAGGAGTAGCATATATGAATTTTAAATTTATCAAACAATGGGCGACTATTGGCTGCTTTAGTTTAGCTGTAATTTTTGGCCTAACTCAGCATACTCAGGCCCAACAAAGTCGACGTAGGGCTAGTTTTTTCTGTGGTACTGATGGGGGTGAACCTGCTACTATTGCGCGACTGCCAAAAAACAATGGCAATACTATTCCAAAAACTTTAATTATCTGGAAAATTGATGATTTTAAAGGATATCCCCCTGAAAAACGTTGTCGTCTCGTTTCTCAGAAATTTCAAGATAATCAAAATACGGGTCATTTGAAATATATTGTTTCTGGTAAAGCAAATGGTTGGCCAGTATTGTGTGCTTCTAAACAGAACTATAATTATATTGTAGATTGTCCTAATTCTAATGTTTTGATGACTCTTTTACAGGGGGATGACTCCCAAGACATGATTAGAAAACTTGAAGGACTAAGCACGGGTCATTCAAATGCACCCTTGAAACATTTCTCAGATGGAGCATTAGTTAGTAACGGAAACTTACAGGCAATTAATGTTAATAAATGGATAGATAATTCTGCACAAACTGATATTGAAACAGTTAATCAATGTATGTGGAGATGCGAATAATTATTCTTTCTGTTTGGGCTTTAACTATTCAAATTCTTGACTTTTGAAATGAAGCTTAACTGCAAGCCTAATACTCTGAAAAATTATCCAAATATTTGGCGATAGGAATATTTATTTGAAGAAGTTAATCAATGTTTTTAGTAGGGCTTTAGCTCCTCAAATCTTAACTTTTGAACTGAAGCTCAACTGCAAGGCAAATGTTCGGAAAAATTCTCCAAATCTTGGGGAATTGGAATATTTATTTGTATTTGGGCTTCAGCTCTCAAATATTTGCTTTTAGGTTAAAGCTGAACTACGAATTTGATTAAAGGAGTCTACCATTTAATGAAACTTAATTTTTCATTCAAAACAATTAGCATCTTGAGTCTATTTCTGACAAGTTTATTTTTGTCTTATTTAGAGCCAGCGATCGCTCCTTCTCGTCATCCTATTTTACCTGAAAAAATAGCTGAAAAACAACTTTGCAAAACTGCTGCTAAATTTACTGTGAAAATTATTTCTGGTGAGGGTTGGGGAACGGGAATTTTAGTGCAGAAACAGGATAATGTTTATACTCTGGTAACTAATGATCATGTTTTGAGAGATAAGACTGAAAATTTTGTTGTTGAAACTGAGGATGGTGAACAATATCAAGCAAGTTTATTGGTGAGTTTTCATCATAATCAAATCACAGGTAATGATTTGGCTATTTTACAGTTTAATAGTCAGAAAAGTTATCCAATTGTTAGTTTGGCAAAGTGGCAAAAGGAAGAACGAGTAATGGCTATTGGTTTTCCTATGGATGTTAATGTTACTAGTTCTAAAAAGGGCGGTTTAACTTGTACTAAATTGGGTGAAGTTTCTAAATATTTGGCAAGACCAATGCGGTCGGGATATCAGATTGGTTATAAGTTAACTGTT
>JAKQYF010000407.1 GCA_023356535.1 Trichodesmium sp. MAG_R03 | reverse complement strand
AGTTAATTCAATCAAAAAAGATAATTATTGGAGACATAACTCACACAATTATGTCTTTTTTGATTTTCTGATGGTATCGAACCACAATAAAAGTCAAAAAAAAACAGCCCCATAATTGAGCTGGAGCTGAACTGAAAAATATTGAAAATAGTGTAGGTTAGGCCTCAGAACGAAGCCCAATAGATATAGGTTGTTGTTGGGTTCGCGATCGCTTAACCCTACCTACAGAAACAGTATTTCCACTGAACTAAGGACATAATTTATTCCTGAATTTCCTGAAAATTATTAGTTATTGATCGCTGATCACAAAAGGTTTTGCTACCTGTTTAATTACTTCTGAAGAAGCATAGTTATCTGAAATTACTTGGGGGCAACGCATACAAGCTGCTTTACCTTCTTGTTTCCACCATCGACAGTTAGTACGTATGGAACAGGGAGGTAGTTGCTCAACTACAGTGGGCAAACTTTCTACAATTTGCATTGCCAACCGACAATTTGCTCCATCAAAATGTTGACATTTTTTCTCTGCGCAGGGAGCTGTAGTTCTGAACACTTCTGTTGGTGTCACGGGACCAGATAAGGCCATTACTTCCTCGGTGACAGCTAGTGGTTGTTGGAGATAAGCTAGACGCGGTTTATCTACAGTTCCACTAATAATCCCAAAGACTTGACTATCTTGCATTTCTGGTCGCGCACTAGGGCAAAGGGTTCTCTTGCTCTTGTTGTTGATAACATTTTCCATTGAAAGTGCCTCTAGGGAATAATATTCAGCAAATACTTTTTTTCACTTATTTAATTGGCGGCCAAGGTCGGAATCCTAAAATTATTGGTGGCTTTGGTGGCCAAGGTCGGAATCCTAAAATTATTGGTAGCCAAGGCATAAATCGTCCACCTACAACTTCTGCTGTTTGTTCTTCAGAGAGTTCCGAAATCAACTTATTGCGACGTGCTTGAGCGTTGGCGATGGCTTCAGCCATTAGTTCAGAATTTAATTCTGTAATCTTGATCTTAGGCATTTTAACTTTCCCCATTAATTATTAATTTGAAATCAGATATATTAGGGAACAATATTAAGCAAATACTTTTTTTACTACTTGATTACAATTTGATTACAATTGTTGGCTATTATCTGAATGGAAAACAGAGGTCAAAATAAACATCTTCTCCCATGGGAAAATATCCTAGGAGTATAAAAGGAAATCGTCCACCTACAACTTCTGCTGTTTGTTCTTCAGAGAGTTCCGAAATCAACTTATTGCGACGTGCTTGAGCGTTGGCGATGGCTTCAGCCATTAGTTCAGAATTTAATTCTGTAATCTTGATCTTAGGCATTTTAACTTTCCCCATTAATTCTTGATTTGAAATCAGATATATTTTTGTCTTTACAGGACTTACGCAAAGAGCCTATATATACTGTAGGAATTGCTATATTTAGAACTGCTATAGTTAATAACTATCCTGAAAAATTCATTTTATCCAAAGCTTTCTTGGCCCTAAATATTGCTCTCAAAAAAGCCACCTGACTATTCCAAGCAGAACGAGGTAATAATGGCTTTGAAGTATTCATTTCAGATACATCTTTAGGCTCGAGATTTTCATTGGTAGAAATCTTTTCTGAAGAATTAATACTAGACATAATTATTATACTTAATGAATTTCTGATTATTTACTAACAGCAACTAACTCAGGGGTTGACTTATTTTCCTTTTGCCAAATTCCATGCCATTGAATATGATCCCTAGTAAAATGTAGAGAGTCGTTTTCTGGCCAAGGTGCGTTAATAGGTTCCTCTATTAGAGCAAATTCTCCATTATCAAAAGGATTTCCCTCAGCCCGATACTTAAGTTCAACTCGCTCCCGAATTCCCTGTTTGGCTTGAGTTAAGGCCCGATGATGACAGTAAGGATTATTACCCCGTTTGTCAAAGAAAACATGAGCTGTCCAACTGCAACCACCACGACAAAGTTGAGCAAATTCACAACCTTTACAGAAACCCCATAAATGTTCCGTTCCTTGGGGAGTATCTGCTCCCAAATTAAACCGCAACTCTTCTGTCTCTTCAATAATTTTCCGCAATGAATAATCTCGGATATTACCTCCAGTATAGACAGAAGTAGGCAATGATGGACAACCTTTGATTGCACCATCAGCTTCAATACCTAGAGTTGATAGTCCTGCATTACATCCCTGCCAAAATGCCCAGGGATTATCTTTTCCCTGCCCCCTCAACAGTCTTTCATAAGGACCATAATAACCAATATTATTTCCTGGTTGAACCTGCACTCCTTCTTTGTAGGCTCGTTTAGCTACATGGGCGATCATAGGATATAAATCTAATAATTCGTATGGCTGCATCAAAATCTCACTGTTATCTGCTGCATTCCCCATGGGTACAGTTAACTGAATTTGCCAAGCGAAGACACCCGCATCACGAATACGCTCATAAATTTGAGGAAACTCTGGAGCAGAAAGACGGTTAATTTGAGTATTACAACCAACAAAAATACCTACTTGCCTTAAATTACCTATAGTTTTAAATGCCCATTGCCAGGAACCCTTTCTGCCTCGAAGGCGATCGTGAGTCCCTTCTAAGCCGTCTACAGAAACCGAAACTACTCTAATACCTGCTTCTTTCATCCGACGGGCTGTGTCGAGGGTAATACCAAATCCCCCAGTTGTCATGCTACACATCATTCCTGCATCTGTAATGGCTTTAGCAATTTCTAACCAGTCAGGGCGCAAGAAAGCTTCTCCACCAATTAGAGTTACTTCGGTAATTCCTACTTCTGCCAACTGTTTAACCATATCTAAAGCTTCTTCAGTCGAAAGCTCTTTTGTTCTGGTATGTCCGGCACGAGAACCACAATGTTGGCAAGCTAGATTACACTTTAAGGTAATTTCCCAAACAGCGTAACTTATACGATAATTCATTTTTTTTAGATTCTCAAATTAACTTATTCAGGA
>JAKQYF010000406.1 GCA_023356535.1 Trichodesmium sp. MAG_R03 | reverse complement strand
CCTATTTTGTCATATAGCCAAATCTAAATAAGTAGGAGGAATCTGAGAAAGTAACTTATATAACTTTTCCCATTGTGCTTGGGTAATGTAGAAAAGTTCATAAGTTATATTTCTGATTTGCAAATTATCAGGATTTCGATTATTAGCTCCCCAAACTAAATCTAATAGTTTATATTCACTTTCAGCCCATTCAATTAATTCCAGAATAACAATTTCAATATTCCTTACCAGAACTATCTTTTCTAGATTTTGGTTTAGGTTTAATTTGACCATAATTTTGAGGTCATCATAGCTTCGATAGCCATCTTGTAAAGCTTCAAATAGATCCTTTATTTCAGATTTAGATAACTTCATTATTGTGCTTATTTAATTAACTCAATTTACGTTTTTCTAGAGGAATTAGAGAAATAACCACTGTATAAAGTACTATCAAAATTGAGCCATAAAGTAGGATGATACCAACTAATAGAAATAAATGGTTTTCCACCAATAGCGATCGCCCAAACCATAAATGCACCCACCGAATATTGACGAATACTTAGAATATCTAAACCCTGTGAAGAATAAATACCACCCTAAGAATCACTAACCGCAACAACCTTGTAACCAGCTTTGTAAAGGAGCTAAAGCAATTTTGATGGTGCGCAATAGAACTACTTGTATCGAGAAATAGGTAGTAATGAAAAAGTTGCACTATATTAAGATTTGTATACTCATTCCGAGCTAATCCAAAATAGTTGATTTGAGGATTCCTTTAAACTTTGTTACATAAAGATAGAATACTTCGCTGCCTTATTGTTTATACAGCGGATTTCACTTTCGTGAGGCACACTTACCTAGACAAGATACTTTCACTGCAATATTTCCATAATTTATCCTGCACCTCATTTACCCGAAATATACTAAATTTATTGCCGCGTTTAAGAGACTGTTTGTCAAAGGAATATTAAATCCAGGCGTAGGTTGGGTTAGGCGGCAATAATTATGAATCGTAGCCAAAATTTAAGTTTCCGCCGTAACCCACCGAACATTAAGGACTCTGACCATCTTAATCTTTAGTTTACAAACAGCCTCTAAATCGCGGTCTATTATCATGCCGCAATGTGAGCAAAAATGAGTTCTATCTTGAAGCAAGGAAAACCAATCTAATTTACTAATTCCTATATATAGTTTTTTTAAAATCAAATAAACACTATATCAGGACTTACGCAAGGGCACTATATATAGAGCCCATTTGGTATCTTTTGTGGAAATGCAAAGTATTCATAAAAGCCGTTTTAAGTAGCTCAACAACTATAGGGGTTCAAGAGACAAAAAAATCACGAAAAATGGCTCCCAGAATCATCAAACCCAGATGGCTATTGGACTTGTAACTTATTAAATAGACCCCAAATGGGTTCTATAGAGCCTTGGTGCGTTACGCTAGCGCGCTAACGCACCCTACCAATAGCGTTCATGCGTAAGTCCTATATATGTAAAAAGTTGACTGTCAAAAAGCGCAATAAACCATGGTTTATTAATAATTACCCACGGTTTATTGGCAGGATGCGTTTGCCCTGGTATCTTTAAGCCACTTATTGACTTTTTCGTCTGAACTTAAACAATCTTGGCTAGTGTTTTGGAGACTCACAACTAATAATTTTATGCCCAGCATTTTCAGCTTTGACAGTCAAATTTTATAGATCAGAAAAGTTTCCATCCAATATATATAGCCCAATTATCTGATAATCATGTGTTCTTGATTAGGCTTTAGCTTGTACTAATAAGCCACCCGCATCTAAAGTTAATATTAGTAAGCCAGACCCATACTGCGAGTAGTTTCAGCACCCAGATAAACCCGAACGCTCAAAAAGTCAGTAGGGCAAGCAGTCTCACAACGCTTACAACCAATACAATCTTCAGTACGAGGAGATGAAGCAATCTGGCCTGCTTTGCAACCATCCCAAGGTACCATTTCTAGAACATCTAATGGACAAGCACGAACACATTGAGTGCAACCAATGCAAGTGTCATAAATTTTAACTGAATGAGCCATGAATCAAATTCTCCCAATAAGATAGGACAACAAATTTTATAATTGATACTCCCCGCCCTGGAGAGCAGGAATTTTTAAGAAATCCAAACTTGGACTGTTAAAGGCATTATCAAACTGCCTGTACTAACTCCTTTAAGATCAAATCTCAAAGTTGTTAATATTTCAGAATATTAGCTACAGATACATCTTGCCCGGCAATTCCCGCTAAAAGTTGGGAAAACCTTTCATAGCAATGTGACGGCACAACCATCAACATTGGCGGTATCTCGCAATGCTTTGAGGAATATTCCCAAAGCGCCATTCCAATCTCTCGGCATTGAGTGACCGCAGTGCGGACATTTAAAATGCTTTGAGCCTCCTAAGTTTTGATGAACATGGCCACACTTTGTACAGGTTTTGGAAGTATATTCCTCAGTTACATCTATATACAGTTGCCCCTCGTTTTAAACCATGGAACTTAAGAGTTTGTTTGAAACGATAGTGTGCCCAATGTAGCATTTGGCGAACTGTTTTTGAGTTTAATTTACGTTTCTTTTTTCCTGACTTGGCAACCATTTGGGATAACTCAAAAGTAGGAATAAAAATAACGCCATACTCGGTTGTTAACCATTTTACTACTTTTTTATGGACCATTAACATTGGTATTAACTTATCGACATCCTACCGACGCTGCTATACTTGGGACAGCGCGGGTCTTCTACCAACATTTAGATAAATCCCCTTCAATTTTACTTCCTGAAGGTTTCCAGCTGCTTCATGAAACCTATACAAACCTAGACAGGCTTGCTGTTCAATTCCTGCTTCAACCAAGGGAGATGGCTCCTTCAAGTCCACAGGCGTTCACCGATAAGCTATCGGCATTTTTTGTCCAATTTTCGAGATTGATTGACCCATTCAAGTCCCTGTCCATAACTTGCCCACAATTTTGACAATGATCAACCC
>JAKQYF010000405.1 GCA_023356535.1 Trichodesmium sp. MAG_R03 | reverse complement strand
AAATAACTTCCATTCTATGTCACTTAATCCTTCAAATCTACCTGCCATTTTTTTCCCAATATATACACTGAGTAACACTTATCAGTATATCATCATTTGACTATTAGTGGGATAGATTCGTATATCAAATGTCTTAAAAGTAGCTAATACTTTTGCTGAACCTTGCTTACAAAAAGTATAATTTTGACAGACTAATAAACGTCTTTCAATTTGACTATTTTCCACTATAAACACTCAAAACTATACTTCATCCAGTAATAGATTTTTATTAGCTAACCATTCACGATTAAATAATTTTGATTGATAACGAGCCCCACTATCGCATAATACAGTGATAATAGTATGACCAGGACCCATTTGTTTTGCTAAAGCCATTGCTGCGCCAACATTAATTCCTACAGAACCACCCATAAATAAACCATCTTTTCTTAACATTTGATAAACTATTTTTACCGCCTCTTTATCATCAACTCGAATCGCATCATCTATCGGCACATTTTCCATATTTTTCGTAATCCGACTATTACCAATACCTTCGGTAATAGAATTGCCTTCACTAGAAATTTTCCCAGTTTTCACATAACTATAAAGACCACTGCCCATGGGGTCAGCTAAAACAGTTTTAATTTGCGAATTTTTTTCTTTTAAGAATAATGATACACCAGCAAAAGTTCCACCCGTACCAGTAGCAGCTACCCAAGCATCTACTTTCCCATCAGTTTGTTCCCAAATTTCCGGTCCGGTTGTTTCATAATGAGCAATTCTATTTGCCAAATTATCAAACTGATTTGCCCAAATAGCATTTTCCATTTCTGATGCTAATCTACCTGATATTTTTACATAGTTATTTGGGTCTTTATAGGGAACTGCTGGAACAGGTTTAACTTCCGCCCCTAAAGTTCTTAAAGCATCCATTTTTTCAATAGATTGAGTTTCGGGAATAACAATTAAACACTTATAACCTTTCGCATTACAAATATGTGCTAAACCTATTCCTGTATTACCAGCAGTTCCTTCTACAACTGTTCCACCAGGTTTAAGTAAACCTTTTTCTTCTGCATCTTTAATAATATAAAGTGCTGCTCTATCTTTTACCGAACCCCCTGGATTAAGAAATTCTGCTTTGCCTAAAATTTCACATCCAGTTTCTTCACTGAAACTATTTAATCTAATTAATGGTGTGTTACCAATTGTACCAACAAAGCCTTGTTTAATATCCATTTTTTTACCAATCTACTATTAAGTATTTACAAAATTCTATTTTACCAAACTTTGCTCATATTTCAAATAAATCTTGGTAGTATTAGTTGTCCACTTACCCTGTCAATAATTTATAAATATACAGTTATCTATATTATTTATTCCTTTATTTCAAGATTTAGTCCAACTTTTGTACTTTTTATTTTTGATACCAATTGTATTACTCTAGGCTACGGTAATTAAATATAGCTGAAATAGGAAATATAGCAGTTTTTATAATTCAAGAATACAGAAATTTATTGTTGTCTTTAGATAAATATTTAGGTAAATAAATTTAAGGTTTTTCTTACTTACCCACAACTTTTTTCATATAATTTCCCCATAATTGTGCAGCTTGCCCACTACTGCCGTAAGTAGGAGAGTTATTATCATTTCCTAGCCAAATTCCTGTAACCATACTTTGGTTAGGAATATATCCAATAAACCATAAATCTACTCCTCGATTAGTTGTACCAGTTTTACCCGCTTCTCCCAACCCCAAATTAGCACTACGACCTGTACCATATTGTACAACTCCTTGAAGGATTTGAGTCATGGTCTTTGCTACATATGGTTGTAGAATAGGCCGGTTTGCTTGAATATCTCCCTGGGGGTTTTCGCAATTTGGGTCGGGGTTATATGAATAAATACAGCGACAAGTGTCAATATTATTGCGATCGCTACAATCACTACTATCTATAATCTTTCTAATAGTATGGGGTTTATTGGCCATTCCACGATTAGCAAATACCCCATAAGCACCAGTCATTTCCAAAACATTAACTTCACTTTGACCCAAAATCAATCCAGGCACAGCATTTAACTTAGATTTAATCCCTAAACGCTTTGCCATTTTTACCACTCTATCTAAACCCATCTGTTGAGCGACCCGCAAAGCTACCACATTCTCAGAAAGTGCCAAACCATCATACATATTTGTATTACCACTACTCCGTTGGCAACCTTGGTAAGTTTGACCCATCCATCTAAGGGAACTACAAGAATATAATTTTGTTGCTGGTATCCCCTTTTCTATGGCAGCAACATAAGCAAAGACTTTAAAAGTGGAACCTGGTTGACGTTGTGCTTGAGTAGCCCGGTTAAACTGACTTTTTTGATAATCTGCACCTCCAGTCATAGCAATAACTTCCCCATTTCTTGAATCTATTGTGACTATAGCTCCTTGAGAAAAACTAGTATAAGAACCAACTTGATTAATTGTATCTTGTAAAGTTATTTCTGCATGGGTTTGAATTTCAGGATTTAAAGCTGTTTGAACAATAAAATTTCCTTCTTTAGCTAAGTCTTTTCCTAATAAATTTTCTAGTTCACTAAAGACATGGCTATAATAGTAAGGTGCTATTGTACTTTGGATAATTTCTATAGCTTTCGAATTAATTTCTATGCGCGATCGCCTAGCTCTATCTGCTTCCTGTTGGTCTATCATACCTAAACTAAGCATTCGATAAAGAACCCTATTTCTTTTTTCTATAGCTATTTGATAATTCTGTACTGGATTAAAACTATTAGGTGCTGGTAATATTCCTACTAATGTTGCTGCTTCTGATAAGGTTAAATCTTGAGTACTTTTTCCAAAATAAAATCTCGCAGCATCTTCAAATCCATATAAATCCAATCCTAAATAAACTTTGTTTAGATAAGTTAATAATAAATCATCTTTACTGTAAAAACTCTCTAATTTTAATGCTGCTATCGCTTCTCGTATTTTCCTACCAGCAGAGTTTTC
>JAKQYF010000404.1 GCA_023356535.1 Trichodesmium sp. MAG_R03 | reverse complement strand
GGAACAAGGTCAGACTTTGGAGCAACGTTTACAAGATATGCAAGCTGTTACTCCGAGATTAAAAGAGGAAAAATTACAGGAAATTAACAAACAACGAATAAGTTTGGAAAAACGTTTGGGAGATGCTAAAAAATTAACTCCTGAATTGAGGGATAAAAAATTACAGGCGATCGCTGAACAAAAGATTACCCTCCAGCAACGGTTACAAAATGCCAAAAATTTAACTCCTATTTTGCGGGATAAAAATGAGTTGGCATTGCAACAACAACGAGAAAGTTTACAGCAACGTTTAAAAGATGCTCAAGAATTAGTTCCGGTTTTTCAGCAGAGACTAACACAGCGGAAAGAATTATTTACTAAAGGTGCTATTTCTCAAGATAATTTATTACGAACAGAACAAGAGTTTAGGCAAAATTTACAGTCTATTGCTCAAATTCAAACTGAATTAAAACAAGTAGAAGTGCAGGAAGCAGAAACTGAAGAAAAATATTTACAAAATTTCAGCACTATTAATGAAATTAAGGATAAACTCAAAGATTTAGAAGTAGAGGAAGTAGAAACTAATCAGAGATATTTAGATAATATTAATACTATTAGAGAAATTGAAACTCAACTACAGGCATTAGATTCACAAACGACAGAAAATTCTAAACAATTTTTGGATAATATCAATCAAATTAATGAGATAAAGGTACAGTTACAAGAAGTTAAATTGCAGGAAACAGAGGCTATGGAAAAATATTTAGAAAATCAGAATACAATGGCTCAATTAAAAGTTGATTTACAGGATTTAAATACTCAGAAAAAACGTTTGGAACAAGAAAATTTAGAAGCAGCAAATGCTCGCAAAAATCAAATAGAAGAAGTTAATCGAGAAATTGCTCAATTAGAAAAACAGGTGGCAGATAATAGTAAAATTCTTAGTCCTGTAGATGGATGTATTTTGGAAATTAAAAGCACTGTCGGACAATATGTAAATCCTGGTACTGTTTTGGGTAAAATTAATGTTCAAGGAAAGTCATCAGGATTAGTGGCAGTTAGTTATTTCCCTGTTAAGGATGGCAAACGAATTAAATCTAATCTAGAAATTCAGATTACTCCTGATACTGTTAAACGGGAAAGATTTGGGGGAATTATTGGCAATATTACTTCTATCTCTAATTTTCCTGTGACTAAAGAAGGTGCAAATTTTGTAGTAGGAAATCCAGAGATAGTACAAAATATTATTGGGGAAAGTGGGGGGCAAATTGAAACTTATGCTCAACTAAGAAAAGATGATAATATCTTTAGTGGTTATCAATGGTCTTCTTCCAAAGGACCACAACAAAAATTTACTGCGGGTACGACAATAACAGCACGAGTAAGGGTTGAAGAAAGAGCGCCTATTACTTTTGTTTTACCAATATTAAGAGAGTGGAGCGGGGTTTATTTATTTAAGTCAAAATCTTAATATAAGTCAAAAGTCAAAATTTAAAAATCAAAAGTTACCCTCTTTGGGAGAGAAAGTCACCCATTCAAAAGTAAATTTTTTTTGTCAAAAGCAAACAAAATTTAACAAAAGTTAACAATTAAAAGTAAGATTTTAAAAAGTCAAAATTTTGACGCTCTCAGTAATTTCAGAAAATTATTTGACATTTAGAGTTGACAACTATTTGTGATATCCTTAAGAGGTTGAATCTTTTACAAATATAGAGAATTGTGAAAACTATAGATATTAAGGAAGCTGTATTACATATTAATCAATTATTAGAAATGGCTGCTGAAGGAAAAGAAATTATTATTACTAAAAATCACAAACCTATAGTAAAATTAATATCTGCTAAAACGAAAAAATATGAGCCTAGTGATGATTTTGATGAGCCTATTATAGAACCAGATTTTTAGTACCATATTTTGGCTTTTGAGTATTTGGTTCTTTGCTAGTAGCTCTAGTTTAATTGACATCCTCCCCGACCTAAAGGCACTGGGTTTCGTACCGAGCCGTAGCCCCTCGGCGGGTTGACATCTCACAGGCTGCTGCTACTTTGGCAGTAGTCTTATGCTGGCCGACCTGTCCATTTTTTGTCTCCTTTTTATTTCTGGCTGCATTTTCCGAAGCGATAGAGCTCCTTTCCGCTACGCGACGATGTTTCGCCTCACAATTAAGACATTCCCACTCACGAATTGATCAATCTAATTTTCCACCAAGAAATCCACAACAACAGAGGGACGTTGCATGCAACGTCCGTATAATGTGGGTTCCCAACGGCTAATTACTCTTAGATCGCGACCGTATTTTTCTGCAAATCCATTCTAAAAATGTCCTGAATTTTCTCCAGCCGTGTTTCAGAAATAGCTCTCGATAATTTCCGAAATCCCCTCCCTCCTCTTCCAAAGCCAATGGACGACGCGCGCGGTGACCCACAGCCTCCCTAACCAACCCCCAGCAGTCACTTTCTCTAGTTCTGCGTCATTTAGTTCCATATAATACGATAAATACTGGGCACTGTTTATATCGCTCTGTTTTATTTCTTTTCTGTTCATATCGCTCCTTGCTATCTTTTTCTCTTTTTTCTGTGTCCCTTCCCTTTCAATTACGCCTTTCTTTCCTCCGGAACTTTTGTTTTTTCTTTATTAGGACTTACACATGAACGTTATTGGTAGGGTGTGTTTTGCTGACGCAAAGCGGAGCGAACGCTTCGCGACTTGAATGGGGCTAGCTTAACGGACTAAGGCTCTATATATAGTTCCTTTGTGTAAGTTCTGGTTGCTCAAATCCTAACAACAAAGGAAACAAAGTAGACTTGCCACTGTCAGAGGGACCCACTATAGCAACAAATTCTCCTGGTTTAACTTCTAGCTTCCAATGAAGCGATTGCTCATGCACCGTAGGGGAGGTGCTAGGTAATAAAAAAGAGAACTTTAAAAAGAGAACTTGCAAGGCTTTTTAGTCAAATTGTCTAAGCGAATAGATCGTCTAAAGTAGGAAGGAAAGGATTTTTGACATTTTTTGGTGATTGGTGTTTCTTCCTAACTCATTGATTT
>JAKQYF010000403.1 GCA_023356535.1 Trichodesmium sp. MAG_R03 | reverse complement strand
ATCAGTAGTGAAGGACTGTGGAAAAGAAAATGAAAAATTAGCTCGCTTAGTATTGTTGTTGTTGACTAATGAAAATAATACTCGTCCCCTGAAAAGCAAGGCAGAGTTAGAGAAAGAAAGTCAATTGAATCCGGAGAAGTTAGAGTTAGTATTAAAGATTTTTGTAGATTCTAGCTTAGTATTTTTGTTGCCAGAAAATCCAGAGGATAATTATCAGTTAATACATGATTATTTGGTCGGTTTAATTCGGCAAAGAAAAGCAGTAGAAACACTACAGGAACTAAAACAGGAACAGGAAAAACGGCAGCAGTTGCAGAAGTGGTCATTGATAGGTTTAGTTACTGGTTTATTTTTGGTATTGTTTATTCCAGGTACTCTTTTAAATCGAATATACATCTCCAGAAAGGGTTCTCAAACCCTTGCCCCGCCCTTCCCAAATCGGCATTTTGGGATAAATCTACTTGCTTTAAATAGATTAGCTGAAAATATGACTGTAGAAGTTGTTGCTCGTAGTGTTGTTTCTGGAGGTGACCTTTTTAGCTCATTAGGTTCGGGGGTTATTATTGGTAAAAAAGATTCTACTTATTATGTGCTGAGTGCCAAGCATATTTTTTTGTACCCAAATGATTATCGAGTAGTTGTTCGTAGTAAAAAACCGGGGGAGGATGCGGAAATTCTGAAACTAGAAATTATCTACCGTTATCCAGATGCAGATTTGGCTGTGTTTAAGTTTGCTAGTGTGAAGCAATATAAGGTGGCTGAAATAGGGGAGGCGAGTCAGTTAAGGAAAAATAGTCAAGTTTATGTGGGGGGTTGGCCTAAAGTTGAGAATAGGGAAGGTTTTCAGTTTACTCCGGCGAAGGTGACTAACCCACGAGCAGGAGATCTTTTAACTTATGAGCCTACTGTACCTGGTGAGGGTGTATATCCAGGTATGAGTGGGGGGGCGGTTTTGAATGAGGCGGGGCAGTTGATAGGTATTCATGTGGGGTTGACACAATTTGATGGAGATGGGGTGGGGGTTTTGGTTTCGACTTTTTTGCGGGAGATACCACAGCAGGTTAGTAAGGTTTTGGTAAGGTCAACTTCTGTGGGGATAGAAAAAAATAAAATTACTACAAAGTTATATAAAGGACGGAGCTTTGTCAAAGAGGGAAAAGTTAAAGAAGCGATCGCCTCCTACCAAAAAGCAGAAAAAATCGATCCCACTCAAATTTCTGCTTTTAATTGGAATACACTTTGTCGGTATGGCAGTCTTTATAAAAAAGCTGCTGATGTTATGTTCGCCTGTGAAAAAGCAGTTGTCCTGAGCCCGAAAGATGGCGATATTATTGATAGTCGCGGACTGGCAAGAGCATTAACAGGGGATATTGAAGGAGCAATAATAGATTTTCAGGTATTTGTAGAATGGACGAGCAATGAGGAGAGAAAAGCACAACGACAAGAATGGATAAAAGCACTTCAGGCAGGAGAAAACCCATTTACTGATGAGTTGTTGAAAGAGTTAAGGTAGTTTTATTTGAAAATAATTTCAGCTATATATTCAAATGAAAACCTTAACTTTAATCCTAGCTAACCAGCTCTTTGAATATCATCCAGCTTTGGAGACCGATACAGACTTTGTATTAGTAGAATCAAAGGAACTATGCAACCGCCTCAACTATCATAAATTTAAACTCACCTATACATTAACCCGTCTGAGAGAATATCGAGATTTACTCATTTCAAAAGGTCAAAAAGTCTATTATTTTGAATTAAATTAAAACCTAAACTTTGAAGATGCCATCAAAAAGTTAGTTAAAGAATTTAGTTATACCAAACTTCAATTAAATCAAGTGCAACATTCAGACAAAAGTTACTATTTTTGAAGGTAGACGCTCTAGTATAATATAAGTATTTGATAGGTGAATGCTCAACTATAAACAAAAATGTCTAGTAACCTAAAAGTTAACAATCAAAAATTATTACAGAAATTACTTCGAGGCATGGAAATGTCTCAAGGGAGATTTCGGCTATTTCTGGTCTGCTGTAATAATCTAACTCAGCGTCAATACCTAATTCAACAACTCCGAGAGTCTTTTTCTCGAGACTTGGCAGAGTTGGAACTAGATAAGTCAGTGGCAGAACTCTATGCCGCTATTTGTCAACATTCAGAAGCACAACAACCAAATGCTTTGACAGTTTGGGGTTTGGAGTCGGTCAGGAATATTGATCAACTGCTCGTCTCAATGGGTTTGGCACGGGAGGAGTTTAGAAAAAATTTTCATTTCCCAATACTTTTATGGATAAATGCAGAGGTTTCCCGGAAGTTTATTCGCTTAATTCCTGATTTTGCTAGTTGGACGAGTGTAACTGTATTTGAAACTCTTACTCAAGAGTTAATAGATTTTATTCGGCAGACGAGTGAGAATGTTTACCAGAAGGTTTTGGAAAGTGGGGCAGAAATATTTTTAGATTATGCTGACCTAGGTTTGCCAGAGTCTACTTATCAAGATTTGTTAGAGGCTAGGCAAGAATTGGCTAATAGAGGAATTACTTTAGAAGCAGAACTAGAGGCGAGTCTGGAATTTGTTTTAGGTAGGTTGGCAGATGATTTTGAGGAAACAGCCCGAGATCATTATCAACGGAGTCTTGAACTTTGGCAACAACTTAACAACCTGTTGCGGGTTGCTCATACTTATTATTATTTGGGTTTGTGGTGGCAGAGTTATGGGGTGACACATCGAGTAGAAAAAAATAGAGCTGACAAGAAGGCTGGTTCTTATTTTAAACTGTCAGTAGAAGGTTTTGAGGCAATGAACCGTCTAGACTTAGTTGCTAAGTTTATCAATGGTTGGGGAGAAGTTTTACAGATTTTAGAGAGTTGGGTTCAGCTGGAAACTGTTGCGAATAGAGCAATAGAAGTTTTAGATACCTCCCAGCCTTCTTTTAGACTAGCCCGTGCTTATGATTTTCTCGCCGAATGTGAACTAGCTAAAGGTAACTATAAACAAGGGAAAAAACTTGCTGAAACTGCTATAGAAATTTTTGACAATACTCTGAGTGCTGCAGCTGT
>JAKQYF010000402.1 GCA_023356535.1 Trichodesmium sp. MAG_R03 | reverse complement strand
CACAACTAAAAATGTAGGTAGGGTAGAACGAAGTGAAACCCAACAAAGGCTTATTATGGTTAAGTTTCCTCCTTCAACCCAAGCTACCCTTATTGCACCATTTTAGCTATGTCGGTCTAGTAGGGTGTGTTACCGCTAGCGTAACGCACCAAGGGTGTATATATAGTGCCTTTGCGTAAGTCCTGATTAGGTCAAATTGGCAATGCTGTAACACCACCCATAGCTGATCAAATAGCAATATCTATTGCTCAAGTATTGTCTTGAATAGTTTCTGTTACAAGTTCTCTTAAACATTAAGCATGATTAGTAATTATTCGCTCCCAACCTTCAAAATATGAAGCTAGAATATGGGGATTATTTAAAAGTAAATTTAAAGTCAAGTTAACAAGCCATATTTTTTGAGAAAAGACTCAATATTTTCATAAATATCGAGATTTTTACGATAACCAAATTCTCCATGACCACCCCCTGGAATAGTTAATAATTGATTCGGCACATTAGCTTGATTAAGTAATTCGTGAAATCTTACTGCATGATTATATGGCACAATTAAATCAGCATCACCATGAACAGTAAAAATAGGCGGCAGTTGAGAATGTACATAATTAATTGGAGAAACACGCTCCGCTATTTTCAAGCGATCGCTCTGGTTTCCTATCCACTTCAGAGCATAATCTTGAACATTTGTTCCCTCCAGCAAATCTTTGACATCAGTAATACCATACCAATTAACAATTGCAGCCACCTTTAATTCCTCATCACTAGGGCAATAATAGTCAAAACCAGCAGTAGCAGATAACATACCTGTTGTCATAGCCAAATGACCGCCAGCAGAAAACCCACTGACAATGATTTTTTCCACATCGAAATTGTATTGTTGAGCATTCTTGATCACCCAGCCTAAAGCACATCGACAGTCTACCACTGCTGCCGGTGCTAGAGACTGTGCTACCAAACGATATCCCACATTAACGACGGAAAAACCCATTTTCAAATATGGCAATAAAAAAAACAGCTCCACCTCTTTGGGACGGTCTACCCAACCCCCACCATGAATAAAAATTACTGTTGGTTGTGGTTTAGTTACAAGAGTCTGATAGATGTCTAACTTCAAATTGTAATTATTAACAGTCAAATATTTAATATTTTTGTGAATTCGATAGTTATTTAAAAATGCCAGTATTTTAGTAGCAGGATTTGACAGCATTGTCCCAGCATTAATTGGGATAAAATTATAACCAATAAATATTGCTTGATATGATGCTTCAGATAGATATTTTTTCAACATTATACTTGCTGTGAATGAAAGGTTATTCTCTAGATTTTTGGTTAATATTTTCCGTCAATATTTGTCCAAAATTTGCTGTCTATTCTGAATGAGAATAAAAAGCTAATTAACCAGAAAAAAATTGAAGAATTTTAACAGCTTGCTTAAGCTATTTATACTAATTAACCACAGAGAAATTGCTCCTGCAACTCCCCCCAGAAAAGAATGTTAGATCGCTATATCTTAAGTCTATTAACATGAATTGAAGTATAGTGAATCCTTTATAGAGTTTTAATTAAAAAAGTTATATCGGTTTTCAGAAAGATGGAACACACTCCTAAGAACAAAAATCTTTGTAAAGACTTTCTTAGGAAACTCCATACCATGATATGCTAGCCATAATAACTTCTATAAGTTTCCGTACATCTTTCCGTACATCTTTCCGTACATCTTTAGAAAAATATTTGTATTTCCTGACTTCAGGGTTTGGAGACTAAACCCTACTGTTCCCGGTAGTATATTAGAGCAACTTCTGAGTTATGGTTATGGTTTTAGTAAATAGATAGCAGAAATTAATCTTCAACTGTAACTTACCATCCGCTCAAAGTACTTAGATCCTTGAATACCTTTCATATATTGACAAGACTTATTTATAACCACCATATATAGTAGGACATCCTACCAATGGTGTATAGTTTCATATACGTATTTAAGTCCTGATTGAGTTTATTAACAATCTCTAGTAACCATAAATAACAATTCAATAAATAACTACCATGCAAATTCCAGCCAATTATACTTATCTATCCAAAACACTCCGTAACCGACGACAAAAATTAGCAAAATTAATTAATTTTCCAGCAATACTTTGGTCAGGTAGTTCTAGTTCCCGCAACTTTCCAGCTAATACTTTTCCCTTCCGTTCTAGCAGTCACTTTCTTTATTTTGCTGGGCTACCTATTAAAGATGCTGCTATCCGTCTAGAAGGAGGAAAATTAGAACTATTTATGGATAATCCATCCCCTAGTGATCTACTTTGGCATGGAGGAATACCAACACGCGATCGCTTCGCAGAAATTATAGGTGCTGATGCTGCTTTTCCGATTAAAGAATTAAAATATTACACCGCAAATGCAGCAACTATTGCGGTACAAAACCCCACTACTAAAATTACACAATCTCAGATTTTAAATCGCGATATTTTTCCTTCTAATAAACCCCAAGAAATTGACTTAGAATTAACAAAAGCAATTATCTCTTTAAGACTTAGCCATGATCATACAGCTTTAACAGAAATTAAACAAGCAGCAGCAGTAACAGTAGAAGCTCATAAAGCAGGAATGGCAGCCACAAAAAATGCTAAATTTGAAGCTAATATCCGTGCTGCAATGGAGAGTATTATTCTTTCTCATAATATGACCTGTGCTTACATAAGTATTGTGACTGTACATGGGGAAGTTTTGCACAATGTAGAATATTATCATCCTCTACAAACAGGAGATTTACTATTAGCAGATGTGGGGGCAGAAACAACTTTAGGTTGGGCAAGTGATGTGACTCGAACTTGGCCTGTTTCTGGTAAATTTTCTCCCACACAAAGAGATATTTATGATGTAGTTTTAGCTGCCCATGATAATTGTATTGCTCAAGTTAAACCAAGTGTAGAATATTTAGATATTCATTTATTAGCAGCTAAAACTATTGCCGAAGGATTAGTTAATTTAGGAATCTTAAAAGGTCAACCAGAACAGTTAGTAGAAATGGATGCTCATGCATTATTTTTTCCCCACGGAGTTGGTCATTTATTAGGTTTAGATGTACAC
>JAKQYF010000401.1 GCA_023356535.1 Trichodesmium sp. MAG_R03 | reverse complement strand
CTCACATAGGGAAAATAAAATCCAGCGCTAAATAGATTCATGGTAAGTTGTTGCTTGATTTCTGTGGGCTGTAAATCAATTAAAGATGATATCAAAGATTCATGTTTTTTGAAAAAAACTGCAGCTTCTGTTGAATGTCCCCTACCTGCATGCATTAATCCTCGGAGAATAATATGACTGGCAAAAACCTGCCCAGGTATATCCTTTTGTAAATCGTAGCAGCGTTTAGCAAATTCTATTCCCTGATCAGCATTGCCAGCATTTTGGTGAAAAGTAGCTATTTGTGATAGTAACCTAGTATTTTCGGGTTCCAAGCGCAAGGCCAACTCAGCTATTTCCGCTGCCTGGTCTGGTTTTCCTTGTAATAAAGAAATTTTCAAAGCAGTGTCTACTAAAATATCTGTAAAGACTTGAGTATCACGAATATGGGGGATACAAGCTTCTGCTAGTTGGAGAGATTCAGAATCGAAAGGTATATAATCTAAGAGGTCGCGCAAAAACTGCATTAATAGTTCCGAATTTATTTCTATCCCTTGATCATACTGGAGTAGATCGATTATACCAGAAGAAGTTAATTCTTCTTTTGTGTAAGTATTAAGTTGAATACTCAACTGGATCGAATGTAAAACATTATCTATATCTCCAGGATTAATTTCCCGCAAATGCTGCCGCAGTGCCCAAGCTACAGAAATATCCTTAATTGTTTCCCGTCGCTCTGCTTCTGTTTGTAACACCTCTGTTAATTCTGCTGTCCATTCTTCAATCTGTTCTCTTTCCCCGTCTGCCATTGCTAACAGCCAGGTTGTCTGCGCTTCTACTTCTTGCTCCTGTAACAGTAGCATTAACCCCAAATGCCAGTAATGGGATTTGACCTCTGGTTCCTTAGCGATGGCCGCTTCATAAAAACTAGCACCTTGAGCATATTCTCCTTTTAACAAACATTGGGTTGCTTGTTTTTGCCAATTAGTTGTACTCACAACAGTATTATTATAATTTATGAATATTGTATAAAATAAAAAACCAACTGAGTAGTAGTTGGAATATTTGCTTACTTTATCGTAAATTGCTTTTGTAGAGTAGAAAATCTCTCTCAATTTGACTATAGTCATATATTATTAACTGCCACCTATAGGCTTCATACTACCTTGAGAGCAATCTGTATGATCATGTTGCAAAGTATTTGCACCTGGACTTGTAGTTTCACAAAGTATTGACCTAAGAGTAGAATTATCTCCCGCATCTACAACAAATACAGTACCACCATAGGAATTAAGCGCACTTGGATTCTGTGATACTCCTTTACTCAGAACATTCTTATTTTCTGCATTACTGTAAACTTCATACTTGTAGTTATTTGTAGGTGTAGTTGTAACACCTATACCTAAAGCTTCTATATTAGTTGTGAATGTAGTGTTTTCTACAAAATAAGCTTGATGGGCTTTATTCATAGAACCTATATAGGCTTTAGCCTCAGACTGCTTTGCTTTGTTAGCTTGGTTCAAGAAAGAAGGCAAAGCAATACTGAACAAAACCCCGGTAATGATGATAACTATCAACAATTCAATCACAGTAAAACCATCTTCTTTTCTCTTCTTAGCAATATAGTGCAGAAGCTTAACCTTAAATTCGGTTTTCATTTTTTCTCCTATCAGGTTTGAGCAATCACAGCTTCTTAAAAACTAGCTCATCGAGCACATCCTTCCTTTAACAAACATTGGGTTGTTTTTTTGCCAATTAAATTATTTGTACCCACAAGATTGCTATTATAATTTGTGAAGACCCTGAAGTAAATCAAACAAAAAACGAAGTGAGTAATAGTTGGGATGTTTACTCACTTTAATTTTTAATTGCTTTTGTAGACTAGAAAATTTTTGTTAACTTGACTCTAGCAATGTATTATTAAGTACCTACAGCACTCATACCGCCGGCCTGAGAACAATCAGTATTCCCACTCTCTACACTACTGAGCCCTGGCTTATCAGTTTCACAAAGCGCTGTCCTACTAGTGGCACCAGAAGTCGAAGTAACAATATACACCAAACCACCATAGGAACTGAGCGTTGTCGTAAAGTTTGTATCTCCCTTAGTTATTGCTTCGCTGGCAGAGCCGGTCGGAATAGTATACTTATAGTTTAACGTTTGAGTTACAATACCTACACCTAAAACGTCTATATCAGTTTGGAATGTACTTTTTTCCGTAAAATAAGCTTGATGGGCTTTATTTATAGAACCTACATAGGTTTTAGCCTCAGACTGCTTCGCTTTATTAGCTTGGTTCAAGAAAGAAGGCAACGCAATAGCGGACAAAATCCCGATAATAATAATAACAACCAATAATTCAATCAGGGTAAAACCCTCTTCTTTTCTCTTCTTAGCAACGTGCTGTAAGAACTTAGCCTTAAATTCAGTTTTCATTTTTTCTCCTATAAGGGTTGGACTAATAATTTTTTTCTCCTGAGTTTAACTTACCCATCTTGCCAAAATTTCATATCATCCCTCAGAAATTTTTTTTCAGAGACATCTAAGTACCGATACACGGAACTGAAAAGTCAAAAGTGAAAATTATAGTCATGGCGACGGAAGCGGAGTCGAGGGGAGCAATCTCTAGAAATATGGCAATGGAGGCCAGTATTGGGTAAAGCAAGATAATTAGGGTTTGCTCAAAAAGTCCTTTTAAAGACTAGGGGACCCACCCTTAACCCCTCCCGGTCGGGGTAGTTAGAAGAATTGTCCCTTGATTTTTCTGCTATGATCACCCCAAAATACTAGCAAATTGGTCTCTCAGGACCGAAAATACACCGCGAAATCAAGATCCAAAAAAGGCCAACACCTATATTGATCAATGCTTTGAGATTGAATCAGCCAGCCCTAATTGATTTCTTCACCCCTTCGCCATAACATTGATGGCTAGTTATTATTTATCAAAAGTAATGCTACACTAAGAAAGTTACTAAAATAACGAACAAAATCACATAGGTGAGTTTTTGTGGTTGGAAATGGTTTGTTTTTTTGTCAATAGATGGTGCGTTACATTTCATTAACATACCCTACAATAGCTCAACCCAAATACAAAGTTTGCGATCGCACATC
>JAKQYF010000400.1 GCA_023356535.1 Trichodesmium sp. MAG_R03 | reverse complement strand
AAGCTTTGAATAATGGTAATTTGGCAGAAGCTCAGGGTTATTTACAAGCTTTGGATGATGCACGAATACAAGTTATGCAAGGATTACGAGAACAGTGGGTGGCTCAGATTGAATATTTAGAACAAAGGCTAAGGGGGTTGCATTCCCGGGTACCTGAAGTGATATTTCAAGAACTACAGACTAGCATTGATGGAGCTAAAAGTAACTGGCAGCGGTTAAGGGAAGCTGATATTGAGATTTTGCACCAACGTATTAGTGTATTTGAAGGTCAAGCAGATAGTATTCAAGAAGCAGCTGAGAAGTTGATTGCATCTCAGAGAATGGTGGGATATGAAGCTTATCTGCGAGAGTTTGATAATGGCGATGCTGTGGTGGAGGTAGAAACCCATGAAGGTGTGAATACTCAAATTCGAGTAGACTTTTATGGTGAACAAATTGCTTTGGCAGGTCCGCCAGAAGAACCTCATTCTTGTGCAGCACGGACGGTGGAAGCAATGCGTATATTTCAGGAGCAAGGCTATCGGTTGGAATGGACTCAATGGGATGGGGAACCTGTAGCTGAGGAGTTACGACATTTGTATTCTGTTCCTTCTCAAACGATATCAGAGTCATATCAAGGGGGGAAAGAGCGAGCGGAACGTCGTTCCAGTTATCATTGATTGGTGATCAGCCAGTCAAGCCAAGGATTGAGTTCTTTGGCTAATAGCTTAAGTCATCTTTAGATGACTAAATTATTTATACCCCTTATACCTGTTTTCAGATTGGTTACCAAAACCCTGTAGGGGTGAATGGCTATTTGCTGAGGCAAAGCTCCGCTAATGCCCCTACTGTGGTCTATCGAAGTGAAAGCTTTTGTCAAAGGGGAGATTTTAGAACTTATTTTTTGGTCAGGACTATTAATAATGGCTAATCAGAAATTGTTGAATCTGGCTTCATGGTTACCCCGTTCTCGTGCTAATGGTCCAGGAACACGGATGGTCTTGTGGGTACAGGGTTGTCCGTTTCGTTGTTCTAGTTGTCAAAATTCCGATTATTTGCAGTTTAAACTTAATCAAGTTGTAACTGTTGATAGAGTGTGGGAGGTTTTTGCACAACAGCCTGATTTAGCAGGGATGTCTTTTTCTGGAGGAGAACCTTTTGCTCAAGCTGTGGCGTTGGGAGAGTTGGCAATGCGGGTACAAGGTATGGGTAAAACTATAGTTTGTTGGAGCGGGTATGGTTTAGAACAATTAGAAGGGGGAGATATAGTGGGGGCGAGAGAATTTTTGCAACATATTGATTTGTTGATTGATGGTTTGTTTGTGGAAAGTTTAGCGGGAAATGAGGTTTTAAGGGGTTCAAAAAATCAGAGGTTACATTTTTTGTCGGGGCACATTTCTGAGGAGGATCTCGTCGATATTCCTCGTCAGGAATTTGTTGTGAATGATGAGAGTATTACTTATACAGGGTTTCCTGTAGACTTGTAGTTGCGTTTTATGGAAGATATCAGAATTTTTGGCCCAAGACCGTCAGGTAAGCTGGTATATTTAACTACTTTAGCCTGCTGGCCAAATCCCAGTCCCAATAGTCCAGTTTTGTCTGTCGAGCCGTTGGAATACAAAGCTTTAGACTTAATAGAAATGGGTAGGGATATTCTTCAGAATGGATATTTGTTACCTCCTATGTGTGACCCAGTTTCATGTGGTTTGTCAATTACTCTGAAACAAAGTTTTAATATCCTTAACCCTTTTGTGAGGCGAGTTATCACCCTTAATGCTAACTACACAGCTTATCCAGGGGAATATTTTGAAGATATTCTCATGCTAGATCATGAGGGCTTCACCGACTTTTTAGAGTATGTTTTTGATGACTTAGCAAAAGCTAACCAATTTATTTTGATGTTTGACTCTACTACATCTCAGCGCGATACAGAATACGCTCAGGCCATGTCTATCTTAAGGCATGAACTATATAATCGTACAAGTTTACCAATTAATAACTTTAAATTTGCTATAGTTTTTTCAAAAATGGACTTAGCACCTGGATTTTTTTATCTACCTGATTTAGATAACTTTACTACGATAAAATTTCCCAGATTATTTTATGAAATGCAAAAATGGAGTCAGGATTGGAATTGTTCTATCCGTTACTTTGCTTGTTCAGCATTTGGCATGGTAGGAAATCCTCCTAAACCTAATGCTTTTCGAGAAAATCTTTCCAACATCGCTCAAGGATGTGGGTGGGTACTTAAAGAACCTGACGCTTGGAGAACATTTGGCTTAGTTGCACCTGTCTACTGGCTATTAACTGGCAAAACTGACCCAAGATTATTAGATTATCCATTATTTTAATTAAAACTATAAGTATTTTTTATGAGTAAAGTTATTGTGATAGGCGATCGTAGTGTTGGTAAGACCAATATGGTTTATGCCTTATCCGAAGAACCCTATGAAAAAGTTGAACCAAAAGATGCTCCTGAAGGACCTTTTGGTCCAACTCAAACAATAGAACGTAGAAATTTAGTAGTGATTGTGGACTTACCTAGGAGAAGTATTGAGCTTTCATTAGCATTGATTGATACTCCAGGAGAATTTCAATCAGAGCGACAGAAAGAAGATTACCCAAGTCTTTGGCAGGATTTATGCCATCAAGTCCAGACCAGTGACTATGTGATGCTATTATTGCCACCACATGAAGGTTTATCCAATAAAACAAATAATCCAGTAGATATTGAGGAGAATTTTACTACCGCTCGGCAATCTCAAAACAGATTTACAGAATGGTGGGTTCCATTTTTAAGCAAAAACTGTAAAAAAGTAAGAAACATTTTAATTTGTCGCCATAAAGCTGACCTTTTTCTAAAAGATATTGACAAAGTTGGAAATAGACACAGATATCGTGATGGTTTTTCATGGAAGAATCATTTTGAATTTAGTAACAATTCTTTTAGTGAGATAAACAATGAAATTAGCCAATACAAACAAAATAAAAATAATAGTCATCAACAAGTTCGGCTTTTTGTTACTACCGTTCACAATCGCTCTTTGTTAGAGTTACCTTGGATTTATATTGCGACTCGTGAATCCATAAAACCAAAATACTAAACCATTC